>JBARYA010000102.1:0-1942 GCA_049647625.1 Microbacteriaceae bacterium
GAGGTACACGGAACAGGTGGAGATCAGCGTCCAATGTTTTGCCCTGCTGGCTAGCGCATCAAGCGCACCCCGCACAAAATCAGGCTCATAAGAGATTTCGATGACCTCATCCCATTCACCCTGCAGCGCCGCATAGGCATCCGGCTGAGAGCGATCGGCGACCACCAGTGTTACCCCATCTGGGACCTTTCCCGATTCCCCGCGGGCCAGGCAAAACACCTCGGCACCATCTGCCAGCGCCGCACGAGCAATCTCTCTGCCAAGCCAAGCGGTTCCGCCAAGAATCAATACACGTCTCATGTCGGTATCCTATGTGAAAAGCCAGCACCCACATGCTGCCTGTTCGCTCTCAGCAGTCCATAGAAAGAATTCCTTGGTGCCGCAATCATGGCAATGCTGCTCGGCCCCACATACACTAAAAGAAGATCGGCAGCGATCATTATCTCGAAGGGTGCACTGAGGCATCCAGTGAAGGGAATCATGCAGAAACTCAAGATTGCAATCATTATTGGGAGCACCCGCCCAGGGCGCAAAGGAAAAAGTGTGGGCGATTGGGTTTTTGAGCAGGCAGGGCGGCGTGATGATGCAGAATTCACCCTGATTGACCTCGCGGACGAGGAGCTGCCATTCCTTGATGAGCCACATATTCCGAGTGCGAACAAATACTCACATGAGCACACCATCAGCTGGGCTGCAAAAATTGCCCCCTTCGATGGCTACCTGATTATTACCCCGGAATATAACCACGCAGCGAATGCCGCCCTCAAGAATGCCCTCGACATGCTCTATCGGGAATGGAACGATAAGGTCGCCGCTTTTGTCGGATACGGCTCCTGGGGTGGAGCCCGGGCAATCGAAAGCCTCCGCTTGAACTGCTCTGCGCTCAAGATGGCGGTGGTGAGTAATCAAGTAGGAATCATTACCGCCACCGAATTCGAGGGCAATCAGTTCATCCCTTCAGAGCGCCAAGAACGTGCACTCGATGGAACCATCAAAGAACTCCTGCGCTGGGGCGGAGCGTTTAAGACTCTAAGAAACTGAGCTGAGATCCACTATTTGACGAGCGGGAAGAGCACCGTTTCACGAATGCCCAGGCCGGTGAGGGCCATCAACAAACGATCGATACCCATGCCCATACCGCCGGATGGTGGCATGCCATATTCGAGAGCCTTCAAGAAGTCCTCGTCTAATTGCATTGCCTCGGCATCACCGCGGGCAGAAAGCTTTGCCTGCTCCACGAAGCGCTCACGCTGGATGACCGGGTCGACCAGCTCGGAATAGGCAGTGGCCAACTCAAAGCCACGTACATAGAGGTCCCATTTTTCAACCACACCAGCCTTGGTGCGATGGTCGCGGGTGAGTGGAGAAGTATCCAGCGGGAAGTCCATCACGAAGGTTGGGCGCACCAGAGAGTCCTTAACGAAGAACTCCCAGAGCTCTTCGACCAGCTTGCCGTGGGTTGGCAGGTGCACCTCAACCTCATGGGCGGCAGCTAATTTCTCAAGCGCTTCGACCGAGGTCTCCGGCGTTACGACCATCAGCTCACCGCTGCTGTGGCGGGCAGCAAGGGCCTCATTGAGTGAATCGTACATAGAGATGCGATCCCATTCACCACCAAAATCGTACTCGGTACCATCGGCCCAGACTACGGTGTGGCTTCCGGTCAGCGCCAGAGCAGCTTCCTGAACCAGCTCCTGGGTAAGGTCGGCCATCACGTTATAGTCGGCATAGGCCTGATAGGCCTCAAGCATGGCGAACTCGGGTGAATGGGTTGAGTCGGCACCCTCGTTGCGGAAGTTCCGATTGATCTCGAATACTCGCTCGAGACCACCGACAACAGCACGCTTGAGGAATAGTTCTGGAGCGATTCGCAGGAACAATTCGGTATCGAAGGCATTGCTATGGGTTGCGAATGGTCGAGCCGCAGCGCCACCATGCAGGG
>JBARYA010000103.1:0-3239 GCA_049647625.1 Microbacteriaceae bacterium
CAAAACTCATTTGCGGTGACGGTGGGATTTGAACCCACGGTGGCTATTAACCACACATCTTTTCGAGAGATGCACCTTCGGCCGCTCGGACACGTCACCAACCCAAACAGTTTACACGAAGTTTCGCTGGAATCTTGGGGTCACATCCTGCAAGCATCCAAGCGGCATCCCAGCACTACAACGGCACAATACAGCCCACGCGGTTACACTAGAAGACGAGACCCGTCGCCGAGCGAAGCTGCTCAAGCAGGATGCCGACCATGAAAGAGGCTTTGTGAAAAACTATTTGACCCTGCTGCGCAAACTACTCCTCTTCATCGCGCTGATTGCCGTCGTAGTCGTCGCAATAATCTACAGTTTAAACAACCAGATGGGCGATAATGACAGTCCCTCAAAGCCACCGATCAACACTGAAAACGGCAATGCGCAGAGCATCCCGCTGCCTGATGATGCCCAGGCTGCCAAGGTCAAGCACATCCACGATGGAGACACCCTCTTCTTGGAGGCCCTCGAATCCGGAAACCAGATCAGCGAAAAGGGTGAGGTCAAAGTACGCCTGGTTGGCATCGACACCCCTGAGGTCAGTAGCCCGAAAGAATGCTACGGAGATGAAGCCACCAATGCTCTCAAGAATTTGATCCCTGTGAACAGCACCGTCTGGGTGAGCACCGATCGTGAACCCTATGACAAATATGACCGGATGCTGCTCTATATTTGGAATGAGGACGGCACCTTCGTAAACCTCCAAATGGTTGCCGATGGTTATGCCGAAGCAATCAAGGTCAGGCCAAATGACTACTTTTATGCAGAACTGAAGCAGGCCGAAAATGAGGCCTACTCAGCCAATATTGGAATGTGGGGTAAGTGCAATTACTAAACTCATCGCTCAATGGGTGCGCCCCGCGAAACATCCGGACCCCACCGAAGCCTATGCGGTGCTCAGCAATAAGCCGCTTCTCATCCTGCTACACGGTTATGGCTCGAACGAGCACGATCTCGCAAGCCTAGCCGGCTACCTGCCCGAAAACCTCAATATTGTTTCGCTGCGAGCGCCGATCATCATGCAGACCGGCAGTTACACCTGGTTCCCTGTAACCGAGTCGGGGAACCCACCGGCGGATGTTGTTGCCGGTGCGGTGCAGCAGGTTATTGCCTGGTTGCAAGAAGAAATTTTGTCGCTCAAACCATCGAGTATCGGGCTCCTCGGCTTCTCGATGGGCGGCGCCATGACCATCCAATTGCTCCGCACTCGCCCAGACTTATTCGCCTACGGGCTGAACCTTTCTGGATTCAGCGTCGCCGGCGAAGAGGCTCAGGATGCTGCCCTTGCCAAGAAGCCGGTGCCACTATTTTGGGGCTACGATATTGCCGACCCGGTTATTCCTGCTGCGGCGATTGCGCGCACCGCTGAGTTTGTTCCGAAACACTTTCAGCTCACCGAGCGTCGTTATGCCGATATGGCACACTCCATCAGCATTGAGGAGCTTGAAGATATCGCCGCATTCTTAACAGAGCACAGCGTCTAGAGTTCGCTCGCCTTAGCCCGTCTTTCATCAACACTGCCAAGCGCAAGAGCACACAGGAAGATTCTATGATCAATATCGTTCTCGGTTCAATGAATTTTGGCGGCTCAGCCGACCTCGCGCTCTCCAGCGAAATTGTGGATGTGGCCCACGAACAGGGCATCACCGCGATAGATACCGCCAATGCCTACACCGAAGGACGAAGCGAAGAATTCTTAGGTGCAATTATCAAAGAGCGGCCGGGACGCTTCGAAATTGCCTCAAAGGTCGGAAACCCCGATGGACCCCGCCTTGGTAGCGGACCATTGAGCGCGGAGTCGATCACTGCCAGTGTGAATACCAGCCTCGAGCGTCTCGGTTTGGACAGCCTCGATCTACTCTATTTCCACCAGCCCGACCGGAGCACCCCGTTCGAGGAGTCACTCGCTGCGGTTGAAAAGCTCAGGCAAACTGGCAAAGTAAAGCGGCTTGGCCTCTCGAATTATTCTTCCTGGCAGATTGAGCAGATTGCCGAACACTCCCGCCAAAACGGCTACCTGGTGCCCAGCATCTCACAGCAGCGCTATAGCCTCCTCGCACGACGCCTCGAATCCGAGTACGCCGAATACGCTCAAAACACCGGACTCGAAACCATTGTCTACAATCCACTCGCCGGTGGGCTACTTGCCAAAGAGGTCGATCCCACGGCAACCCCAGAATCGGGTCGCTTTGGGAACTCTGCACAGGGTAAAAGTTACCGCGAGCGCTATTGGAATCAGGAACAGTTCGACACCATCTCTCAGCTCCGAACCATCGCTCAGGATGCTGGACTCAGCCTGTTAGAGCTCTCCCTACGCTGGCTGCTCAACCGCCCTCTGGTCAACTCGGTATTGCTGGGACCATCCCGCCCCGATCAGATTGCTCCCAGCATTGCAGCGTTCAAGGCCGGCCCACTTCCCGTAGAGCTCGACGCAGCCTGTAACGAGGCTACCGACGGCCTGCTCGGCATCGCGCCAAACTATAACCGCTAGTGACCCCATCTTTGCTTGCAGTACCGGACTGTCAGCACAGGAATGTAGCCTAGGAGCATGGCTAAAACTGTGAGCGCGTATTCCTGCACCGAATGTGGCTGGAAGACCACAAAATGGGTTGGGCGCTGTGCCGAATGCCAGCAATGGGGAACCGTTCTTGAAACAAGCACCAAGACTGGCCTGCAGCGGCAACTCAATGTTGTGCGCCCTATATCCGGTAGCGAAGCCCGACCGATTACCCAGCTCAGTGGCGATTCACTCAAACACGAGCCGACCGGTATCGGTGAGTTCGATCGGGTCCTCGGTGGTGGCCTGGTCGCCGGTGCGGCAATTCTGCTGAGCGGTGAACCTGGAATCGGTAAATCCACCCTCCTCCTTTCGGTCGCTGCCAAAGTGGCTGCCCAGGGCAAAAAAGTGCTCTATCTCAGCGCTGAAGAATCCATCAACCAGGTGCGCCTTCGCGCAGAACGCACCGGTGCCATGATTGACACCCTCTATTTAGCCTCCGAAACCGACCTCGAATTAGCGCTCGGGCAGCTCGAACAAATCGACCCAGACCTGCTCATTGTCGACTCGGTACAAACCGTCTTCAGCCCAAATATCGAGGGCATAGCCGGCGGCCCCAGCCAGGTACGCGAGGTTGCCTCAGTGCTCACTCGCATTGCCAAATCGCGGGCAATGCCCACAATCATGGTCGGGCACGTCA
>JBARYA010000104.1:0-2559 GCA_049647625.1 Microbacteriaceae bacterium
ATTCTGGAGCATCCCAGAGTGCTTGATCAAGCTGATTCAAGCCAACTGCGGCGGATGGTCCCTGTGCATAGTCAACTTCGGTTGCCAGCAGCCCAAGATGCAGCAGGGCGTCGGAATTCAGTGAGCCGAACGCTTCTGCACTGGTGTAACTAATCTGCCCCTCGGTGAGGGTACCGGTCTTGTCGGTGACCAAAATATCCATATCGCCCAGGTCTTCGATACACACCAAGCGTTTCACCAGCACCTTTTTGCGGGCAAGCCTGCGGGTACCGGTTGCCAAGCTGGTACTCACCACGGCCGGGAGCAATTGTGGGGTAATACCAACAGCGATTGCAAGTGAAAACAAGAGAGAGTCAATCAATGGCCGTTGCAATACGAGGTTCGCAATAAAAATGAGGGTGGTGAGTACGATAGCAATCTGAAGCAGTAGCATCGAAAAACGCTTCAGTCCCAGCTGAAAAGCCGTCTCGGGTTGCCGCTCACCCAGGCCCAAAGCAATCTTGCCAAACTCCGCGCTTGCTCCCGTTGCAACGACAACCCCGGTGCCGCTGCCGGATTGGACGATGGTTCCCATCAACATACAGGAGCTCAGATCGCCAAGACCCGCATCGGCAGCCACTGCTTCAACACTTTTTGCCGCAGGCAACGATTCACCGGTCAGGATGCTCTCATTACACAGCAACTCATCCACGCTCAGTATCCGCAGGTCTGCCGGTACCACAGCCCCCAGCCCCACCCGAACAATATCTCCGGGAACCAATTCAACAACATTGATTTCATTTGGGGCACCATCCCGAATCACCACGACCCGGTGCGTCACACTGGAATGGAGCGCCTCAGCCGCCCGTTCTGCCCGGAACTCGTTACTAAATCCGAGCCCTACGCTCACCAACAGAATTACCGCGATCACTATCGAGTTGGTTGCATCACCGAGGAACACCGAGAGGCCCGCGGTAATCATGAGCAGGATAAGAATAGGACTCTTCAATTGACGCCCCAAAACAGCCCAGGCTTTCGCCTTGTGCGTGCGTAGCGCATTCGCCCCGTAACGGGTCAGGCGCTGTGCGGCTTCAGCAACGCTCAGACCCTCGGCCCGTGAGCCTAAATCATCCAACACCTGCTCGACGCTCTGATGTCCTGCACGGAGAATGGACTCTTGGCTCTGTACCTCGGACACCATCTCTTGCCTCCGTCACATCGTTGGATCGTTAGTTCTATCCTTCAACCCCATAGCTTATTGTCAGCGGCATAAATACTGAATGTATTCTGACAACACGCTTTATTCGTGGGCTGCGGATTGAGTCTTCGCGACAGCCCTCACCCGCCAAGCAGAAACAAGCCCGAGAGCGAGAAATACAACGGCGACCAGCATTGCCGCCCGAGTGCCATCACTGAAACCCTCCGCAAGCGCCTGAATCACCTGCGGGGTGTCTTTCCCAAAAGAACTCTGTGCGCCCTGCTGTCTCAGGATTTCGATCATGGTTCCTGCGCTCTGTCTGGTTTGTTCAGCAACGCCGTCAAAGGCGGCTCCACTCAGACCCGCCTTGCTCAGAGCATTTGGCAAGGTTGTCGCCAGGGCAAGGGAAAGCACGGCGCCCGAAAATGCTGTACCCAAAGCGGTACCCACCTGGCGAACCGTGCTTTGCGTTGCCGAACCCTGACCGGATTCAGAAGTTGGAACATCCCGTAAAACAGTGCTGGTCAGCTGAGCAGATGCGAGGCCCAAACCGAGTCCGTAAACAATCAGGATTGCAGCGAGCATCCAACCAGAACTCGAAGAAGTCAACACCAAAACCAGCACAATAACGCTGAGTAACTCCATGAGCAGTCCAAGTAATACCACCCCGGGAGCCCCGAGGCGGGCTGCAAGGTGACGAGCGGATGCACCCGAAACAAATGCGCCAATAGCCATCGCACCCAAAATCAAGCCAGCAGTCATCACATCGAGCCCGAGCACGTTAATCAGATAGAGCGGTAGCACAAAGATAATTGCAAACTCTCCTACCGCAACCATTCCTGCGGTGAGATTTCCCCAAGAGAAAGTGGGCAATGCGAAGAGTTTCAGATCGAGAAGTGCCGATCTCCCATTACGGCCACGATGTCTCTCCCACAAAACAAAGAGCACGAGGGCGACAATGCCGACGAAGAGGAGTATCGGAACCAGGGATACTGCTGCAGTCTTCGGCCAAACGAAGCCAAAAAGGTTGAAATCTGCCTTCGGAGTCCACCAACCCAAATCAGGTCCCTCGATGACTGCAAAAACAATCGCACCAAAACCGATACCGCTCAACAGCGCACCATCGACATCAGCACCAGGGCGATTATCACCGCCACGAGTCTCACGAACCCAGAGGAGAACCGTGATAAAAACAATGAGTCCCAATGGAACATTCACCAAGAAGATCCATTGCCAGGAAGCGTATTGGGTCAGCGCCCCACCAGCCAACGGCCCGATAGCAGCGGCGCCAGAAATGACCGCACCCCAGACCCCAAAAGCGGCGGCCCGATAACGTCCACGGAAGGTCGCATTCACGGTTGAGAGAGTTGCCGGCATAATCA
>JBARYA010000105.1:0-10922 GCA_049647625.1 Microbacteriaceae bacterium
CTGAATGCGGCATCTGAAGCTTGGAAACAGCAATCTGGTTCAGCAGATGCGGAGATTTCCCTTGCTAAACTAATTTCTTCGCTGATTGATGAGCGCAATCAGGCTCGCAGCGCAAAAGATTTCGCCACCTCTGACCGACTCAGAGATCAGCTGGCAGCAGCCGGTATCGTCCTCGCGGATGGTGCTGATGGCACAACATGGAGGATTGATGGCTAATAAACCGGGGCGTCCAGGCGCCGTACGTAAAAAGAGCAGAGGACCGGCAGTCGGTTCTGGTGGTCAGGGCCGACAGGCCCTTGAGGGTCGTGGACCGACCCCAAAGGCTGAAGACCGTCCGTATCATCCGGCAGGTAAGCGCAAGATTGCGCAAGACAAACTTGCCAGCAAGCGTGGCGGGCGTCCGGGAGGTGCCGGGAGTAGCTCATACAGTGGCGGATCGCAATCGGGAGAGCGCGACCGTGACCGTACGGTAGCTCCGCGAAACCAAGCCGGACCTGGTCGTTTCAAAGGCAACGAAGAGTTCGATCTGGTCAATGGGCGCAATGCGGTTCTTGAGGCGATGCGCACTAAGATTCCGGCTACCACTCTCTATCTTGCCCAGCACATCGAGATTGATGATCGGGTGCGTGAAGCGCTCAAGCTGGCCAATATCCAGAACATTGCCATCGTTGAAGTGACCCGTCAAGAACTCGACCGGATGGCCGGTTTCGGTGAGGTTCACCAAGGATTGGCGCTTAAGGTGCCGAAATATTCTTATGTGCATCCGGAAGACCTGCTCGCCTTTGCGAAACGCCAATCGGCGGCACCGCTTATTGTTGCCGTTGACGGGGTAACCGACCCGCGAAACCTGGGTGCGATTATTCGCTCCGTTGCAGCCTTCGGCGGTCACGGTGTGATTATCCCGGGTCGCCGCTCCGTTGGTGTGACTCCTGCCGCTTGGAAGACCTCTGCCGGTGCTGCTGCTCGTATTCCGGTGGCCTCGGTGGGTAACCTCACCCAGGCGCTGAAGAAGCTTCAGCAGCAGGGTGTGTTCGTTTTGGGTCTTGACGGTGGCGGCAATGAACAGCTTCCGGGCTTACGTTTTGCGAAAGACCCGATTGTTCTGGTCGTTGGTAGCGAAGGCAAGGGATTGTCTCGTTTAGTGACCGAAACCTGTGACGCAATTGTCTCGGTGCCAATTAGCAAGGCAACCGAGTCCTTGAACGCCGGCATTGCCACCAGTGTTGCGCTCTATGAGATTGCCAAGCTGAGGGCTGCATAAAACATATACAGCTCTCTCGTTCTGCCCCAACTCAGGGGCTTTTCGGGCAAGATTCGGCTTTTTCATAGGATATGTAGGGCAATTTGTTCTACTATCGAAAAGATTGTAACTTTTGTAGTGTTTGGGAGAACAAATGAACGCGACCGGAAAAGATCGGGCGACGAAGAACGAGCGCAGAGAGCTGGCTCGTGAAACGGCTCGCCAGATGCGCGAACAAGAAAAGAAGCGTGCCAAGCGTAACCGCCTCTTTGTTCAATCCGGTGTTGTCCTCGGCGTTGTTGCCATCGGTGTTGTCATCAGCCTTATCGTTCTGAACTCTATCCGGCCAGAGGGCCCAAGCCCGGCAAATATGGCCACTGACGGAATCAAGATCGGCCAGAATCTCGTTGCTGAGAAGACTCCAGCCCGGGATGTCGGAACACCACCATCAGTACCGGTCGAGCCTAATGAAGATGGCACTCCGAGCCTGCGCTTGTACCTCGATTACAATTGCGTTCATTGCGCCACCTTCGAGGCTGAGAATAACGCTCAGCTCAAAGCCTGGCTAGAAAATGGTGCCATTACTCTTGAGCTGCATCCGGTATCCATTCTGGATAGCTCCTCACGATACTCCACCCGCTCAGCAAACGCTGCCGCTTGTGTAGCAAACTATTCTCCGGATACCTTCTTTGATTTCAACGCAGCGATGTTTGCGGCGCGACCTGTTGATGGCAGCGGTCTTTCCGATGATGCGATTCTTGAAGTCATCAAGAACTCCGGTGTCGAGAAATTTGAAGAAATCCAGAGCTGTATTGCCGATGGTACCTACAAGAACTGGACCAAGCGGGCAACCGAGCAGGTGTTCAAGGACACCTCCCTGCATTACAAGAACTCCTTTGGAACCCCAACCCTCGTGGTCAATGGTGTTCGTTACCCAAGCGAGACTCTTGGAAATAGCAAGGAAGCCATTGCTCAGTTCTTGAACCTGACCGAGTCAAATTCCGCTCAGCAAAAGATTGAAACTGAGCAGAAAGATGAGCCGAAGGGCTAATCTCAGCAGAGAAATTCAGATCGGGTGTCGAATCTTCGGCACCCGATTTTTCTTTTCCGGCCGCTGAGTCTGCACGCCGATTCATTTTTGACTAAGATATTCATGTTGCCTCCTTAGCTCAGTGGTAGAGCACCCGCCTTGTAAGCGGAAGGTCGTCAGTTCAATCCTGACAGGGGGCTCTCATTTTCTCTAAAAACACTACCGATTGAGATGGCGTGCAGAACAGCTCCGCAAAGCCTGCGACAAAAAAGGGACAGCTTGCGCTGGTCCTCGGCCTGATTGCCGCCGTTATTTCGGGACTAGGTGTGGCCATCCAGTCCAAAATTAACGGTCAACTGGGTGAGGCTCTCGACGATGCAGTGCTGACCTCGTTGTTTTCGTTTTCTTCGGGTTGGATTCTCTGCATCGCGGTGTTTTTTCTTTCCAGAAATCACGCCAGGCAGAGTCTGAAGCGGCTCTTCCGTGGGCTCTGCAGCGGAGAGCTGCCCTGGTGGGCGCTCATCGGTGGCTTTGCAGGCGCGTTCTTGGTGTTTTTCCAAAGCTCTTTGGTCAATACCATCGGTCTTGCCGGCTTCACTATTTCGCTGGTTGCTGGAAGCACGGTAGGCGGCATGGTGATGGATGTTTTTGGCGTCAGCGGCATTACCCGAAAACTAAACTTCCTTCGGGGTCTTGGAGCAACGATCACACTCGGTGCGGTTATTCTCATGGTTTCCGGACAATTGCAGGGCAACGATCAGTGGTGGTTGCTCATCCTGCCATTCTTTGCCGGGATGGTCACCACCTTCCAGCAGGCCACCATCGGCCTGGTCCGGCATGAAACGAAGAGTTTCACCCTAGCGACCCTCGTCAGCTTTAGCGCCGGCACAGTGCTCATATTCCTGATCTGGCTTGCACTCCTGCCGAGCCAGGGCCTGCCACAGAGCTGGCCGAGCGAACCACTGCTCTATCTGGGCGGAATGCTCGGCTTTATCTTCATCCTGACCATTGCCATTGTGGTGCGCCGCATCGGAGTGCTGCTCCTCACTCTCACCATGACGGCGGGTCAGCTCATCGGCTCTCTGGTGATTGATCTGTATTATCCGGATGCCTACCCGATTACCGCGCTGAGCTATCTGGCTATTGCGCTCGCCATGGTTGGAGTCACCACAGCGGCTCTTGGTTTACGCTCATCGAAAGTCAAAAAGAAGAAAGTTCGACCCGAAGCTCAGCTCTAGCCAAAAAATGGCTGCCTAATCGACGAGCTTGTTGAAAATCTCGTCGAGGATTTCGGCGCAGATCTTGTCGAAGGCCTAGTCGAAGGTCGTTAGGAGCAGTTCAGGGCTGGGATGTGGCCCGCGAGGCTTCTTGATCTGCTTGGTGCGATTGCCCACATAGAGCCAGCCCAGCAATTCTTCATTATCTTCGAGGTGGTGAAAGATACGTACCGGTTCTTTGCGAACGTGTTGTCCGGTGCGCCACATAACGCCCCAGCCGGCTTCATCGAGGAGCAGGCTCAGGTAATGGGCAGCTCCCGCGGCTGCAGCATCCTGTTCCCAATAAGGAATCTTCTTTTCACGCGCGGGGTTCCGTACAGCCACAATGGCAATCAACAGCGGTGCCCGGAATGGTTTTGCCACCATCTTGGCGAATGCCATCCCCTTGAGCTCTGCTGCGGTGGCAATCGCCTCCCCGAGTTCTTGTCGGGCCTTGCCGCGAATCTCAATAAAACGCCAGGGCTCGAGCCCGCCATGATCGGCTGCCCGTGATGCGGCAGCAATGTACTTCAACACCTTTTTCCGGCTAGGCGCGCTTCGTCCCACCCGTGAGGCTGATTGGCGGCGCAGCAGTGATCGATAACTCGACATTAAGCCTGCTCAAAGCTCAGGGCAATAGAGTTCATGCAGAAGCGCTGCCCGGTAGGCGTTTGCGGGGCATCATCAAAGACATGGCCCAGGTGTGAACCGCAGGATGCGCAGAGCACTTCGGTACGCAGGTGACCGAGTGAGCGGTCCTCCCGAAGCACAACGGTATCAAGCCCGCTGGGCTCATAAAAACTCGGCCAACCGCAGTGGGCCTCAAATTTGGTCTCGGAGCGGAAGAGTTCAGCGTTACAGGCCTTGCAGCTATACACACCCGTGCGGTGCTCGTTGAGCAGCTCCCCGGTACCCGGAGCCTCGGTGGCGGCATTTCGCAGCACGGCAAACTCAAAAGGCTTCAGTTCGGCTCGCCATTCAGCCTCGGTCTTCATTACCGGAAAATTGTGTTCACTCATAACAATTCACATCCATTAGACATTGTGTTCATCTGCCCAGAGGCTGTCAAACCGCACAAACGAGGGCGAGAGAAGAAACCACAAGAAGCAGTTCTTATCTCTAGGCTAACAAGTTCGGGCTGCTTTCGGGTGAAACTTCAGCGTCCCTTGGGCGAATATCCAGCATTGTCCAAAGTGAGCGAGTAATCTAGAAACGATATGGCAAAAATGGTTTCCGATAGCTTCGATGAAAGCTCCCCAGAGGTCACGCGAGTAGGTGCTCACCGCGGTCCTGCACGACGTGGTCGTGGATGGCTCAAGTTCGGCATCATGCTGGCTTCATTCGCGGTGCTTGTCGGCGCCGGACAATTTGCAATCTCACAATGGGGTGCATCCTTGGTGCCATCCTTCGATGATGCCAAGCCACAGTACCCCGAAGTTGCCAAGCCTGAATATGTGATCCCGGTTGTGGATGCTGTCCAAGATCCAAAAATGCCGGTGACGGTGCTGAACGGCACTCCAACCTCGGGCTTCGCCTCGGTCGTGGGTAACTTTTTGGTGACCAAGAATTATCATGTGATTGCCCGGGCGAATGCCAGCAGCCATGATCTGAGTGAAACGGTGATTTACTACAATCATCTTTCAGCAGAGGCTGCCGCACGGGCGATTGCCTCATCTCTCGGGGTAGAACGGGTTGAGTTGGCTACCTCGTATCAGGGCTCGCCAATCACCGTAGTGGTCGGTTCTGACTACAAACTTCCGGCCTAAGACCCGACACTCACAGGCAACAAACCCTCGGTGTCGCCTGTGCTGGAACATCGCGAATCGAGAGAATTTCGCAGAATTTCGCCAAAATAGTGCCAAATTTGGTCAAGATTTGGTGTCGAATCGCCGATTTCTGGCTTTTTGTACTTTTTGTTGCTCAGAATGCTCTATTATCAAAAATAAGAGTAGGTTCAACGGTTTTGTGATTTTCATAGCTTGCGAGGCTTTAGCACCTGCTTGTAATAACGACAAGTCGTCGTGTAACAGCAGTAATAGGAGTAAAAGTTATGTCGCTAGGAACCGTTAAGTGGTTTAGTGCTGAAAAGGGTTATGGATTCATCACCCCCGGTGATGGAAGTGCAGATGTATTCGTACATTTCAGTGCCATTGAAGGAAACGGATTCAAAAACCTCGAAGAAGGTCAGTCGGTTGAGTTCGAACTCACATCGGGTGACAAGGGGCCTCAGGCTTCGTCAGTAAAGCCTGTCTAAAGTCTTTACAGCTGAAGGGTCGGAACCATAGCGGTTTCGGCCCTTCAGTTTTTTTAAATCACGGAATGCTGGGGTAGGATACCCAAAACGAGAGCATTTTCGATCTTTCATAGGGGATGGGATGAAAACACGCAATGTGGCGTTGTTGGTAGCCTCGACTTTGCTTCTCGGGATGTTGGGCGGTTCTGTCACCGGATATCTGGTGAGTTCATCAATGAATTCTGCGTCTGAGGATCGAGGTCTCGATGTCGGTACCGATGGGGGTAGCGATGGAGCCGATGGGGAGAAGGGTCAGCAAGGGGCCGCTGGCCAAAATGGCGCGGATGGTTCGAATGGCTTGCCTGGAGCAACGGGTTCGACCGGTCAGCCGGGACCGCAGGGAATACCGGGCCTGCAGGGTGCAATAGGCGAGCCAGGGCAGCCGGGTGCTCAAGGTATTCCAGGAATTCCGGGTGCACAGGGACCACAGGGGCTACAAGGCGATCAGGGATCACCGGGTATTCAGGGTATACAAGGGCTGCAAGGGCTTCAGGGCATCCAAGGACCAGCCGGAAACGGTGACTACCAAGTGATCCGTGTCGATGCTGCTGCCACCAGCGGTAATGATGTCACGATGGATTTGCACTACCTCTATCCGGGATTCAATGAACGGATCCTGGTGGAGCGGGTTCCAACCATCTCATCACACGTGTTTTTCAAGGAGCCGGGCTATTACTCCATTCGCTATATGGCAGCCATGGAATATCGGCGTCCCAACCCTGCTTTGACTGGGCCATTTGCGATCGCAAAACTCGAGATGCGCAGTCATCAGACTGGTCCTTTTACCCGGATAGCGGGAGCATTTCTTGAAGAAAGCTTGACCTACCTTGGCGGGACTTGGGTCGAATTTGGTGCCATGGTTCGGGTCGAACTTCCCGGGGAGCAATTGCGCTTAGTATTGAGCCCTTATAACGGCAATGTCGAAGCACACGATGGCTATATTCTGGTTGAAAAGCTGTATGACTTGCCCTAACGACGGATTACACGCCGTTGTATTCAAAGGCGGCAGGTCTTAACAATTCAGTTACCAACGCTGTGCCGTAACGCAAGCTGGACCGGCCATGGTTTAGGGTGAATTTGTGGGAATAAAGACTGAGCCACAATCGCCAAAGAATTTGGAATTGTTGGAGACTAGAGCCGATAGCGCAACCGTCCTTGCTCATCCACGCCCTCAGCATCCGCTCCGTCAGCATTCGCGCTGGACGGCACTTGCCTTGGCAAGTGTTGCGGCATTATTGGTGGGCTGTGCGCAAATGCCCGCTGCGCCGAGTGCTGACACATCCGAGACCACCAGCACACCTACGCCCGAACCCTATATTTCTGACTATGTTGAACCGGATGCAACCCTGGTCTCTCCGCTGACCGGAATGATCGTTCCAGCGACCGAGGTGACTGGCCCATCCTTGGCAGCCAAGATTGATAACCATAACGATGCCAGGCCACAATTTGGTTTAGAGACCACCGATGTTGTCTTTGAAGAATTGGTTGAGGGCGGAATCACCCGCTATGTCGCTATCTGGTATTCAAATGTTCCGGCACAGGTAGGCCCGGTCAGATCTATCCGCCCAATGGACCCGGATATTATTTCACCCTTCGGTGGCATCGTCACTTATTCGGGTGGCCGCACACCGTTCATTAACCTGATGCGCAAGGCGCCGGTCTACAATGCCATTCATGGCTACGGTCATGCCGATACTATTCACCGTATTTCATCACGCTACGCTCCACACAATGTGGTGGTTGAGGCGCAGACCTTGTTGAAGCAACAGGCCGCGATTGCATCCCCGCAACAAATGTTTGCTTTCTCCGATGGTGTTGCTTCGTCGACGGCAGTTGAGCAGGGCAGCGATATTGCCCGGATTGATGTGCGCTTCTCGCCAATCCGCTATCCAACATGGCTCTGGGATGCTGCCAGTGGGCGTTACCTGCGTCTGCAGGAGGGCTCGAAAGATATGAGCGCCTCCGGAGTGCAATTGAGCGCCACCAATGTGCTGGTGATGAAGGTGGGCATCAAATACGATATGGCGAGGGATGTTCCCCGCACCGTGATGGTTGGCTCCGGGGACGCCTGGGTGTCGACCGGTGGCAAGACTCTCAAGATTCGGTGGACAAAGCCGTCACGGGATGCGCCAATCCAGTTCACCGATGCTGATGGGGTCACGATTCGTCTCGCTCCCGGCAACACCTGGATTGAGCTGATGCCAGATCACGGTGCGATTACCCTCAAATAAGAAGCTTGCCCGTTCTGCCGGGCCTGTTCGCTCTCGGCACTGTGGTTCGCATCCGGTTTCAGTTGCACTCTGCCCTAGAGAGTGCCAGAATTAGTCTTAGCACTCTCAATGCTTGAGTGCTAAATATTCGGTGCTCGAGCTCGAGTGCCAAAGACAGTAATTGAGACGTCCAGGAAGGACGAAAGACACTAATGGCAAAGATGATTGCTTTTGATGAAGAGGCCCGCCGCGGTCTCGAGCGGGGTCTGAACATTCTGGCTGACGCCGTGAAGGTAACCCTAGGCCCACGCGGTCGCAACGTTGTCTTGGAAAAGAAGTGGGGCGCACCCACCATTACCAACGATGGTGTTTCGATTGCTAAGGAAATTGAACTTGACGAGCCGTACGAGAAGATCGGCGCAGAACTCGTTAAAGAAGTTGCGAAGAAGACCGATGATGTTGCCGGTGACGGTACCACCACCGCTACCGTTCTTGCTCAGGCACTCGTAGGCGAAGGCCTGCGTAACGTTGCTGCCGGTGCAGATCCACTCGCACTCCGTCGCGGTATCGACAAGGCTGTTGCAGCACTGTCGAAGGAACTCCTCGATTCAGCCAAGGCTATTGAGACCACCGACCAGATTGCTGCTACCGCATCGATTTCGGCTGCTGATCCAGAAATCGGCAAGCTTATTGCTCAGGCAATCGACAAGGTTGGCAAAGAGGGCGTTGTTACCGTTGAGGAATCAAACACCTTCGGTACCGAACTCGAAGTAACCGAGGGCATGCGCTTTGATAAGGGCTACCTTTCACAGTACTTCGTGACCGATCCTGAGCGTCAGGAAGCGATCTTCGAAGAGCCATACATTCTGATCGTGAACTCCAAGATCTCCAATATCAAGGACATCCTTCCAGTTGTTGACAAGGTCATCCAGGCTGGCAAGCAGCTCTTGATTATTGCTGAAGATGTTGATGGCGAAGCGCTCGCAACCCTCGTTGTGAACAAGATCCGCGGAATCTTCAAGTCGGTTGCTGTTAAGGCTCCAGGCTTTGGTGACCGTCGCAAGGCTATCCTTCAGGACATTGCTATCCTCACCGGTGGCCAGGTTATCTCTGAAGAGGTTGGTCTGAAGCTCGAGAACACTGAGCTCAGCATGCTGGGTACCGCTCGCAAAATCATTATCACCAAGGACGAGACCACCATTATTCAGGGTGGCGGCGACGAGGCACAGCTTGCTGGCCGCGTAAAGCAGATTCGTGCCGAGATCGAGAACACCGATAGCGATTACGACCGCGAGAAGCTGCAGGAACGTCTTGCCAAGCTCTCCGGTGGCGTTGCAGTCATCAAGGCAGGAGCAGCTACCGAGGTTGAACTCAAGGAGCGCAAGCACCGCATTGAGGATGCTATCCGTAACGCAAAGGCTGCAGTTGAAGAGGGAGTCGTCGCCGGTGGTGGCGTAGCTCTCGTTCAGGCTGGCGCTCGCGTATTTCCGAAGCTCAAGCTTGAGGGTGACGAGGCTGTTGGTGCCAATATCGTACGTGTTGCGATTGAAGCTCCACTGCGTCAGATTGCATTCAACGCCGGCTTCGAGCCAGGTGTTGTTGCTGACAAGGTGAGCCAGCTTCCAGACGGCCACGGCCTGAACGCTGCAAGCGGCGAATACGGCGACCTGGTTGCTCAGGGCATCATTGATCCAGCAAAGGTTACCCGCTCTGCTCTGCAGAACGCAGCGTCCATTGCCGGTCTCTTCCTGACCACCGAGGTTGTTATTGCTGACAAGCCTGAGAAGGCTGCGCCAATGATGGGTGATCCATCAGGCGGCATGGACTTCTAAGTCTAAAAACCTTGAAAGAGGGTCGGGTCTTCGGACTCGGCCCTCTTTTGTTTAATAGTGTTGCGGTGCTCGTACTTTGGGGAGAAGGCAGAGCAGCGAAAAGGCTGAATCATACAGATTTATTGATAAACGATAAAAGGCTGCTATGTTTATTGATAATCAATAAATTTTTACTGACAAAGGGTGGTTCAGCATGAGCAAAGCAGATCTGCAACAACCAGAAGAGGTCGGTGCTGACCTCGATATTGATCGGCCAAGTCCGGTGTCAGGTAAACGCGCTATTCGTGGAAATGTCTGGCTGATTACCATTGCTCTCCAAATATTTACCGTTTTCGTGATGTTGTGGCTCGCCCTGCTGATTGTTACATCTTTCTCTACGAAGGGATTTCTCGGCCCAAACTTTATCTCAACTCTCGGTGTGGTGAATTTTGAGGATATGGCACCAAATTTCGCTGGGATGAATTGGCAGGTGTACTCAGAGGTTTCTTTGAAGAGCGATCATCCTGACCTCTGGCCGGCAAAGCTACTGTCTCTACTAGCCATTATTTTTCGCTTCGCTACCTATTTTGCGATGGCGATAATCGTCTTTATCGTTGCCGGATATTTTCGTGCCGCCAAGCCGTTTGCCAAAGTGGTTCGAGTCGGCCTTATGGTTATCTCGGGCGGCCTAGCACTGATAGCGATTGTGGTTCCCTGGTTCTTGAAACGGTCTGATCAATTTTTTGTTGAGGTAATGCAGCTGCCAACCCACGGGGTGCTCGAGGACCTCTCGGCTGAGGATCCGATTTGTATCGTTTGCGAATGGGTGAGTTATCCCTACCATGATTTCTTCAACAATACTGATTGGCTCCTACTTGCTCTTGCAGTGGTGCTGGCTTTTGTTGCGGCAACATACCGACAGGGTGAAAAACTTTCCCGGGATACGGAAGGGTTAGTGTAGGGGATGGTTCCTGAGGAAGAACTTTTTATCGTTTGCAGACTTTCGGAGTTGATGGAGAAGCGTGGCATGAGCCTGAATGAGCTGAGCAAACGCGTCGGAATTACGCTGGCTAATCTTTCCA
>JBARYA010000106.1:0-2746 GCA_049647625.1 Microbacteriaceae bacterium
GAGCTGCCAATGCCGTGCATTTCTGCGGGTCGATCAGCGGTAAGCAAGAGCATTGCCACCCCTGCGTGATGCGCTTCGGTGACGGCCGGATGCAGGTTCAGCACCGCGGTACCGCTGGTCACGATAACTGGCGCTGGCATGCCGGTCTCAACGGCAATGCCGAGAGCGAGGAATGCGGCTGAGCGCTCATCCACCCGCACATGAAGAGTAATCAGCCCCTCTGACTCATATCGTGCTGCTGCGAGTGCCAGAGCCTGGGAGCGAGATCCGGGGCAAACAACGAGGTGTTTCACCCCACGGCGAATGAGCTGGGCGAGAAAGCGTTCGGCGAACTCGCTATTTTGGTTGTTCGTCTCCATTGCTCTCTTCATCGAGTCGCTTCAGCTCTTCTTCGAGCTGGCGCAAGCGTTCGGCATCACCCAAATCTTTGTTGAGTTTAAAGAGGAACGCCGCATCGTCATCCGGAGCCATCTGTCCACCGCGTGCTGCATTCGGGGCTACACGCTCTTTACCGATGGTCAGCCAAAGTAGCGCACCAACCACGGGAAGGAAAAGAATCACCAGCACCCAAACGGCTTTCGGAAGCCCCCGGACACGGCGATTTTCAGTGATAATCGCATCAACCAGCGAATAGACCGTCAACGCCACCAGGACCAGAATTCCACCGGCAATAAGTAACCTTTGCATAATGTCTAAGCTTAGCCGCACTCGCTTTGAGTCACCTCGGAATGGCCGGTTCGATTCAGCGTCTTGATAGGCAGATTCGATAAACTGATGCCATGTCATCCGAGTCAGTTCCCGTTTCCCCCGAAGAGTCCCCAAGCCCTGCAGTAGCACCGGCTTCAGATAATACGCAATCGGATGTTACGAGCAACGCCGGTGTCGATACAAGCCCGAGTGCAGAACGCAGGCCATCTGCTGCGAACAAGATTTGGGCCTTCGTTTTGTTGCGACTTTTGTTCTTTGTTGTCCCACTCGGAGTGATGCTCGTCCTCCAATTTGACCCTTGGTATGCGGCTATCACCTCAGCATTGATCGGATTTGCCCTCTCGTTGTTGCTCCTGCAACGCCAGCGTGACCCACTGCTCGAGATGGTTTATCAGCGCAGCAACAATTCCAGCCAGTCCAAGGCGATTCGTGGTCAGGATGAAGACTTTGAGGATGCTGCGGTAGACGGCATTCTCGAGGACGTTAACGACGACGACATCCCTTCCACCAAGGACGCGAACTAAGCGCTCCGAGAAGCCTTAGGCTCCTGACGACCTCAAATCCTAGAGCTGGTAAACCGCGGCGTAGAAGAAGCTGAAACCGAGAATGAGGCCATACGCAAGCCCACTGAGACTGGTCAGCTGCAATGCCACCACCAGTTCTTTCGGTTTCTGCGCCATCAGGGTAATGACCGTTGCCGGTAGTGCGAGGAGCAGCACAAACCAGTTCAACCCAGAAACCGGGTAGGCCAAGTTCCAGACCACGTTTAAGCCAAATGGAATCACCAGAAGGGTTAGAACGAAGAGTATCTTGGTCGCGGTTTTTCCGATCAGCACGGTGAGGGTGCGCTTCTTGGCCTTGCGATCGGTGTCAATATCGCGCAGATTATTGACCAGCAATACCGCAACGGCGATGCAGCCGATGGCCCCGCCACCAAAGATCGCTTCCTGATTGATAACGCCTACCTGCACATATGTAGTGCCGAGTGTTGCGACCATCCCGAAGAAAATAAAGACGAAAACTTCGCCGAGGCCGTAATAGCCATATGGGCGCTTCCCACCGGTATAGAACCAGGCCGCCACAATGGCGAGCGCCCCCACTGCTAAGAGCCAGTAGTAGCCGCTGAGAAGCACAATCGCGAGTCCGGCGAGGGCTGCCAGGGCAAAAAATACCAGCGCGACCAGCAGGACCTTCTTTGGTGCTACCCGTCCAGAACCGGTGAGACGAGCCGGTCCGAGCCGAAACTCATCGGTTCCGCGAATGCCATCGGAATAGTCATTGGCAAAGTTCACACCGATTTGTAAAAAGAGCGCCACCGCAAGCGCCAAAAGGGCGAGCAGGATGCTGACCTCACCGCCAAGACGCTGAACCGCAACATAGCTGGCACCAACTCCGATAGCTACCGGAGCAATAGCCAAGCCGAGGGTGCGAATCCGCGCACCGGAAACCCAATCTCCAAAACTCACACTGAGGTGTGAATAGTCGTGGCTGGTCCGGGCTGATTGCGCAGATTTTGCCGCCTGAACGGTGCGTGATTTTGCCGCCTGTTGCCGTTTCTTAGCTTCGTTCGCGTGGTTCTTCACCGATCTCCTGCCGAATGCGCAAAATATCCGGTTTACCCGAATCAAGAAGTGGAAGGCCCTCATCAAAATAGATGAGTTGTCTCGGAGCAGCGGCTTCACCCAATTGCTCAGTAACGGCCTGGCGAAGCTGTTCGAGTGTGAGGCGGACCATCCGGGTACGACCGTCTGCTGCAACAACGCTGACTGTGCCCCAACGACCGTCCGGCATGGTCACCGTTTCGGCGGTAGCCAAACCACGCAGAGATTTCACCACTTCGCTGAGCTCACTAAGGCTCACCTTGACCCCACCACTAATGAAGATATCGTCGTTACGTCCCAAGAGTGTTACCTGCCCTTCTTCAAGCTGCGCTCGATCCGAACTGAGATACCATCGGATCCCGTCCTCTACAACAAATCTACCGGCTGTTTGCACCGGGTCCAACATATAGCCGGATGCGAGCATCCCGCCCGAAATT
>JBARYA010000107.1:0-2065 GCA_049647625.1 Microbacteriaceae bacterium
GGAACATTGGTGACACTGCCCAGATAATAGCTGCGCTTGCCCGGATGAGCTGGCTCGAGCCAAATTTGCCATTACCCAGACGCGCTACAAAGAGCCAAGCACCAAGTCCTGCCAGAGGTAGCGCCAAAACGTAAAGCAACACCAGCGAGAATGATGGATTCCAGAAGGTCAGAGTACCGAGGAGGGCCAACACAATGGCGAAAGGATCACTGGGGTTGTTCAGAACATCCGCATGCCAGAGGGCATTTCGCCAGAGTTCTTCGAGGGTACCGAGCGGGCTTGCTCCGCCACCAAAAAGATGATTTCCGCCCCAGAAGCTCCCGTAGGCCACAATGCCGACCCCGAGTAGTATCAGGATGCTGAGCGCGCCGCCACCGAACATGAACTGGGTAGCTTCCTGCCCGCTCTGTCGTTGCTCACGGAAATTTTCACGCCCATGTGCGCTTACCCGACGCGATTCAGCAACACTGCGTCGAAGTGGGCTTAAAGAACTGAGGCTGTGCTGCTGGGTCTTTTTGAATCGAGATCGTGACTTCGCGATACTTCCAAAGGAGAACATGGCGGCCAAGGCGCCAAAAAGTTCGGGAAAGAACCGTCGTGGTTGTTTATTAAGCAGCACATATATTGCTCTCAAGATTGCTTCTGGCAGCATGAGTAGCCAAGGGAATGGCAAGAGCAGAATATTGCTGTAGCTCAATCGGCGGTGCAATTGTGCTCGCCGTATTGCGGTGAGCGGGTTGCCGCTGGTGCTGAAGAGGTTCAGTTCTCGGTCGTAGGCCACTCGGGCATCCGGAGAAACGATAACGCGGTGTCCGGTAAGTCGGGCTCGAATTGAGAAATCCAGTCCGGTGTCGACATTGGGCAGCGCCGGGTCAAAGCCATCGAGCTCTTCCCAGACGGACCGTTTGACCAGCATGCCACTGGCTGCCACACCCAGCACATCACTCTGTTTGGCGAATTGTCCCTGGTCAAGATCCCCCGCAGCCAGGTGCACGGTGGCTCCGCTTGCGGTGAGTGTTTGGCCGAACTCTACGAGGCGCGATGGATCGTCTGGACGCACCAATTTGGGTCCGATAACCCCAACAGATGGGGAAATCTCGGCCTCGTGGATGAGCGCTCGAAGCGCATCAACATCCGGAGTGTTGTCTTGGGAGAGCAGCCAGAGCCAATCATCACCGGCCATCTCATTGGCACCCGCTTCACCGAGGTGTTGACGATCGGTGTCGGAGACTCGCTCTAAGGCTGCAAGAACAGCATCCCGAAACTGGCTGTCTGATGGGAGTTGAAATCCGAGTTCAGGCTGTGCGCCCTGCATAATACTGCCACTGGAATCGGAGGATGAAAGATCAACTACGACCGTGAGATCAACCGGAGTGCTCTGGGCAGCAATCGCATCAAGAGTTTGCTGCAGAACGGTGGCTCCGTTACGAACCACACAGACGGCAATTATTCTTCTGAGTGCCATAAGTTCATAAGACGAATTCGCCTAGCCTGCACGCTTTCTGAGTTTACGACGCTCGCGTTCGCTCAAGCCACCCCAAATACCGAACCGTTCATCATTTTCGAGTGCGTACTCTAGGCATTCACTCTTGACCTGGCAGCTTTCACAAATGCGTTTCGCATCCCGAGTTGATCCACCTTTTTCTGGGAAAAAGGCTTCTGGATCTGTTTCTGCACAGAGCGACTCTGCCTGCCAGGCAAGCTTTGAGTCTTCAAGATTCGGTCGACCGACTCCTGGAACGCCCAGAAATACGGGATCGACAAACCAGTTATCGGGAATACCCGCATGATTTTCTGGAATTGCCATATCACCCTCTTCTCGCTCATTCGTTCGTGACACACCGAAGACTTATTACATAATTACACCGTTGTAATTCATACAAGTCAAGTTCAGGTTTAAAGTTGAGCTTTAATGTTCGATGAATTTTTGGTGACGGAGGTCCAATATTCGAAGAAATTCTCCCGAGACAGCGCCCTTCTCAGACGAGCAAGAGTTATTGCTTCACAGTTGATTAAGGATGCTGTAATTTTCCGCCGGGGAGGTTGGCTTGTGTGAAAATTGATA
>JBARYA010000108.1:0-3428 GCA_049647625.1 Microbacteriaceae bacterium
GGGCAGCAGCGTTTGAGAGCACTCCACTATTGACTGACATCATGCCCGCTTCGATACGATCAATCAGGCGATTCACGCGCTGCACATCCTTGGTGTAGACGTAGCTGGCCAAACCAAAACGCGTATTGTTCGCGAGCGCAATTGCCTCTTCTTCAGTTTCAAATGTCGAAACCGAAAGAATCGGTCCAAAAATTTCAGTCTGGGTAATTTTTGCATCCACGGGAACATCAGTCATCAGTGTCGGAGAGAGGAAGTTCCCTGGAGTATCGAGAGCTTCACCGCCCAGGACCAGTCGGGCGCCCTCAGCTACGGTGTCTTTGACCAGGCCAATCATCTCTGCGCGAGCTTTGCTATTAATGACCGGACCAATTTTAGACGCCGGATCAAGCCCATCGGCAACATTGAGCTCGGCAAATTTTTGGGTCAGCTTTTCTTCGAATGCTGCCTTTACACTGCTATGAACATAGAAACGGTTGCCGGCAGTGCAGGCCTGACCAATGTTTCGGAACTTCGCCGCAAGTGCGCCGTCAACCGCCGCATCCAAGTCAGCATCCTCAAAAACGAGGAAGGGTGCGTTTCCGCCGAGTTCCATGGATGTGCGGATCACATTTTTTGCGGCTTTTGCCATCAGCTGCGTGCCAACCTCGGTTGAGCCGGTAAAGCTCAGTTTCCGGAGGCGTGTGTCATCGAGCAGAGCATCACTGATCGCGGCGGAATGGTCCGAAGGGATGACATTGACAACACCGGCAGGAACTCCGATATCCGTCAAAATCTTGATGAACAAGAGTGTTGTCAGCGGAGTTTGGGAGGCAGGTTTGACGATTATCGTATTTCCTGCGGCCAGGGCTGGAGCCACTTTTCTGGTCACCATTGCGAGCGGGAAATTCCACGGGGTGATCAAATATGCTGGACCAACGGGTCGGTAGGAAACAACGATTCTTCCGGTACCTTCGGGATTTGTGCTGAAGCGGCCGTCCATACGGGTGGCCTCCTCTGAGAACCAGCGAAGATATTCAGCCCCATATTTGACCTCGGCATAAGACTCGTCGAGCGGCTTTCCAAGCTCTAGTGTGATGAGGGTAGCAAAGTCATCTTTTCGACGAGTCACCTCATCAAAGCAGGCCCGAAGCAGGTCTGCGCGTAGCCGAGGAGAGCTCGCCCCCCAAGCTTCGCTGGCTGCGGTCGCAGCGTCTAGTGCTGAAAGCGCATCAGAGACGCTTGCGCTGGCAACGTCGAGAATCTTCTCATTTGTTGCCGGGTTCAGAACCTCAAAGGTGCTCTTGTCTGAAGCATCAACCCAAACGCCGTTCAGGTAGAGCCGGGTTTCAAAATCCTTGAGAAGGTTCTCAGCATATTCGAGGTTGTTTCGGTACTCGGTCGAAATGGTGTTCATGAACGTCCTTGGTCTCAAGTTTGGAAGAAATCTGAGTTGAGCTAATGCTACTCTTCTAAGCTAAAACCGTAGCCAGATTTTGAGAGTGTACAAAGTGTCTTATACTGAGAAAAAATCTTCCTTTTCGTATAAGCACATGGTGGTGTCAGTGGTTACTTCAGCAGCGAATCTCGTTTCTGTTCCAGAGTTGGGCCTCAAAGCGTTATGGGAGGGCGATCACTATGACGATGATATTTCTTGGATCCATCCGACGGATTTGTTTGATCCAACCCCATTCCTGAAAGCATCAAATTTAATAATTACCACAGGCTCACAGTTAATGGATAAGACAGGTCCTGATTTTGACGAGTACGTCAAGCGACTCAAGCACAGTGGGATCTATGGGATTGCTTTCGGCTCAGATGTTCATTTCGAGGGGACACCGGAACTTTTAGTGGATGCCTGTCAGAAATATAATTTGACCCTCATAGATATTCCATATGTGATTCCCGGAATGGCCTTGACGCGTTGGGTATCTGAAACACAAACTGCCCAGGCACGAATGCGGGATTCTTGGGTCATTGAAACGATGCAGGCACTCTCTCTTGCAGCTTTGCGGAAAGAGGGGATTTCCTCAGTACTACGAGAACTCACAAATCGTTTACCGATTGGAGTTTTTCTGATCGACTCAAATGGTGAGGCTCCCTATGCTTTCCCTGCCACAGGGGATTTCCGCGATTTGCATGACAGGGTCGTGCAGGAGGCGAGGGAGCTGCTGGGTAAAAATCAGCGTGCCGGAAAAGAGATGAGTCTCAACAATTTCAGCTTGCACTTACAAACCCTTGGAAAACAACAAAACCTTTATGGTGTTTTAGCAATTGTGAGCTCAGAAAAACTCAATCGTGAAGAACTATCAGTCGTTACCGGTGTGGTTGCACTTGCTGAACTCTCCCTCGAACAGAGCACTAGACTGCAACAGGCTACAGGGCTGTTGCGTTCAGAAATCATTGGATTTCTGTGTGAGGGTCATGTCCAGGCAGCGACCAAGGTATCAGGGCTGATTGGATCCCGCCTCCCGGATGACCCAATTATTGTCTCATTACTCAAATCCTCGGAGCATTCGGCAGCCATCGTTGAATCCCTCATCATGCGGATGAAAATCTTTGCACAAGAGTCGTATTTTTCAGCGAGGATTGAGGACCAGGTCGTGTTGGTTCTTCCGGTCAGAAGTCTTTCGATATTACAAAAATTTGTGAAACATTATGGGCTCCTGGGCGGAACGAGTGCGATTGGAAGCTATAACTACTTTCAAAAACACCTTGACCAGGCTCGCTATGCTCTCAACCATTCGAGCTCGCGTGGGGATTTGGTCGAATATTTGCCAGAAATGGAAGACACGATCGTGACGATGCTCGGAAAGCCGGTAATTGAGCGCTTGGCGCAGAACAAGTTTGAGCCATTGGCTGGGTTGAGCGACCGTGACGAACTCTTGCGCAGTCTTGAAACCTGGTTGAAGCACAATGGTGCATGGGATGGGGCATCGCGGGAGTTAGGTATCCATCGTCATAGCCTTCGAAATCGAATTTCGAAGCTGGAAGGTCTTCTGGGCCTCGATCTTGATGACTTTGAGACAAAAACCTATCTTTGGGCCCTGCTCCGTTTTCAGAAATAATTTCTGAAGGCTGCTTTAGCCCCGGCCGAGGGCAATCATCCGGTTTTGAATTTCTTTGCGAGAGTTCCAACGGAACAGGGTGAGTAGCATCCCTAGAACCAGACAAATCGTCCAGAGGCCGGTAGAGCCCAAAGCTCCGAAGACAAAGGCTCCGGCTGTCGGGCCAAAAATATTGGCGACACCATAAAAGGTGGAAAACACGCCGAGGTAGCGACCCCGATAGCCGGGAGGGGCGAGGGCGGCGGCGATACTATTGGAAATTGAGAAGTGGAAGAGTTCTCCAATGGTCCAAACCAGGCAAGCCAGAATGTAGCTAAGCGCATCATGGGCGAAGATCTGGACGCCAAAGCCGATTGCTGTGATGAACGCACCGAGGGCCACAAC
>JBARYA010000109.1:0-6186 GCA_049647625.1 Microbacteriaceae bacterium
AGAATCGGCCGGTTTCGAACTCAAAACTTTTCGCCGTTTGGCGCTCAAACCCTTCGATCATGACCGTCGTCGTGTCAGTGTGCTGGTGCAGGCGAGTGATGGGAGTCAACAGCTCATCACCAAGGGCGCACCTGAGGATGTGTTGAAGCTCTGTCCGACTCTGCCTGCCGATGCGCAGGAACGACTCGATGCTCAATTCGATGCCGGCTCACGGGTCGTGGCGGTGGCCACCAAGCCGGCTTCCGGGTTAAACACGATCACGGATGCTGATGAGGCTGAGATGACACTCGCCGGCTTCCTCATTTTCTTGGACAAACCCAAAGCCGATGCGAAAGCCTCACTCGAACTCTTAGCCACTTTGGGTATCAGCGTAAAGATCGCCACTGGGGATAACGCCCGAGTCGCTGAGAAGGTGTGCGCCGATCTCGGGCTCATTTCTGGCGGCACTCTGAATGGAAACCAAATTGACGCGCTCTCCGATGACGAGCTCGGTGCAGCCGCCCAGCGTTCGAGTATTTTTGCTCGGGTTTCTCCAGAACAAAAAGCGAGAATTATTCGGCTGCTCAGAAAAAATGGTGGAGCGGTCGGCTTCCTTGGCGATGGGGTCAATGACGCTTTGGCGCTGCATGGAGCGGATATTGGCATCTCGGTTGATAGCGCCAGCGATATTGCGAAGGATGCCGCTGATGTGGTGCTGCTGGATAAGGATCTTGAGGTTCTAGCCGATGGGGTGATGGAGGGTCGGCGGATCTTTGCCAACACTATCAAGTACGTCTTGATGGGCACTTCAAGTAATTTTGGCAATATGTTCAGCGCCTCGGTTGCTTCGGTGGTGCTGAACTTTTTACCGATGCTGCCAAGCCAGATTTTGCTCAATAACTTGCTCTACGATGCTGGCCAGTTGGCAATTCCAGGTGACAAGGTCGATAAAGAACAACTGCTTCGCCCATCCCACTGGGATATTGGCTTTATTAAACGGTTCATGTTTCTTTTTGGTCCGATCAGTTCGATCTTTGATTTCGCCACCTTCGCCCTGATGCTTTTTGTTTTTCACGCTGCAGCAGGCGAGTTCCGAACGGGCTGGTTCATTGAGTCAATCGCCACCCAAACCCTCATTATTTTTGCGATCCGTACTCAGAGAACGCCTTTCTTCAGAAGCATGCCTTCTCTAGGAATGATTATTGCCTCGCTCGGTGTTGTGGTCATCGGTATCGCCCTCCCACTCTCACCCTTGGCTGGTTTCTTAGGCTTTGACCCGCTGCCGTGGCCGTTCTTCCTGGCCTTGGTAGCCATGGTGGTGCTGTATTTGGTTATCGTCGAGTTTGCAAAGCACTGGTTCTTTGCGCGCAATATCGGGCGGGCTGCACCGCCAACATTGCAGCGTGACCATGGTCATCGGGTCAGTCGCCGGGCAGCGCGCTTCAGCACCGATGAGTCGCTTTCTGCACAACCGCTCTCGAAAAAGAAGAGAGCGGATCCTTTGCCCCAGCCGCAGAGCACGGTTCGCTAAGTGCGCAACTCTATGGAACACATTCCAGAACACGGTACCCATCAGCACCCCGACGCAGATGGGGGCACCGTGGCGCGCACCGGTTTGCTTGACCGCACATTTTCTCTCTCCCTCATCCTCAAAGGAATAGATGGTGTGTTGGAGCTCCTTGCGGGGGGCGTGTTGCTGATTTTTGGACCTGAACCGATTCGAAATCTGGTTCACACGCTGACCGCTGCCGAGCTGGCCCGAGAACCGCACAATTTGATTGCTAATTGGCTGGTACACACGGCCGAACAATTGAATCTTTCAGCCGCTATTTTTGTATCGGTCTATCTGCTCTTACACGGGGTCGTCAAGGTGGTATTGGTCGGGGCTGTGCTCAGGGAGCGATTGTGGGCCTATCCCTGGATGGTTGCATTCTTGATCGTGTTTATTGTCTACCAGTGCTACCAAATGGTTGTTGCGTTTTCGTGGTGGCTGCTTGCCCTGACCGTGTTTGATCTGCTCATTGTGTGGCTTACGGTGCGAGAGTATCGGGAGCGAAAAAAGCGTTAGTGATGGTTTCTGGGATGCGCCGCCGCTTTTGTGCCGGCCAACTTCGTCCGGTGAGCCGTTCGGCTCGAATCTGCATCGCCTCGTCGTGACTGAGTGAACCGAGCCTGCTGAGTGCGTTCGCCAAGGGAGCTGGACCGACTTGTTTTGCAGC
The DNA here is from genome assembly GCA_049647625.1 of Microbacteriaceae bacterium. GTDB lineage: Bacteria > Actinomycetota > Actinomycetes > Actinomycetales > Microbacteriaceae > JBARYA01. The sequence continues at coordinate 2,199 of JBARYA010000109.1, forward strand.
GGTGTCATCGGCAATCAGCTCGATAAGGAGCATGGTCGCACGTTTCAGCTTCTGACCGGCACGGATGCGTGGCAGACAACGAGCATTAACCTCGGCAATCCGCATCGCCCAATGATGACGCTGTTGCAGGTGGGCGTACTCGTGCGCCAAGACCGCCTGCAGCTGTTGCCGGTTCAGTGCACTGATCAGTGGGGAGGATACCAAAATCTGTGGCTGCTTCCCGGGGAGCGCGTAGGCAAAATATTCTTCACTCTCAAAAGAGCTCACCCGAAGTTTCTTATCGCCACCATCGGTAGCTCCCGCTGGAGTGAGTTGGGCGCGGGTGCGTCGCTGCGATTCAATGAGTGGCTCATTGGCCGTGACGATGAGGGCCAGGAAGCCTCCGAGCAGAAAAAGCGAAACCCAGGCAATGATGGTGACAAAAATACTGCTCCAATCATCCACCGGTCTTTCGGCTGTAATCTCGGCATAGATGGCCGCCAGGGTCGCGGCGATCAGCGCTGCGACGCTCAGAAAGAACGCACCGAACCAGAATGAAAGCGCCAGCCTCGGTCTTCTAATCTGCCATGGGCTGAGGGTGAGTGCCCTTGGGGCCAGCAACATGAGAAGGATTGCGAGTGCGAGGAAGACGGCAAAGAGCAACATGGATAGTGTGTGACTTGCTTAGTCTTGTGGGCGTTTTTTGGGCAGAGCAGCGCGCAGCAGCGCCACATCCTCTTCGCTCAAATTTCCGGCGAAGCGGAGCAGAACGGCATCGCGATCGGCTGCTGTTTGGAGGGCATCCAGCATAGAACTGCTGACCCGTTCCTCTTCGCTATAGGTGGCCTGAAAGAGAATTTTCCGACCATTGGAGCCGGATCGGCCGACCAGGTTTTTTCGTTCGAGTCGATCAAGGGTGGTGAGCAGGGTGGTATAGGCCGGTACCGGTGCTTGGAATTGTGATTGAATCTCTTTTCCATCAATCGGTGCGGACGCATCCCATAGGATGCGCATAATTTCGCGCTCGAGTTCACCGCGATGACGTGGCTGTTCTGACACTTCGACCTCCTGTGCTCATTCTATCGAGTGCTGTTTCTCGTCTGCCCACTAGAACAGTGTCTCGCCAATAAAGCCACCGGGCTGACAGCCAGGAGGAATAGCGAAGACTGCTGAGCCGATGGGGGTGGTCCACTCGTTCAAGAGGTCAAGTTGATCGAGTCGGTGCTGGATGGGCGTGTATTGTTTGGCGATATCATGCTGGAAGGTACTAAAAATGAGCCCGGAATTGGAGACCGCACCGCTCGATTCTGGGGTGAGATCGTAGTTGTACACTCGGCGATAGAAGCGCTCATTTGGGTCAGCGCTCCGTGCCCTCCGGATATGGGCGAATTCTGGAATGACTGGGAATCCAAGAGCATTCCTGGCCTCAAAATCTGGCTCATCGTTTTCGCGAAAGCCAGTGAGCGGAGCACCAGATTTGAGGGTCCGGCCAACGCTTTGTTCGCGTCCGGGTCGATCAAGATGGTCCCACTTATCGAGTTGCATTTCGATGCGGCGCACGACCATCCCGGTGCCACCATCAAGCCAAGAGGGATTGCTGCCCTGACCCTCCCACACCAGCGAGCGAAAGTCTGCGCTTCCCGGTGTGGGGTTGACGGTGCCGTCAAGCTGGCCGAACAGGTTCCTTTGGGTACGATTCGGTGTTTCTGAACCGTGGGAGTGGCGGAACCCGCTCTGTATCCACTTAATCGTGCCAAAGCTGCGGGCATCTTTGAGCAGCATTCGCTGTGCATGCGCCAGACTGAGAGGATCATCTGAGGCAATTTGGAGCAGGAGATCACCGCCGTTCCATTCATCCCGCAAGCGATCAATACCAAAGGATGGGAGCGGTTGGAGCCAAGAAGGTGCGCCCCCTTGAGGCCGTACAATATCGACGAGGCGTCTTGCAAAGCCGAATGTAATGGTGAGTCGAGCCGGTATCTGTGCCAGTTCTGGTTCGGAGTCGGCGAGGGCATGTGTACCCTGGGTCAATCGCGCTGCATCGTCGCTGAGGATAGCGAGCAGTCTGCGAAGTTCTGTTTTACCGACGCCGGGGTTCAAGTTGAGAGCGAGAAGGCTCTGGTGTGTTTGAGGGATAATTTCTATACCAGCCTGATGCTCTCCGTAAAAGGGCACGGTGCGCGGACCGTTTACGCTGTAGGCCGCTACCGTCTGCTGTTCGGCATTTCTTTGTTCGGTAAATCCGATATATCTTTCGGTGCCAAAACCCGCTGCGGTCCCAAGCCCGATGGCTGCGCCACCGAGAAAGAGACCGCGCCGGGAGACACTTTTAGATTTATCCACCATGTCCATCGTGCTCATGATCGCCGTGCTCATGTCCACCGGTCTCATACTGTTCGTTAGCGCCGGCATAGTCCTTTACCGGTGCGGTGAAATGCTGTTCAAGACCATTAGTAAGGGTGATGGTGAATGATACTGAGTCTCCCGCATTGAGTGGTGTTGTAAGTTGCATGAGCATGAAGTGGTTTCCACCCGGCTCGAGCAGATATTTGCCACGAGCAGGTATGACAAATCCGTCTTGCACCTCTCTCATGACCATTTGTCCATCACTGTTTAAAACGGTTGTATGGAGTTCAATGGTTGTTGCCGCTGAGGAGCTCGCTTTGGTGATTGTCACGTCGACATCGGAGTCATTTTTGATGATTGCGAATGCAGCTGACATCCCATCTTCTGCGGCTTTGACCCAAGCATCCTCAATAATCAACGAGCCGTGCTCGTGACTACTAGTGGGCCGTTCGGATGAAGTTGGATTGGTCTCGTCGTTTGGGCCACTGCTACAGGCGATGGCACCAAAGCTCAGACTGAGACAAATGGCTAGGCCCAGAAGGCTGCGCGAAGTTTTTTGCATCATGTTTTTCTTTCTATTTGGATTGGTGTTTTACTGCGAAGTGTTTTGATGTTTTCTCTTTGAAGCCCATCTGCCAAGAGCAAAGAGAAGAAATGCAAGAACGCCTCCACTGAGGGTAAAGAAGGCCGTTCGCCAGGACACATCAGTGTTTTGGGTCTCAATAATTTCGAGCCCATCATTGTCGATTTCTGTTCCCGGAGCTGTTTCTGAAGGAGTTTGCGCACCGTTGTCGGTTTCTGCCACGGGTTCTGTCACCTTGGGGCGGGGCGAATCGGGGTTAATATTGCCGACGCTAAAGTAAAAACTTTCACTAATAGGGTGGCCATCACTAGACACCACACGCCAGCGCACCTGATAGTAGCCATTGGGGAGCTCTGGCTTGAGCGGCTGGTTGACAGTGAAATTGCTCACACTTGGCTCGCCAGCTACCCAGTCAATTCCTTCGGCATCCATAACTATAATCGTTGCTCCGAGGGTCAACGGCTTGTTGGTGAAGCTGAGTTTGATGGATGCTGGTCCGACATCAAAATGCTGATCTGCTGAGGGCGATTGCTCTACCAGCTGATCATGGGCCCGAGCGCTCGTTGGGTGAATGAGAAGCAATAGGGGAATCAAGGTGAGGGCAAGGAGCATCAGATGAGTGGTGCGTCCAAGAGCCGTGAGCTGAAGAGGTCTGCTGTCGATCACAATTCCTTATTCTACATGATGTAGAACTTGCAATTACCTGAGAGTGTGCTGCTCGACAATATATAGTCTCTTTGGTTTGAGAAATGATTAATTTCATGTATTCTTATGTATACATAGATTGTCATAGAACTTAGGCACCATCCCGAGACGACACAGAATGAAGACAGCCTTTATGAATCAAAAGAAACTGAACGACTACGACGTTATTGTCTTTGGCGGCGGGAATGCCGGATTTGCCGCAGCGCTTGCTGCTCACACCCGTGGGCGCAAGACGGTGCTTCTCGAAAAAGCAAAGCCGGGCATGGACGGCGGCAACAGCTATTACACCGCCGGCGCATCCCGGATCATCCATAATGGCCTCGCCGACGTTCAAGACTTCATTGAAGCTGACGAACGGCACGCACGCACCGAGGT
>JBARYA010000110.1:0-2433 GCA_049647625.1 Microbacteriaceae bacterium
TTTCGGGACACACCGCTGATGCAGCTGCTTCCTCCCAAGATTTGGCCATGCAATTGCAAACCTTGGCCACCGATTTGGGGCAAATGGCTGGGACCGCCTGTACAGTAGATCCGGCTTCGCAATCCTGCGCTGATCTTTCGGCTCAGGCCAATAAGGCCGCACTGGCCGCACAAAAGTCCGGCGAGGTAGCGACGAGTGCAGGGACCGCGAACGGGTACGCCCAGGCGCTGAATCATCCGACAACCGGATTGCCAGGCCTAGCCGGTGGAATCCATCAATTGGCTACCCAGGCGGCGCCATTAGCGCAGAATAGTGCAGCACTGGCCACCGGTGCAGATCAGCTTGCCGGCGGGGCTTCATCGCTTGCCACTGGACTTGGATCTCTCAAAACGGGCTCTGAGGAGCTTGCTACCGGAAGTGAAGAGCTCTCAACCGGTTTGGGCGAGGCCACGGAACAGTTGCCAAGCTATAGCGAAGAGGATGCGAAAAATGTCTCAGAGGTGATTTCGAATCCGATCACGGTAAATACCACCGACACAAGCCTGCAGGATATGGGATGGCTAGGATCCCTGGGAGCCGTTCTCGCCTGGGTAGCAATCGCTGCACTGCTCATTGCCGTCTGGCTGAGCGTTCGAGTGCTTCGAAGAGTCCGTCAATAACAGCTTCTGGCAATCATCAACCCCTGGAGGGATAAGCGTGCCGACGGCTACTGTGTGCGTTTCCTGAATTGATGCGCAGCGATGTTGTGCTTAATTCAGGAAAACGGCCACTAAAAAGCGGGAAAACAGCCACATAGGGCTATATCCGTCACTCCTGCAACACCCTTTCCTGAATTAAGCAAAAGTTGTTGAGCAGGTTTAGGAGAGCAGATCGTGCACCATCGGAATAACCTTGGTGCCATACAGCTCAATTGCTTTCATCGAGCTGCTGTGGGGTAATTCACCATTGCTGTACTTCAGATCAAAACGGTCGAGTCCGAGGAGCTTTACATTTTTGGCAATCTTCTTGGCAACCGTTTCAGGGGAACCGACATAGAGTGCTCCGTGCTCGGATATCCCGTCCTCAAATTGTGCCCGTGTGGCCACGCCCCAACCGCGCTCGCGGCCGATAGCGGTCACATACTTTTGCCAGTGTGGCCAGAGCTCTTCGCGAGCCTGCTCATCGGTTTCGGCAATATGTCCGGGGGAGTGCGCGCCAACGCGGCCCATTGGTTTGCCAAATTTTTCAAGAGCATCGCCGTACAGTTTTGAGAACGGTGCGAATTGTGCCGGGCTGCCGCCAATAATTGCCAGCATCAGGTCAAAGCCGTAGTGGGCAGCTCGAATAACCGATTGTGGGCTGCCGCCAACACCGACCCAGACCGGGATGCGGCCGGATTCTGTCTTGGGATACACCTCAACATCCACCAGCGGGGTTCGGGTGGTGCCCTGCCAATTTGTTTTGCCCTCTTTCACAAGTTCGGCAAAGAGGGCAATTTTTTCCTCGAAAAGCACCTCGTAATCGGCGAGCTCGAAACCAAAGAGTGGGAAGGATTCGGTGAATGAACCGCGACCCAAAATCACCTCGGCGCGGCCATTGGAGAGTGCATCAATGGTGGCAAAGCGCTCATAGACCCGAATCGGATCATCGGAGCTCAGCACGGTAACCGCACTGCCAAGTTTGATCTGCTTGGTAACGGTGGCGATACCGGCGAGAACTGTCTCCGGAGTGGTAACCGCGAAGTCGGCCCGGTGGTGTTCGCCTACGCCAATGAACGATACGCCAACCTCATCGGCTAATTTCGCCTCGGCGACAACATTACGAATCTGCTCGGCATGAGAAATGAGTTCTCCTGCAGCATTTGCGGTCACATCGCCAAAAGTGTCGAGCCCGAGTTCAAGAGTGTGTTCCAAGGTATCCCTTCCTGTTCATATACGAGAACCGAGTGGGGATGGACATTATTCCCGACTAGTCAAAGATGATGGTTCGAGCGCCATCCAGCAGCACCCGATGCTCTGCAAACCAACGTACCGCCTGCACCAGGGTGCGGCTCTCCTCATCCTGACCGATAGCGATCAGGGTTTCGGGTTCGTTACTGTGATTCACGCGGACCACGTTTTGCTGAATGATCGGTCCCTCGTCGAGGTCTGGGGTAACAAAGTGTGCTGTCGCGCCAATCAATTTCACCCCACGCGCATGGGCCTGACGGTACGGGTTCGCACCCTTAAAACCGGGAAGGAACGAGTGGTGAATATTGATCGCTCGACCGTGCAGCGCTTCACAGAGCTCGGGGGAGAGAATCTGCATATAGCGGGCCAGCACAACCAACTCAATTTTGTGCTCTTCAACCACCTGCAGAATCCGCCGCTCCATTTCAGCTTTTTCGGCGTCGTTTCGTACCGGCATCGCTTCGAAAGGGATGCCATGGAAATCGGCCAAGCCCTTCAAATTGGA
>JBARYA010000111.1:0-2191 GCA_049647625.1 Microbacteriaceae bacterium
GCTCAAAGACTGCTGCAGACATTCGTTCATAGACGCCTGGATATCGGTTTCCAAGCTGAGTATCTCGGACATACTCTGAGTGTAGCGAACCCTGTTCAATCGGCGAATTTTGTGAACTCGGGTAAGATTATACTTGTAATGCGTATCGATACGCGATACACTTTGTTTGTGATTGTCAGTTTTCGTCATAAGGGTTTAGAAGCCCTCTATCGGGACAACTCCAAAAGGGGTATTCTTCCGAGTCATGCCGCAAAACTGAGCAGAATCCTTGCGGTATTAGATGTCGCGCAAGTGCCAGAAGATCTAGCGATCCCTTCATTTCGTAGCCATGAGCTTAAAGGTGACCTTGCAGGACACTGGTCCATCTGGGTAAACGGAAATTGGAGGGTACCGTTTCGTTTTATTGGGCAGGATGTTGAACTTGTTGATTACCAGGATTATCACTGAGAGGAAAACCATGATGAAGACACCACCTCACCCCGGTGAGATTATCCGTGAGGATGTACTTGATGAGCTGGGGCTCAGCGTTTCCGAGGCGGCAGCTCGATTAGGCGTCGCCCGAGTCACACTGAGTCGTGTGCTGAACGGACACGCTGGCATCAGCCCCAATCTCGCCTTGCGGCTAGAAAGTGCAGGAGTCAGCACCGCACGTACTTGGCTAGCGATGCAGATGAACTATGACCTTGCACGAGAAGAAGCTCTCCACCCGCACGAAGTCAGGTCACTTATCGCCTAAATGGTGTTGCGGATGCGTGTCACCAGTTTCAGGATTGCCATTGCACTGCCCTAGGGTTTTCTGCTTTAGGCCTCTGCTGTCCTAAGCCTCTTCGGCTGTATCGCTCGCGACCTGGTTCAATACCTGCAAGAAGGTGCTGCTGTCTTGAGCGCCAGAAACACCGTACTTTTCGTTGAAGACGAAGAACGGTACTCCGTTGATACCGAAGGCGCGAGCCTGGGCAACATCAGCTTTGAATGCATCCTCAAATTGGTGAGCATTCATGGCTTCGAGTGCTTCAGCGCGGTCAAGTCCGATCTCTGCGGCGTAGTCTGCGAGGCTCTCGGCATTGCCGACCCGGCCACCCTCAACGAAGAAGGCACTCATCAAGCGCTCTTTGAGTTCATGTTGTTTGCCTTTTGACTTGGCAAAGTGCAGCAGCTCATGGGCGAGCTGGGTATTGGTCATTTTGACACTATCCATGTCGTAGTCGAGGCCAACAGTCTTGGCAACACTTGAGACCTGGTTCACCATCTGCTTGACCTGCTCAAGCGGCATACCCTTATTTTTGCTCAGATATTCGAGCTGGTCACCCTCGAAACCAACAGGAACATCGGGGGAGAGCTGATAGCTGTGGTACTCCACGCTCACCTCGGCAGCATTATCGCTCTCGCGGTATTCCTTGAGTGCACTTTCAAATTTGCGCTTGCCAATATAGCACCAAGGGCAGGCAATATCAGACCAGATATTGACGGTGATTGTGTTCTGAGGGGAAGTCATAAAAAACCTTTCATTCGCTACTTAAAGATAAGTCGTTAGCGGGATTGAATATTCCCGCGGATGTTAATCAGACACAATTTTCAACCCAATGATGCAGCCAATGAGTCCAAGAATGAGCAACATTTTGACCCAAGAGAAACTTTCATCACCGGTGAAGATGCCATAGAAAACAGCCAGGGATGCTCCAATGCCCACCCAAACGGCATAGGCAGTGCCGGTTGGAATATCACGCATCGCCCAAGCGAGTCCAGCCATGCTGATTACCAATCCGATGAAAAAGATAACGCTCGGCCAGAGCTTTGAAAAGCCTTCAGATTTTCCCAGGGCGACAGCCCAAATAGCTTCGAAGAATCCCGAAACGATCAGTACAATCCACGACATAATTTCCTCCAAATATTGAGGTCTGAGGCAATAGAAATCTCTTGAAATCTGTAGCGTTCAAACACGAATCAAATATGGTCAGTCGTCGATTCCGGGTACTGCTCCCTCGTCCGGTGTCTGGAGTGGTGCTCCATACTCCCTCTAAGTTAGCAAGATGAGAGCAAGCTGGCAACTGGCACGAGTGGCGTTATCGGCTCAGAACGTCGTAACCGAGGCGCAGAATAAGCACTGAGACGACAACAATCATAGCCAAGCGAACGAAGCCGCTGCCCTTCTTGATTGCGGTACGAGCGCCGAGAATTCCGCCGAGCAGAT
>JBARYA010000112.1:0-3834 GCA_049647625.1 Microbacteriaceae bacterium
CCTCAAAGGGGATGCAGGGGATACCCCGGAGTTCGAATATGGTGCGTTGGAGTACCACACTAAATTTCTTGCGCAAACGGATATCATCGGCATCACGCAAATCTTTTGCACTGTGGATGCCCATGGAATCCAGCCGTTTAGCGATGCGGCTACCGACACCCCAGAGTTCGACGACCTTTACGCCGGAGAGAAGGCGATCCATTTGTTCCGGAGTGTACTCATCCCAGTTGAAGACTCCACCGTATTGCGGGTATCTTTTGGCGATGTGATTGGCGAGTTTTGCCAGGGTTTTGCTTGGGGCAATCCCAACACAGACCGGAAGCCCAACGAAGGTATCGGCGGCGCGGCGCATTTCGCGGCCTATCTCGCTGAGCTCATACGCCGTTCCTTTGAGCCCCAAAAATGATTCATCGATGGAATAGATTTCTTGCCAGGCGGAGTAGCGTCCAAGCACATTCATCACCCGGCGGCTGAGGGAGCCGTAGAGCTCATAGTTGCTGGAGCGAGCAATCACACCTTCCCTCTTTGCCCAGGCTTCAAGTTTGAACCAGGGGGCGCCCATTTCAACGCCGAGGGCTTTCGCCTCCCGGGAGAGGGCAACCACACAGCCGTCGTTATTGCTGAGCACTACGACAGGGCGGCCATTGAGCTTGGGATGAAAGACCCGCTCGCAGGATGCAAAAAAGGAGTTCACATCGACCAGGGCAATGCGGTCGAGACGCTTGGGGCGTTCAGGGAATTCGGGAGGTTGAAGCTGCGCCGAAGCGGAGGAAAATTCGTTTGACATGGTGTGGGCTTAGTCGTGCAGGTGGTGCAGGCAAAAGGTAGCCACACCCCAGATCTGCACATCACTTTCGGGACTGGGGTGGATATCCGGATAGTTCGGGTTTTCAGAGCGCAGCCATAGGCGACGCTCACCATTGACCAGCGCATATTCCAGCCGTTTGATGGTCATCTCACCGTCAAGGATGGCGACTACCACATCGCCGTGTTTGGCGGTGATGGAGCGGTCAACAATCAGCTCATCGCCGTGACTGATCCCGGCCCTCAGCATGGAATCGCCGGATACTCGCACAATATAGCTGGCGTCAACATCCTGAATCAGCTGTTCATTCAGGTCAAAATCACCCGAAAAATAATCTTGTGCCGGGCTTGGCCACCCAGCAGCGACCGCAATCGGTGCGATCGTTATTCCTCGCCGGCCCGAGGGCGCAATTACGCGTATGACCGTTGTCATTTCACCCTCTTGTTCGAAAGTTTGTTCGAATCAAAAGTGTACCGCTGCTGGCTGACAAAGCGCTAGGCGGTGTTGTGCTCGATTACGTTTGCTTTGTTTGCTGAGTAAAGTCGTGGATGGTGTGGATTGCCCCAGAGAGCGCAGCAAAATGTCGCTTGTTTACTCGTTCCGCAAAGAGCGGACATCCAGCCTGCTCTAAACTTTTGACCACTCCAATGCCACGCTGTGCTCTCACATATTCGGCTTGTAGTGCGGCGACTGTGAAGACGAGTTCGGGTGAAGAATCATCAACCAGGAGGAAAAACTGATCAGGGCTCATAATTTCGTAAGGGAGAGCTTCTGTGATCTTGTCGTTGGCGTTGAGGAAACCTTTATCAAAACTGAGAAGTATGTCTACTTCACCTGCGATCGCTGCAGCATGGACGTGCTGGTCTGCAGTGTCTGCGAAAGGAAAGTCTCGTGAACCATCAAAGTCCTGAATCACGTAGTCACTTGATTCCCGCAATTTCTCAGAGATTTTTCTCGTCTGAGATCCATCCATGCTCGGATATTTTCTTCTGAGCGAATATATCGTCTCAGCCAAAATGTCTTCGGTCGTTGCAACGGTGAACATCTTATTCATCGCTGTGAGTTTGAGTAAAAACAGCCAGTTTCGGGTGGTCGCAGAGAACAATACGTTTGCGTCAGGAAGAATTTTTTGGATAGCCCCCATTGTTTTTCAGCGAGAGGAGCTCTTAGGGGAGCTGCGCTCTACTCACTTTCTTCGAGGTCTTTCATTATTTTCTGTAATTCAGCGAAAGCGTGAATCTGTTGTTGTAATTTTTCTTCACTCAATTTCAATACATCTTTCGTGAGCACTCGAGTGTGGGATCCAACCTTATAGCTGGGTATGTCTCCTGAAGCTACCATCTTCATTAGGGTAGGCCGTGAAATTCCTAACATCTTTGCTGCCACGGTCGAAGTGAGCTCCTCGGGGAGTCGTTCGATTCTGAGGGCGCCACCATTTGCCATCGTCTGAAGTACTCCGCTGAGCACCTGATTGAGCGATGCTGCGAGAGGGTGTGTTTTTCCTTCGATGCTGAGTGAAAAAGAAAATCTGCTCGGAGGAGTAGGAACTTCGCTCAAGAGGGTTTTCGCTGCCAGCTGCAGCTCTTGGGTGACGAAAATTTCTGTGGAGCTTAGTGTGTTGGGCATCTGTTGTCCTCGTGCTTCTTAGCGATACACAGTTTTGTATCTATAAAGATTTGCAGTTATATCTGCAATAGTAGAGTACTTATGTGGTATGAGCAAGCTATAAGTTTTTCGGAGGCGAACAGGAAGGCCGAGTTGGTTCTCTAAATTAACGCTCCAATAAAAACAAAAATACCCCGCTAAAAAGCGAGGTATTTTTTGTTGTTTGTGTCGGCAACTCTGTTGCCTCCTCAAACTCAATCACCTCAGAAATACTAAGCAAGCTCATATTTCTTCGGTTCAATCATTTGTAGGCCCGGCGGGGATCGAACCCGCGACCCACGGATTAAAAGTCCGTTGCTCTAACCAACTGAGCTACAGGCCCAAATCAACTTTAGCCGATAAATGTTGAGCAGAATCACGAAAAGCTGAAAATGACCGAAAATCTTGGTGCACATCCTGATTCGGGTAGTGAACGACAACGGGGCTTCAACTCACAGCGCAAACTAAGCCCGCTATCGTACGCTTATTTTCGTTATGGCTAAAGAATTTCATCGTCCAGTGGTGGTTAACGGAGCCTGGCTTGAATACTTTGCCAGTGGAAAAAACCCTGAAGAAACACTCACGCTCGCGCAGCAGAGTGCCACACTTTTGATGAATAGTTTGCGTGGGGAATCTGCCGAAAGCCATCAGCGCCTCCTCGAATATATTCGCAGCCAGGGTATCGAAGACTTGGCTGAAATCTGGTCGCATGCGCCACATCCCAGTCTGCCAGCAGCACTGTGGCGTGTCTATTTGGTGCGAGAATTCGCTATCCAAGACCCTGCTCAGACCAGCGCTGTTTATCGTATCGGGATGGAAGCCATCGACTCCTCAGATATTGCTCTGGTGGGCGCCGCTGAGCCGGTGGGGCCAAATGATGTGGTGAAGTTGGCCGAACAGATTCTGCACGGCGTGTTCACGGGTGATTTTGTGGTGGCGTTGAATCGGGCGGCAGCGTTCTGCCGTATCTGTTCAGTGGGATGCACGCAGCTGGCCGATAGCACCGAATTTGCGAACCCAAAACGGGCATCCACCCTCACCACTCGCGCCTACCGTTTGAGCGAAATGGCTGCTGAGCTGAGTCTTTCGGCAGAACTTTGGCGCGACAAGAAACTCTAATTAACGATAAACTTATTGTGCTGGCCCCCAGCAACCCCGGGCTCCAATATTTCGCCGCCTAGAGCGGCTTTCCGCCGTGAGGCGTTCGTTTGGGGGTCAGCATTTATCTTTCTGGGCAGGACTTTTCAGGCCGCCCCTCACCAATTACGCGGCCACTCTTAGCCAATATAGGCGCCAAGGTGCTTGCCGGTGAGGGTACTCCCATCGGCCACTAATTCCGCGGGCGAGCCCTCGAAAACGATTTTTCCACCATCGTGACCGGCACC
>JBARYA010000113.1:0-2265 GCA_049647625.1 Microbacteriaceae bacterium
GTCTCGATGCGCTGACGCTTCTCTTTTTTCAAGTGCTGCTCAGCCGCCGTCACAGCCCGCAGCGCAGCCTCCTGTTCTGCCTGGACAAAATGTTGATAATCTGAAAAATTCCCGCCGAACATAGTCAATCGCCCCTCTCGCAATTCAGCAATATGGTCCATGACATCAAGGAGTTGTCTATCATGACTCACGACCAAGATGGTCCCGGTAAACTTCCGAACCATCGCGTACAGCTGCTGCCGTGAGTCAATGTCAAGGTTGTTTGTTGGTTCATCCAGCAGCACGATTTTGGGATGTTGTAAGAAAATTCCTGCAAGAGCAACCAGCGTTGCTTCTCCACCAGACGCTGCCGAAACTGGACGATCAAGCGCCTTTCCAATGAGCCCAATCTCGGCGAGCGCTTCCTCCGCGCGCGACTCAATATCCCAAGCATCCCCGAGTGTTTCATAGTCACTTTCTTGCCCGGTGCCACCGAGGATACGGTGCAGCGCGTCAAGAATATCCCGAATACCAAGCAAGCTACCGATGTTTGCACCGGCTTCGAGGTGCAGTGTCTGGCTCAGGTATTTGGGCGGCGCGGATATATTCACGACTCCGCTATTCGGGCTGATTTCTCCGGCAATGATTTTGAGCAGGGTCGATTTGCCGATGCCATTGAGTCCAATAAGCCCTGTCCTGCCGGGGCTGAATTGGGCGCTCAGTTCGCTAAACACCGGGCTGCCATCGGGCCAGTGAAAACTCAGAGCGTTGAGGGTGATATGTGGTTGAGGTGTGGTGGGCATTCGCGTCTCCAAGGTTTCAGTGTGTGCACTGAACGAGGGAGCGAAATGTCCGAAGGACTTAAGCCCGAAGATGAAGAGTCAGTGCGTGAAGGTGTGATGGATGTTCACGATAAATCTTCACCGGCCTGACCTTTCTTGATATTTTCAAAACCTGTTCAACGTTAAGCCATTCGCACAGATGGCGCAAGTTTTTGCTTAATTCAGGAACTTTTGGCTGAATACTCCAGATTCGGGCCACATCCGTATCCTTTTGCCCCACCAGCAACACCGTTTCCTGAATTAAGCAAAAACCCGCAAAACCCCAAAAACCACTACTCCGCGAAATACTCGTTCAGGGTGCGCGGGCCGAAAGCGTCGGGCAACACCTGATCGATGGTGCGAAAACCGCTCAGTGTCTCCAAAACCATGCCCTCGGCGGAGTGTTCGTAGAGCAGCTGTCGGCAGCGCCCACAGGGCATCAGCACCCCGCCTTTGCCGTCGACACAATTAAACGCCACCAACTTGCCGCCACCGTTCATCACCAAATCAGAAACCAGACTGCATTCGGCACAGAGGGTGACCCCGTAGGATGCGTTCTCGATATTGCAGCCGCTCACAATGCGTCCATCATCGACCAGGGCAGCTACTCCAACCGGAAACTTCGAATAGGGCACATACGCTCGGGTCGCAGCCGCTACCGCAGCATCCCGGAGCGCGCCCCAATCAACCGCCACACCGCCAGCTCCCAGAGCTTTACCATTTGTGTCGAATTGAACTTGATCTTGAAACATTTTGGACCACCTTCACCAATTAAGTCGGATGCGCTTTAAGCGTAGCTACTCATAATCCGAACAGGAATCTTCCCTAATTCAGGAAAATCACCGCTATAAACCTCAAAAAACGTCACAATAGGCCACATTTTTCTCAGCAGTAACAGCATTTCGGCGAATTAAGAAAACGAAAGCCCACTAGTTCTTAATATACGGTTTACCCGAAGCCGCGGGCCCGCGCACATGGCCCACGAGTCCGACCACCGCCAGCACCGTAACCACATATGGCAGCATCAGCATGAACTGGCTCGGAACGGTTGGGTCGATAATGGTCACCACGTATTGCAGGTTCTTGGTAAAGCCAAAAAGCAGTGCCGCGAACGCAGCCAGGATAGGGTCCCAGCGGCCAAAGATCAGTGCCGCCAGCGCAATATAGCCTTGCCCCGCCGTCATATCCTTGCCGAAGGCGCCCACTTGCCCGATGGTGAAAAACGCCCCACCAAGCCCGGCAAGCATGCCACCCAGGGTCACATTAATGTACCGGGTGCGATTGACCTTGATGCCCACCGTATCCGCTGCCTGTGGATGTTCACCCACCGCCCGCAACCGCAAGCCCCAGCGGGTCTTGTAGAGGCCAAACCAGACGACTGCCAGCGCAATGTACATCAGGTACACAATGAGGGTCTGCTTGAAGAAGAGCGGCCCGATAACCGGAATTTCACTCAACAATGGAA
>JBARYA010000114.1:0-1710 GCA_049647625.1 Microbacteriaceae bacterium
GCCCCTACAAGAAGGTGTACTTCAACCACCGCACCGGCAAGGCTGAGAAATGTAACTTCTGCTATCCCCGTATCGAGGTTGGCCTGCCTACTGTCTGTGCTGAAACCTGCGTTGGACGACTTCGCTATCTTGGTCTGGTGCTCTATGACGCCGATCGCGTTGCCGAGGCAGCCAGTGTTGAGGACCCGCACGAACTATTGAATGCTCAGCGCTCGGTATTGCTCGACCCACACGATCCGGCAGTTATTGCCGCGGCGCGTGCCGATGGCATCCCCGAAGACTGGATTGTGGCAGCGCAGAAGAGCCCAATTTGGAAACTCATTCATGACTACGAAATTGCACTTCCACTGCATCCGGAATATCGCACCATGCCCATGGTGTGGTACATCCCACCTCTCTCACCCATCGTCGATGTGGTGACCGGTTCGGGTAGTGATGGTGAAGATGCCCGCACCCTTTTTGCCGCAATTGATAAACTGCGAATTCCGGTCGGCTACCTGGCCGAGCTGTTCACCGCTGGCGATCCCGGGCCGGTTGATCTTTCGCTGCGGAAGCTGGCCGCCATGCGTTCATATATGCGCGGCATCAGTATCGACAATAAGCGCGAAGAAAGTATTGCAAATGCGGTCGGCATGTCCGGTGACCAGATGCAAGAGATGTATCGCTTGCTGGCCATTGCAAAGTATGAGGAGCGCTATGTGATTCCTCCGGCTCACGCCGAGCAGGCTCATGACCTCGAAGAGATGGGATGCTCCCTCGACTTTGATGGCGGCCCGGGTATGGGTGGTGCTGGACCTTTCGGCTCCTCCAGTGGCGAACCGGTTCCTGTTGCAATCGAGAACTTCCACTCCTTGCAGGCTCGTCAAACATCGGATCATTCCTCTGCTCCGGGCCAGGTGAACCTGCTCAATTGGGACGGTAATGGTGATCCGGATGGATTATTCCCACCAAAGAAGAGCGAAAACGGTCCGGTCAAGGATGGGATGGGCCCAGTGCGTAAGACTGGTAAACCGCGGGGAGAATCATGACCTTCACCGCGCTAACGAACCGGGTAACCCGTAAACAGCCGGTTCCGGATATGCTAACTCCGATCAAGATGAAGCAGGCACTCCGTTCCCGGGTGCATATGGTGGTTTCATTGTTGTTGGACTATCCGAGTGATGAGTGGTTTTCTCGACTGGACTTGTTCAATAGAGAGGTCGAAGCGTTCCCACTCGCCATTGCCGAGCCATTACGAGAGTTCATTGCCAAAGCTCGTGAAGCTGGTCCCGCAGCCTGGCAAAAAGAGTACGTTGTGACCTTCGATTTGAAGCGCAAGTGCAGCCTGTACCTGAGCTACTTTGCGACCGGTGATACCCGCAAACGGGGCACCGCACTGGTCACCTTTATCGAGGCTTACCGGGCTGCTGGCTGGGAAGTGGACGCTCAGGAATTGCCGGATTATTTGCCGATGGTTCTCGAATTCTCGGCCCGTTCTGAAGACCCGATTGCCGAGGCGCTCCTGGCGGCTCATCTTGAGGGGGTAGAAGTATTACGAGCTGCGCTCGAAGGGATGAACAGCCCTTGGGCGAACGTGATTCGTGCCGTCACCCTCTCGTTGCCACCGGTTGATCGGGCGACTCGCGAACGGGTGCTCGCTCTGGTAACCGAAGGTCCACCGACTGAAACAGGTGGCATTAGTTTTCTGGGGAATCTACCACCTTTTCAAGC
>JBARYA010000115.1:0-3742 GCA_049647625.1 Microbacteriaceae bacterium
ATCTGATGGAGAACCGAGCCGCAATAATGTCGAACTGGTGCGACTGAACCTGGCCGCTGCGAGCAAAACGGTTAGCGATACCGGGCTCATCCGCTATGTTGGGGTGCCAACAACCTCAATCAATGCCAATGCCGTATTCGGCGACTACCCGGCAGGAACACCCTTCGACACTCTGAGCTTCAGTATTGGCTCAAACGGTAAGGCAAGTGGTGGTGGCACAACTCGTCCCGCCGAGGTACAGAGCGAAACACCGTGGAGTCCACCGGCAACTCCTCCCGTTTCAAGCGGTTTGGATGTTGGCAACCTTGATGGTTTGGTTTCTGGTGGCAGCTTCCAAGCCTCGGCTTCCGGCTTTGCACCCAATGAAACGGGCATCCGAGTGGTTGTCTACTCGACACCAATCGTGCTGAGCGAGGAATTAGTTGCCGATGCGCAGGGTAACGCCAGCTTTACCGGTGTGCTGCCTGCTGATCTGAGTGGCGATCACACCATTACCTTCCAGGGCTCTATCAATGCCGGTCTGCTGGTGAAGATTGGCGAAGCTCCGAGCATGGTCACCACGGCTGCATTCCAGTGCACAATTGCCGACGCGCAGTTGAACTGGGGCTTCAAAGAGAGTTTCCGCTCATACATCAGTGCTGGCGCATCCGGTGAATGGATTGTGGACGGTGGTGCAGAATATAACACCCCTGAATTCATTTGGGACACTTCTATCGGCAGTATTGACCCAGAGGCCAAAGCCGCAGAGTTCATCTTCAACGGAAGCGTGAAATTCACCGGGCATCAAGGCGCGCTCAACACGACCATCGCCAATCCGATTGTCCGTATTGACGGGGCAAAGGGATCAATCCTTCTGGATGTGAGTGGCACCACCCAGGACGGTGCGGCAATTGACGATAAAGCAATTGTGTTTGCCACCTTCGATGCGAGCACATTCCGGATGAGCGAAGAGGGCAAGCCTGGTGGCCTTAGCGATATCGTGCCAGTGTTGACCGAGGCGGGGGCCGCAGCGTTTGGCACCTATCCAGCGGGTACCGATTTCGATACCTTCACACTGAGCTACATCGCAGCGAGTGATTGTGTGCTTGCACCGATTAGTGAAGAAGTCACAGCCATCAGCGGCACTGCATCCGCGGATTTGAGCTGGCTTTGGTACACCCTCGGTGCGCTGCTGCTGATTGCTCTTGCCAGTGGCACAGCGGTGCTGGTTTCTCGTAAAAAGAAGTTGAACGGTGATGCAATAGAGGAATCAGGAAACTAGACACTCGTGTTTGGAAAATTATTGCTGAACCAGAAGTCATCACGGAAACTGTTTTCTTTGGGTTCGCTCGCGCTTCTGTGTGTTCTCTTGCTCACCGGATGCCAAGCTATGAGCGCAGCCGATTCCTTCGGGAGCCAGTCCAAAAGTGAAGGGGAGGGTCTTGCATTAGCAGGGCCCCTCCTCCCGCTTTCCGAAGTTGAGCCCTTAGCATTTCCCCGTGAATATCAGGGCTCGAATACTGCCATCATGTCTCCAGGCATTCGGGGGCCGTTATTGCAGAACCCATCCGTACACCTCCCGACCACGGTCACATCATATGATCGTGGCGGAAACCGGCAGATCACCGTAACGGATACCTCACGAGTTCTGGCACTGAGCATGAACGGTAATTTGGCCAGTATGGTTTACGCACTCGGCCTGGGCGATCAGCTCATCGCTAGGGATGTTGTGACCGATGAACCTGAGCTGGAACATTTACCCATCGTCACCAGGGCCGGACACAGCATTGAAGCCGAAACAATTATAGGTCTCAATCCGAGCCTCATCATTAGCGATGGCAGCATCGGTCCGCTCGATGTGGTGATTCAATTGCGTGAGGCGGGAATCACCGTGGTCTTTGTTGAGCGAGACAGCAGCTTTGAGGGCAGCTACCGCATTGCGCAGCAAGTTGGTGACGCTCTGGGTTCTTCCGAAGCGGGCACTGAGCTCAGCAATCTCCTTCGTGAGGAGATTGAGCAAAAGAGTGCCGAAATACAGCGACTGGTACCGCAGGATGCCGAGAATCAGCTTCGCATAGCGTTTCTCTATCTGCGTGGGGCCGCAAAAATCTACTACCTTTTTGGCGCTGAGAGCGGTGCAGACACCCTGATCCATGCCCTTGGTGGTGTCGATATTGCCACGGAGCTCGGATGGGTGGGGATGCGTCCGGTCACCGATGAAGCCCTTATTGAGCTGAATCCTGATTTGCTCCTGCTTATGAGCGATGGTTTGCAGAGCGTTGGCGGTGTCGATGGATTATTCGAAACTCTTCCGGCCCTCAAGCTGACCCAGGCGGGCATCAACCGCCGTGTGGTCGATATGGCCGACACCGAAGTGTTGAGCTTTGGTGTGGATATGGCGGGGGTGTTAGATGCTCTTGCTCGAGCAATCTATGCTCCGGGACAATAAAAAATTCGGATGGTGCAGTGCTTTGCGGGCAACTGCATCATCCGAATCTCTCGAGTTTGTGGGTCTCTTCGGCCGAATTAGGCGTTGTGACCAGGGAAGGCAGCGATGCCGTCCTGAATGATTTTCTCTGCATCGGCAGCATTCGCCCAGCCATCAACCTTGACCCATTTGTTCGGCTCAAGATCTTTATAGTGGGTGAAGAAATGCTCAATCTCGTCGCGAGTGTGCTTCGGGATATCGTTTACATCCTGCATATGGCTCCACCGTGGATCGGTTGCAGGAACAACCACAACCTTGGCATCCGGGCCGGCCTCATCGGTCATCAAGAAAACACCGA
Source organism: Microbacteriaceae bacterium (assembly GCA_049647625.1). Taxonomy (GTDB): domain Bacteria; phylum Actinomycetota; class Actinomycetes; order Actinomycetales; family Microbacteriaceae; genus JBARYA01. The sequence goes on from JBARYA010000115.1 coordinate 2,766, forward strand.
TTGGGCGAACCTTGATACCAACGCCAGGGAATCCGGAGTATTCAAGCAGAACCAGAGCATCGACTGGATCGCCATCTTCGGCTAAAGTGTTCTCAAAGAAGCCGTAGTCGGTTGGGTATACAAAGTTGGTGAAGAGCGCGCGATCCAAGTACACCCGACCGGTAACATGGTCGATTTCATACTTGTTGCGGCTGCCCTTGGGGATCTCGATAACGACATCGTAATTGCCCATAATTGAATTTGACTCCTCGAAAATATTGATTACTAGACAAGGGTACTTCGAAATGAGCTCTCGGGCGCGCCTTACACCGGAAATTGCTGATATTCGCCGTGCTCTTCGCGATGCTTGGGAAGGGCTGCCGGATGCGGAGCCCGGTGATCTCTTCCTGCTTGGACTCTCCGGTGGTGCAGATTCACTGGCGTTGGCGGCGGCCCTCGCCTTCGAAGCACCACGTGCCGGTTTCCTGGGTGGGGCGATTATCGTCGATCACGGCTTACAGGAGGCGAGCGCCGAGGTTGCCACACGAGCGGCGGATCAGGCCCGCAAACTTGGCCTCGACCCGGTAATGATTGTGCGCGTTGAGGTGGGCGAAGATGGTGGCCCAGAGGCGGCGGCTCGGAGTGCACGTTACGGTGCTTTTGAACAGGCACTGGCTGAGACCGGCGCCCGACGCATCCTTTTGGCTCATACCCTCGATGACCAGGCCGAAACGGTTTTGCTGGGTTTGGCGAGGGGTAGCGGGGCCGGCAGTCTGCAGGGGATGGCAAAAGATACCGGCAAATTCTTCAGGCCGATTCTGGGGATTCGTCGTGCAGAAACCCTGAAGAGTTGCGCCGATGCGGGCCTGACCCCCTGGCACGATCCACACAATAGTGATGAGCGTTACACCCGGGTTCGGGTACGTCAGCAGGTGCTCCCGCTTCTTGAATCAGAGCTTGGCCCCGGAGTCGCCGAGGCTTTGGCGCGTACCGCAGAG
>JBARYA010000116.1:0-2128 GCA_049647625.1 Microbacteriaceae bacterium
AGAGATCGCAATTTGTGGAGCTGGCAAGGGGTTTTCGAGATTGGCGCGCCTTTTCGCAATGCTTTGCAGCTGCTTGTTCAGTGCAGTGTCGAATTTTGTATTGCTTCCTGATGTTATGGTCATGATCCCTTTTCGTACAATGAGGAAATACTGTGCAAGTATTTTCGATTTTGCAAGTGAATGGTGAGTAACGTTGGCTAAAAACTCGGTACCGATCGCACTGCCCGAGCGCTCCAACGATCATTACGGTATTCAACCTCGATCGGATGTTCGAAACTGAGCGAAATATTCTCGCTGGTGATCACATCATCCACCGCACCGCTGGCAACGATTTTTCCGTGCGAGATGAGCAGTGCGTGGCTGGTACTACTCGGGAGCTCTTCAAGGTGATGGGTCACCAGAATCGATGAAAGTTCAGGATGGCTATGTTCGAGGCCAGAAATAGTTTCGAGTAATTGCTCCCGCGCAGCAACATCCAGACCGGTAGAAGGTTCATCGAGGAGCAGAATTTCGGGCTCCGCAATCAATGCACGTGCGATCAGGGTACGGCCCCGCTCACCCTGGGAGAGCGTAGGCCAGCGCAGATCCTGTTTTCCCTGCAGACCGATCGAATCAACCAGTGCACGGGCGAGATCTGTCTGTTCTGCGCTTGGCTCCCAGCGCATCGGGGTTTCAATCGATCCGGTAAGCCCGGTCAAGACCACCTCAATAATGCTTAGGGGGCTTCGGAGCGGATGCCTAGGGTTGACGTGACCAATCTTCTTTCGCAGAGTTTGCAGATCAGTGCGACCAAGCTGATGCCCCAGGATGTGTACCGATCCGGTGCTGGGATGGGTGAGGGCTCCGCAAAAGCCGAGAATTGTGCTCTTTCCAGCGCCGTTTGGGCCGAGCAGCGCCCAGTGTTCACCACGACGAATCTCAAGGTTTACCCGGTCAAGAATCAATTTTCCCTGACGTTGAAACGTAACGTCATTGAGTTCCAGAACGGTATCGCTACCTTCATGATTCATGGCGAATGGGCTCCTTCAACTTTCTGCATGCGCAGGCTTCATCTTGTTATCTTATCGATAGTCGGGAGTGCTTGGAGGCGGCGCCTTACTGCGTGGGCATTAGTTGAGCTTTTGCTCCCTGAGCCAATCTTTAGCGATCGTTGCTGCCGGCAGTTGCTCATCGACGCTTCGATTATTCAGTGCGAGCAGCATTTCTTCGGTCATGGTTGTGCTGATTGTATTGATGATCTGGGCAGCCTTCTCATTCACCTTATTACTGGCGAGCGGAACCACATGTGAGGCCAAGAAAAGTCCCTTGGTATCTTTCAAGGAAACCAGATCGTTCTTCTGCATTGCCGGATCGGCCGTGTACATAATCGCCAATTGAATGTCCCCATCGTTCAAAGCTTTGATAGTCAAGGGGCCGCCACCATCCTCGATTGGTGTAAAACCAACAGAAACGCCATAGCTCGCTTGAAGGCCCTTGGGTCCGTTCGGGCGGTTTTCACCCTCGGAATTGGCTCCCATCACCATTGGGACCGTGACTTTTGCGAGATCCTCAATGTTTTTTAACCCCCACTTCTCTGCGAAAGCTCTGGACACCACATAGGAATCCTGATCGGTCGCCGGAGATTGTTTGAGCACTCGTAAATTTTCTGGAGTGACTTTGACTAGCGCTTGGTAGACATCATCGGCGAGGCGTTCGGGAGGATTCTTGGCCCAATATTGCAGCAGCGGACCGGTATATTCAGGAAAAAGGTCAATATTTCCCTTCTCAATTTCGGGGAGATATACCTCGCGTTGACCGATTCTGAACTGTCGGTCAACGGTAAAACCGGCCTGTTCGAGGGCCTGCGAGTAGATTTCGGCAATAATGACATTGGAATAGTAGTCCTGTGAGCCAACGATCAGGGTTTCAGAAACTCGATCACCATCGGGAGCCAGCGGATCGCCCCCGGCACAAGCGCTGAGTGTCAGGGCTGCAAGACTCAAGAGTGCGGTCATCGTGATTCGTTTACCCAAGTTCATCATGAACTCCTTATTCTTCGAGTGATTAGAGTCTTTGTGATTGAAAGTTTGTCTGCAGGGTGCTCACACCCACAGGATCTGCTACCGTGAGCCGAGCTGTACGCTGTATC
>JBARYA010000117.1:0-2049 GCA_049647625.1 Microbacteriaceae bacterium
GCACGTTTTTGCCGGGGTTGACGATCTTTCGAAGTATTCGCTGGAACAGCATCCGGAAAGCTGGGTCAGTGGCGGTTCGATAACGCTCTCAGAAATTATTCCTGGCCAGCGGTACAGTTTCGTGCCAAACCCCTATTATCCGCTCCGGGCGGCAGGGAACGAAACAATTACCGAGTTTGAGTTTGTGATCTATCCTGATCTGAATGCCATGCAGCTTGCCCTTCAGTCTGGCAATCTCGATCTCGCGGCACCGAGTCTGCCACCCGCTGCCGCCAAGGCAATCGATGGTTCTCATGGAGTAACGGTTGAAACGGTTCATGACGCTCTGAACTATTCGAAACTCAGTTTTAATGCTTCGCGGGATGCGCTGAGTACCGCGGAGGTTCGCTACGCAATTGCCGGACTCATCGATACCGTGGCGCTCGAAGAGGCGGTGCTGCAGGGATACGGCAAGAGCCTGGTTGGACCGGTGCTGCCAAGTTACCAACCGAAATATCAGCCACAAATAACGCCGATTCACAGTACCGTTCAACAGACGAAACAGACGCTTGCCGATGCCGGTCTCTCTGGTTTATCCCTAGATCTGGTTTGCGATAGCGGGAACTCGAATCACGTCAAATATGCTGGACTGATTAAGGAGCTTCTCTCCGAGGCCGAGATTAGCGTCAATGTGAATTGCATGGAGCGCTCGACATCTTTGGCTCGGGCAAAGTCGGGTGATTTTGACCTCTATATTCACAAGCTTGGCCAAGCCTGGTCGCCTGGATCAAATCTGGTGCAGCAATTCCACCCCTCGAATCCATCTGGACTCTATTACAACTTTGTCGAGGACCCCGAGCTGGTGACGCTGCTTGATGCAGTGGATGCCCAGGTCGAGGAGGGCCACTATGTCACTGCGGTGAAGGCGGCGGCAAAATATATCCATGAACAGGTATATGTGCTCCCGCTCTATGTCGAGGCGCTCAATAGTGCCTATAGTTCGAAACGTTTTGCAGGTTTCGTGCCCACCGGCATGGAGACCTCAACAATGCTGAACCCGTTCTCGCTCGCCCAAGTGGTCCCGCAATAATCGACCATTTCGTGGATTGGCTGGCATGATGACGCCGGGGAGTGTGCTCATTCGGGTGCTCCGAGGAATTTTGGCAATAGTGATTGCCGTCTCGGCGAGCTTTTTTATCCTTCGGCTGTTACCGGGTGGGCCAACAGCCTTGATGTTGGATGGGGTGAACGACCCTGAACTTGAACGCGAATTACTGGCGCAATTTGGGCTCGATCGTTTGCTATTAGAGCAGATTTGGTTGTTTTGGGGTGAGCTCCTTCGTGGAAATCTGGGCATTTCGTTCTATTCGCTGAAGCCGGTTACTGAGGCACTACTGCTTCGACTACCCTGGACCCTGCTATTGATGGGACTGGCATTTCTGATCACACTGGCGCTCAGCCTCGTGCTCGGGGTGAGGGCTGCAGAAAAACGTGGTGGCCTCATAGATTGGATGCTGCAATATCTCGGGGCTGGGGGACAGGCAATGTTTGTTCCCGGCTTGGCCGTATTGCTACTCGCGATCTTTGCGGTCGCACTCGGCTGGTTTCCGGTCGGTGGTGCCTCGGATAGCTGGGCGGTTCGCGCCGGTGGCTTTACTCTTTTCATGAATGTTCTTTGGCATCTTGCCATGCCGTTATTAGTGCTGGTTCTAGTGCAATTGGGTTCCCTAGCGCTGACAGTCAGGGCAACGATGGTGCAGGTGTTCACCGAGTCGTATATGGTGACAGCAGTCGCCAAAGGGCTGAAACGCTCTCGGGTGGTTTGGCTGCACGGGGTACGAACTGGATTGCTCCCGGTGCTCACTGTGGCGGGTATGCAACTGGGAATGTTGCTTGGTGGGGCAGTGTTGACGGAAACAGTGTTTGCCTATCCCGGGGTGGGTCTATTCATTTATGAATCTGTGCTTCGGCAGGATTTTCCGGTACTACAGGGAGCATTTATTCTGCTCGCAATTACGGTTGTGCTGGCAAATCTGATCATTGATCTTCTCGCCCGTAGTTTGGACCCTC
>JBARYA010000118.1:0-5488 GCA_049647625.1 Microbacteriaceae bacterium
GTACCGGGCGCGAGTACCTCATCGCCGGGACTAGCGTTCTTGTTGGCAACGATTGCTGAATTCGGTGAAGATGGCTGGCAGAAGTACTGGGCCGAGTTGGTGGCAAACGATGTCACAGTTACCTCCGGGTGGAGCGACGCCTACTATGTTGATTTCACCGCTGGGGGAGGCGAGGGTGACCGCCCGATTGTGCTCTCCTACGGTTCCTCTCCGGCTTTCGCCCCGGGAACCAGCTCACTTGACGATACCTGCTATCGCCAGGTTGAGTATGCCGGGGTAATCTCTGGCACCAAGCACGAGGCAGAAGCTCAGAAGCTTGTTGATTTCTTGCTCAGCAGCACCGTACAGGGTGATATCGCTGAAAACATGTGGGTTTTCCCAGTGAACCAGCAGGTCGCGCTTCCGGCTGAATGGCTTGGTGCTGTGTCTATTCCGGAACAGGCACTTGAGCTCGACCCACTCTTGGTCGAGAAGAACCGTGAAAAGTGGATTCTTGAGTGGTCACAAATAGCCACACCATAGCACCGAAAGTTCGGCAGAAACTCGCCCCGAGCAGCATAATATTTTTGTTCCTCGGGGCGGGTATTCCGCTGCTCTTTTTGACAATCTTTTTTGCCTGGCCAGTGCTCAATATGGTGCGGCTGGGTTTTATCGGGGATGGAACCGACACGATGGGGAGCTTCGTTCAAGCCTGGGAAGTATTCACCAGACCTCGAACTCTGAGGGTGATCGGACAAACCCTACTTCAAGCTCTTCTGGCTACGGCGATTTCGGGGCTTCTCGGAATGCCGCTGGCTTTTGTGTTGTACAAGCTACGTTTCCGCGGAGTACAAACACTTCGGGCATTGGTAATTGTTCCCTTTGTTCTGCCCACAGTAGTTGTGGGTTTGGCATTTCGCTCGCTCTATCAAAAGAACGGACTCCTCGGTTTCCTTGATCTGGATGGGACTCTGATTGCGATCATTTCGGCACTGGTCTTTTTCAATATCTCGGTCGTGGTCAGAACTGTTGGGGTGTCCTGGCAAAATCTTGACCCAAGAATGGAACAGGCCGCTGCGACCCTAGGCGCGAATCCGTTTCACGTATTCCTCAGTGTGACCGTGCCAAGGCTCTTGCCTTCACTGCTTTCGGCGCTGTCTATCGTTTTTCTTTTCTGCGCGACGGCGTTTGGTGTTGTCCTCACAATGGGTGGACTCAGTTACGGCACGGTTGAAACAGAAATATATTTGTTGACCGTGCATTTCCTGGATCTGCCGGGTGCAAGCGTGCTGTCTATCGTGCAATTTCTGGTCGTTATTGTGGTGCTGATGATTGTGTCCCGCACACGCAAAAAGCGGGAACGCAGCCAAAAAGAGGTTGCAAGTATTGCTGCTGTCCGCAAACCAAAGAAGCAGGATACTCCGCTCATTGTTCTTGGCATTGCGGTCGGATTCCTCTTACTCCTCCCAATTCTGAATCTCTTCCTTCGCTCTCTCAAAGTTGGTTCGGAATATAGTTTTCAGAATTATTTCAAACTGGGTGAAATCCAGCCCGGAATCGGTGTATCGATTTGGCAGGCTCTCTGGAACTCTGTTGAGACGGCCGCGCTTGCAAGTTTCCTCGCCCTGCTCATAGGTATTCTCGCTGCACTGACACTCAATAGATTGCAGCAGCGCCACCCCAAAATCGGTGACTTGCTCGATAATTTGATTATGCTCCCGCTCGGGATATCGTCAGTGACTGTTGGGCTCGGGTTTTTGATAACACTCAACCAGCCCCCTTTTGATTTACGAACTTCACCTATTTTGGTACCGATAGCCCAGGCGCTGGTCGCATTGCCTCTCGTGATTAGAATAATTTTGCCGGTGCTAAATAGAATCAACCAAAAATTGCGACAATCAGCAATGGTGCTTGGCGCGAGTCCGGCTCGGGTGCTCCTTGATATTGATCTCAGACTTGCACTTCGACCAATCGCGGCTGCCGGTGTTTTTGCCTTCGCAGTATCTTTGGGGGAGTTTGGTGCAACCGTATTCTTGGCTCGGCCAGACCGACCAACTATGCCGGTGATGATCTACCGGTTGATGTCAAAACCGGGTGTCGAAAGTTTTGGGATGGCGATAGCGGCCTCAATAGTTTTGGTGCTGGCAACAATTCTGGTTGCCGCCCTGGTAGAAAAGATACAGAAGGGAGCCAGCGGTGTCTTCTAAAACTGATGGCCAAAATCATGGTGGTCTCTTACCAGCATTGGAGTTGCGTGGAATTTCACTCAGCTACCTCAATGATTTGGGCAAACAGGAGTCTGTCCTAGAGGGTGTCGATTTGGACATCTACGAACACGATTTTGTTGTTTTGTTGGGAGCATCAGGAAGCGGAAAGACCACGCTCCTTCGAGCAATTGCCGGGCTTGAACATCCGGATGCCGGCACTGTGCTCTGGCATGGGCAGGATATAACAGAACTCCCCAGCCACCTCAGAGGTTTCGCACTGATGTTCCAGGATGAGCAGCTCTTTCCGCACATGAATGTTGCTGAAAATATTGCTTACCCGTTGAAAATTCGGAGTGTTTCTGCAGCTATCCGCCAAGAAAAAGTCACAGAACTCTTAGAACTCATCGGGCTTCCCGGCTTTGAAACGAAGCGGGTCGATACCCTTTCTGGCGGTGAAGCACAGCGGGTCGCCTTGGCGAGGGCTTTAGCCTCGGAACCACAATTGCTGCTCCTTGATGAACCGCTCAGTTCGCTCGATAGCGAGCTTCGCATCCGCCTCGGCGAGGACTTGTTAGCGATAGCGAAGTCTCGCGGTATCCCCGTGCTCATGGTCACCCATGACTTGCACGAGGCCGAGGCGATGGCCACGCGTACTTTGCGTATCCGTAACCGCAACCTCGTTGAACTTGGGAATGGCTAAACGGGATGGTTGCTGAACATTTCAGCGAAAAGGAAGTGACTTCAAGGGTCATTTCTCTTTTTCGGGAGATTCCCCAGGCGGTGGTCTTGATTGATGGACGAAGTGGAAGTGGAAAGAGCTCTCTAGCCGCGGCGTTGCTTGGTGCAATTGTTCTTGAGGATGGCATCGTTCAGCAGCCGGTAATAGAGCTGATCAGCATGGAAGATTTGTATGATGGCTGGTCGGGACTCGAACAGGGTGCGAAAACCCTTGAGGGCTTAATGCAGGCAAAGTCCGCAGGGGCGGCGTGCGAATATCGAGCCTACGATTGGGCTTTAGGTGAGTTCGCTGAGCTTCGCCAATTAGACCCGTACAAGGCTTGGTTGGTTGAGGGTTGTGGTTCAATCTCAGCAGCTACCGTGGCGCTCTCTGATCTGAGCATCTGGGTGGAGTTGGCGGCAGAGACCCGACTTGAACGAGTCATACTTCGTGAGCCGGATGCTCAAGAATGGTGGCTGCAGTGGAATGAGCAACACAATGCGTTCATTCAACGAGAGCATTCACCCGAAATTGCAGAATACTTTATTACCCATTCAGCAATTTGAAGGAGAGAATTCTCTATTACGAATGCCGCAGAAATCAGCTGCACCCTCGAAAAGCTGGTGGGGTAAAGTGAAAGCATGAAAGCTGCAATCATGTACGGTGCCGGAGACGTTCGAATCGAGACGGTAGCTGATCCGATTATTGAGAAGCCGACGGATGCGATTGTGCGCATTGTGCGCTCGTGTATTTGTGGCTCCGATCTGCATCCATATCACGCGAAACCATCCGGATCGCGGCCCAAAGCTATGGGGCACGAATATATCGGTGTGGTTGAAGATATCGGCTCTGCGGTGCGCACTCTGAAGCTCGGCGATTTCGTTATTGCCTCATTTAGCTATCAAGACAACACTTGTGTCTATTGTCGGGATGGGTTCCAAACATCCTGTATTCATGGCGGATTTTATGGTTCGACAGGCGCTGAAGGCAATGTTGGGGGAGCCCAGGCCGAGGCAATTCGGGTGCCGCAGGCTGATGGTACTCTGGTGGTCGTTCCCGGGGTTGATGAACATACCGAGCACTTGGGCAGCCTCCTCGCGCTGACTGATGTCTATCTCACCGGACACCATGCGGCCAAGATGGCAGGAGTGAAAGCAGGGGATACGGTCACCATCGTTGGTGATGGAGCAGTCGGTCTATCCTCAGTGTTAGCAGCGAAAAAGTTCGGTGCCGAACGTATTATTTTGATGGGGCGCCACACGAGTCGAACCGATCTCGGCATTGAATTTGGGGCAACAGATATCGTTCCTGAACGGGGCGAAGAGGGCATCGCTAAAGTTATGGAGCTGACTGGCGGCGAGGGCAGTCCCATTGTCATTGAGGCTGTCGGATATTTGCCAGCTTATGAACAATCAGTCGGCGTGGTCAGGGTCGGGGGAATTATCTCTCGTGTCGGGGTTCCACAGTATGAGGTGGCACCTATCGGTTTTGCCTCACTCTTTGGGAACAATATCACCCTGACTGGTGGCGTCGCCCCGGTGAGGGCATATATGGAGCCAGCAATTACCCAGGTATTGTCCGGTGAGATCAATCCGGGAAGAGTTTTTGATCAGGTGATTACACTTGACGAGGTGCCTCAGGGTTATGCGACCATGAGTGCGCGAGAAGCCCTCAAAATCATGGTCAAACCCTAGCGGCTCGAAAACAGCAGACGCCTTAAAAGAAAAACACGTAAAGACTCAGGGCGAGCTGATCCTTACGTGTTTTGGGGTCCCTGCGTAGAGAGTTCTCAAACTTTCCCTCACGCCTAGAAACATTGATTCTCCGCTGGAAACGTGGCGTCTATCGGGTGTCGAGACGGTGCGATGTTGACCCGATTCGAGACGTTCGTGGGTCGGTTATTCGGAGGATTGCAAATCCTCAAACCTTTCTCACGACCATTCAGGTCGACCGGCTGGTCGATGATTATCTCGCCGGATTATCAGTTGGTCAGCTGGCTCAACAGTATGGTGTGCACCGTTCTACTGTGTCTGCGCACCTCACTCGGCGCGGAGTTGTGCGTCGTCTGTCAGGACTTGATGACCACGACGCCGCTGAGGCGGTCAAGCTTCACGGCGGTGGCATCTCGATGCGCGCAATTGCCCGCACACTTGGCGTTGACCGAAAGCAGGTGCGTATTTCCCTTGTCGCTGCTGGAGCACTCCAAGTGCTAGATCAAATGCCGAGAATCGGACATGCAAAGCTAGTCACACGCTGAGAATTTCCCTGCACACTGATCATTTCACGATTGAACACTTGTTAGCGCTTCTGAGGTGGTTCAGTACGACTCAGTTGGAAAGCGTTTCTTCTCTGGAGGAAGTCGAAAGTCAAGACGATACGGAAGATTAAGATCGCGGGCGTACGACCGCAGTTTGTGCACTTCAGAACGATCTTCCAGTAAACGATAGAGAATCCATGAGACCAAGAGCGCCGAAGACGCTAGACAAGTTAGTGCTTCGTAATGATTTTCTCCCTCTGGCTCATCAACAACCTCCAGGGTGCTTCCGTCAGAAGCCACGCTGAAAGCATCAGTCATCGTCTTGGA
>JBARYA010000119.1:0-7554 GCA_049647625.1 Microbacteriaceae bacterium
AGCTACCAGGTGCTCAGCAATGGCACTCTCTTACCCGATACCCCTGCGAGTGGTGTAATCGATGGACCTCTTGCTTTGCACGTTCTTGGTAGCGCTCGCCCGGGCACCGAAATTATTCTGAATATCAGCTCTCGCCTGGGTAGTTTTGAGACGAGCAATCAACTCATTATTACCGTGGGTCCCGCTCCAGACCTATTGCCCAAGGGCGGGACGCTCCAGGTCCCGGCTGATTTGTGCGTCAATACCGGGTCAGTGTTGAGCTGTGACTACCGCGTTATTGGTGCAGCCGGTTCAGGAGAAGTCAATCCCTTTGATCCACAGCGGTATCCGCTCAATCTGATTTCGGTGCAATCATCAAGCAGCAGCTGTCCAGAACTCAGCTTCCAGGTGCTTGGTGACCGCGTACAGGCCCGTTGGTCGCCGAATACACCGGGTTATCAGGAATGTTCTGTGGACTTTGCTGTGCAGGATGCGCAGGGCCGCCAGGGTACCGGAACTATTGGCTTTAGCCTGCAGGGTAAAGCTCAGCAGCCGCAAAGCGTCGCGCAAACCGGCTATGGCGATGGAAAAGCCAAGATTCGTATTAGTAGAGGGCCACAGAGCTTCCCTGCGGTGACTGGCTATCGTGTGGTCTATAACGGATTGACCAAAACTGTCGATTGCTCAGCTGATATCTGCGATGGAATCATGTTGGATGGTTTGAGCAATGGTGTTCCGAGCACACTTGAGGTTTTCTCACTCAACGCAGCACAGGAGTCGAGCTCATACGGTTCTTTCCAAGTGATGTCATATCGGCATAGTCTGGCACCAGATTTCACACTCGGCACAGTGTACGCATCCACCACCTCAGCACAATCTGGTGTGGTCGAAGTTCAGGTCCCGAGCTTCGTTGACGATAGTGTTGTCGGTTTTGAGCTCTACCGCTCAGATACCCAGAGTTCCACTCCGGCCCCTAATCTCTTCAGCGCCGGAGTCCAACAGTTCACCCTACCCGCAGCGCAGAATATTACCCTTCGGGTGATTCCGGTGAATGCTCATGGCGCCCCACCGACAAATCGAGGAAGCTATCTTGACTCGCTGAGCGGCACGAATCCTATCGCTAAAGAACAAACTATTGTGCCGATAGGAAGCCCCAATACTGTGGGGAGCAATGTCACTATTGCTGCGGTTTCTTCAGGCAGCATTACCGTCGCCAATACTGCTTTAGACATTCCAAAGTTGAAGAATGGTTCGCTCGGAAATCTCGAGTACCGGTATCTTGCCTATATTGGCAGTGCTCCGGAATGCCTTGCCGACGCTATCGGTTTCCCGGCGTCTATCAGCAATAGCAATCCCGTTCTGAGCGGTCTGAGTGACAAGACGCTTTATCAGGTTCGGGTGTATATCAGCAACGGTTTCGGTTGTGCTTGGGTGGATTATCCAGAAAAGGTATTTACCTGGAACCAACCTGCAGCTCCAGCAGATTTTAGTTATCAGATGAGTACGGCTGCTCCTGCTCCTGCGGCACCCGATGTTCAGGTGTTCTATCCATTCCAGATAAATCCGGCGACGGCTCATCCGGATTATCAGGTCGAGTATCGCAATGCTGAGGGACAGGTGGTGAGTTTGCCACCGACACCGGTTGCTGAAGCTCCCACTTCGTGGACAGCGAGGTATTACTATGTGGATACCGAGGGCAATAACCGATATTCGGATCAGTCTCGAACAATCAATTACTCAGGTCCGCAGCGGATATCGTTCAACATCCTGAACACGGGTGCACAGCACTGCTCAGTGCAGCTGCATCCGACGATTAAGCTTGCCGGAAGCGGGTTCAACCCAAGCCACTACAGCCTCCAATATGAGGCCGACGGGCTCAACACCTTCAAGGTTCGGGTGATTTGGAACAATGGGTTGAGCGACTATCTGAGCGCTCCAATACAGTGTGTTATTGATGATCCGGGTGGGACAGATCCTCCTGATCCTCCCGATCCAGAAGGGGGATAGCTCCCGATGGCAAACCCCACTATGTTTTTCCACCCTGATACTTCCGATGTTGAGGAGACACTATGACCGTGAACGATGAACAGACCGAATGGTTCCAAAGAACCTTCGAAGAGTTGGTATCCAACGTCGATCAGGTTGTGCTGGGCAAACAGTACGTCATCAGGCTTGCCTTTACCGCACTACTCAGCCAGGGCCATTTGCTCCTGGAGGATTACCCAGGAACAGGAAAGACCTCTCTTGCTCGTGCGATGGCGGAGACTGTTGATGGGCTCTCAACCCGTATTCAGTTCACACCGGATTTACTTCCGGGAGATGTGACCGGCATCACCATCTACGATCAGAGCAGTGCCAAGTTCGAATTTCACGCCGGACCAATTTTTGCAAATATTGTATTGGCTGATGAAATCAACCGTGCGAGTCCGAAAACGCAATCGGCACTGCTCGAAGTGATGGAAGAGAACACGGTCACGGTTGATGGTGTGACCAGGCCGGTCCCAAGCCCATTCATGGTCATTGCTACGCAGAATCCAATTGAACAGGCCGGCACCTACCGGCTTCCTGAGGCTCAGCTTGATCGCTTTATTATGAAAACGACACTGGGATACCCGGACCACGCCTCCACGATGCGAATTTTGGAGGGCACGGCAACACTCAAGTCCCAGCTTTCCCCGGTCATCACTCCTCAAGCAATTGAAAAAATGTCGGAACTCGCACGTGGTGTTTTTGTGAGCCCGGTGATTCTGGACTACATCTCACGAATTATTGAAGCGAGCAGAAATGCCTCACAGGTGCATCTCGGCTCCAGTGTGCGCGGAGCGATCGCTCTCACCAGGGTTGCAAAAACTTGGGCAATCTCGCAGGGTCGCGGATTCGTGATTCCAGATGATGTGAAACAGCTTGCAAACGCGGTGCTTTCACACCGTATTATTCTCGATGCGGAGGCGGAATTTGATGGGGTGACTGCGACGGCGGTTATTGCTCAGATTCTGCTTGAGGTGGAACCTCCACTGGAGAATAGTTGAGCCAAGACCGGGAGAACACGCTCAGAACAACTCTTGGCGAAACTCAAACTCGAACGACCACCGAAGCCAGCTCGAAATTGCTGGATACGGTGGTCTGGGGTTTGTCCTTTTGGCAAGGGCTGAGCGCCCTCGCGCGCAGAATTGGGAATTGGTTTCAGAACATCCTGACCACGGTCGGATGGCTCCTGCTGGTGCTGTGTATCTTTGGTTTAGTCTTCGGTTTTGTATTTGCTTGGGTTGAGGCAATATTTATCGCCGTATTTGCGTTTGTGTTGTTGGCAGTGTCAGCGTTATTCCTTCTCGGGCGTGGAGATTTTCGGGTAGAACTTCGACTTGCAGACACGCGTGTTGTTGCCGGATCAACGGTACCGGCAGTTCTCGAAGTGCACAATAAATTGCGCCGAATTTCGCTACCCAGCCGGATGGATATTCCTATTGGAGCGGGACTGATAGAGTTGCCGCTGCCCTTTATCCAGGCTGGGGGGAGCTGGAGCGAAGGTCTTGAAATTACCGCATCCCAGCGCGGAATTATTCCGGTAGGGCCAATTTCAACCATCAAGGGCGACCCAATCGGCATTGTGAACAAGGAGATTGTTTGGGCTCAAGCACGCGAGATTTTCGTGCATCCGGTAACCATTGATGTTCCGAGCCTGAGTTCTGGTTTTATTCGTGACCTCGAGGGCTCACCAAGTCGCACCATTGTCGACTCGGATCTGGCCTTCCACGCAATTAGAGAATATCTCCCCGGAGATTCACGCAGGCATATCCACTGGAAGTCCACCGCCAAAACAGGTCAATTGATGGTGCGCCAGTATGAAGAGACGAAACGTTCTCGGATGCTTCTTGCGGTCAGTGTGAACCAAAATGAATATTTAAGCCCAGACGAGTTTGAATTAGCGCTTAGTGCGCTTGGCTCCATCGGAGTACGAGCGATTCGTGATGGTAGAGAATTTCAAGCAGTGACCAGTCTCGAAGTTCCTGCTCCAATGCAATCAACCAAATTGAGTGTTCAGAACATGCATGTGCAGAGCACTCGCGGATTCCTTGATCAGCTCTCTGCGCTCAACCAGATTGGCAGCACCGCACGTTTAGAACAGCTCTGCCAACTTTCACAACTGGGCGAGGGGCTCTCCCTTGCGTTCATGATTTGTGGCTCAACGGTTTCGCTTCGACGCTTGCAGAAGGCCTCTCTCAAGTTTTCGGTGGATACCGCGGTGATTGCTCTGATTGCTGACCAAGATTCGCCGCCTAGCCTGACCACGGTCGGAAATCTGACGGTTGCCCGGATCGCTGTCCTCGAAGATTTACGACAGTTATTGCATCGGGGGCGGGTCTAATGGCACAGCTTTTTCCGAAGCAATCAATCCAATCAATCCAATCAGTCAATAATCAGAGTGGTTCCCGTCTGTATCGCGCGCTGAATATCGGCTTTGTGCTTCTGGCAATACTGTTCTCGGCAATAACTACCTGGCCGATTTATCAGTCTGTGTGGTTCCTGCTTGCGGTCGGAGGCTCGGTTAGTGCCGCATTGCTGGTCTTTTTCTTCGTTCCTCGACGTTGGTCGGGATTTTGGCCGCTGCTCTCGGTGGGTCTGGCATCCTATATGGTACTGGCCCCGCTTCTCGGGTACCCCAGAATTTTTAGCGAGCCGGAATCTTTGCTGGGAAATTGGTGGTCGGCAATTACTTCTGGAGTAACAGCCTGGAAGGGCATCGTTACGCTGGTGTTGCCGCTTGGCAGCTATTCCGGCATGCTCGTTCCCGTCGTGATTCTGTACTTTTTTGGTACCCTCTTTGCGCTGTATTTTGCGCTCAGCCCCGGACGTAGACATTTCGCTGCAGCAGTCCTTCTGCTGGGACTGCAACTTATTATTACGCTTCTTGGCCCATCCCAATTGAGGGGTGTGTTAACCCTCTTCGGTTTTGAAATCCTAGGAATCAGAGAAATCGCTCTGAGTTTTGGATTGGTTCTTGTACTGCTTGCCTGGTTAGTTTGGCGAAATATTTACAGTAGAAAACAAGCCCTTGGACGCGGGCAGGGTGGGAGCACCCGAAATTCTGCGAATACCGCAGACCAACAACCACTTGCTGGTCGTGTACGAGGTATTGTCCCAGAAAAGAGCCCAGTACGGGTTACCAGTGGGCACCGCTTTGGATTGAATCGCGCGATAACCGCCGCGTTGATGCTCGTTCTCGCACTTGCTGCCGGGTTATTCCTTTCTCCGAGTGCTCAGAATGTAAAAGCGCGTGAGGTTCTCCGTACGCAGATTGATCCAGTAGTCGAATTACAACGACAGTTGAGCCCACTCATCAATTATCGAAGCTCATTTTCCAAAGATTGGGGCACAGAACTCTTTCGTATTTCGAGTAGCGACCCGCTCCCTGAACGGCTCCGCATTGCAGTATTGCAACACTACGATGGAAACCTCTTCCGTGCGATGGATCCCGAGAACTCGCAAAGCGCGTTCCGTCGATTGCCCTATCGCCTTAGCCCGAATGCACCCGGAACTGAGCAACAATTTGAGGTACAACTCAGCGACTATCAGCACAATTGGCTGCCTCTGGTCGGGGATCTGATTGAGCTTGAATTCCTGGGGCCAGACAGAGTCCAACTTGCAGATGGCTTTTATTATGATGCTGAGAGCGCATCCGGAATTGAACTGAATGAATCGGGCTTTAGTGCAGGAGATGGTTATCGTTTCCGGAGCCTGATCCCGGAACAAACAGCAGATCTCCTCGGCTTGACTCCAATCGAAGCTGGGTCCCTCAACTCCGCTGGTACGGTACCGAGTACACTTCGGGACTGGTTGCTGGCACAAGACTTACCGCGTAATGGGGCAGGTTTCGTTGAAGCGGTTGATCGTCTTCGTGAGCGTGGCTACCTGAGCCATTCGCTTGCTGAGACGGTTATTCTCGACGGCAACGAGCAGCAACAACCGTGGCTTTCTGAGCTGGGCGGATATCAATTTGCCCCGAGCCTGGCCGGACACGGCAGCGGAAGAATCGGTGAACTCTTTTCGGAGCTTCTCGCAATGCAGACCGCGAATGCGGCTGAGAACCTGGTTGCCGCTATCGGAGATGATGAACAATTCTCGGTAGCTATTGCACTGATTGCACAGGAGTTCGGTTTTGAAGCTCGATTGGTGCTCGGAACTTTCTTGCAGGAGCCAGCAGCTGATGCACAATACCGGGTTCCAGCCTGTGTAGAGGGCGTCTGCCAAGCACAAAACCTGAGCGTCTGGGTGGAAGTATCCGGGCAATCGGGAGTGTGGATACCGGTGGATGCCACCCCGCAATACCGTGAGGCTCTGGATCAGGATGAATTGGCCCTTCAGGATCCAAAGATTCCCAGTGAGATTAATTCTGAGGGTGCCGAAACAGTTTCGCCTGAGCAGCTCCGACCAGAAACTTCTACCGGAGAAGAAGTAGATGATCCTCTTCCTGCCGAAGAGCTAGCCAGCTTCTGGGAGGGCTTTGGCGTTATTGCACTCGCATTCGTTGCTTTACTCATGTTTTTACTTCCGTTCTTGCTGATCGTGGTAGCGAAGGCAATCCGTCGTAGCTCCCGTTTGAGAATGAAGACAGCTGAAAAACGCATCTCTTCTGCTTGGGAAGAGTACCTAGATGCCGCCGTCGATCTGGGGCATGATTTGCCGAAAAATGGTACCCGTAGTGAAGTGGCTACGGTGTTGAATACCTCGCATGCTCAAGCCTTGGCTCAACGGGCCGATGAGGCTGACTTCTCTGCTTTTCACCTCAGTGAGTCTGCTGCGGGAGCGTATTGGAAAGTTGTTGATAGCGATATTCGCGAGCTCAAAGCGCGCGCAACATTCTGGAAAAAGATTCTGGCACCCTTTTCAATACACTCATTCGCGCAACACATTCCCGAGCGTTCACAGAGGATGCAGGGGACGAAAGGCGATGTGGAGTTCGGGAACTTTGGTATCACCATCGAGGGACAATCAGGAGAGGTGTCTCAACCAGTGGCAGATTCGGCGGAGCGTGGAGGTCGGCGATGAGTGAAGAATCACTATCTGAGGACACTCTTCCTGCCAAGCGTCGGCAAAAGTACCCGAGTCCTGCTGAGACTCATGAGATAGAAGTGGATGAGACCCAGCTGAGCAATTCAGCAACGGTGCTGGGGAAACGGGCAAAGAAGGCGAAGCGCATCGCCCCGATTGACGTTCAGAGTCCTGCTCTAAGCCCTCAAGTTCCTGAAGCCGTACAAAAGCACCCAGAACAGAGCGAAGCACCGACCGTAGAAATTCACGCTCCCGAGGGCATTGCCACTGCTCCTACTGCTCGGCGCTTAGCAGCGGGCCTTGCATCAGACCCCGCATCAGCTTCTGTCACAGAGCTTTCGAGGCCATGGCCGGTACTGGAACCTGGCGAGAAATTGCTTCGCGATATCCCCCTTGGCGCAGACTTTGAAGCGCTTCGTGAGAGGCGTTTGCATACTCTACGCCGTAGAGCCTGGCTTCTTTTGTCCGCCTTAGGGATAAGTGTTCTGGGCATGCTCAGCTTTTATATCTGGTACGGCGGTCAAT
>JBARYA010000120.1:0-5912 GCA_049647625.1 Microbacteriaceae bacterium
CGAACCATCCGCGGAATTTTGCAGCATCCACTGGGTGAACTCATTATTGTCGATACTCCCGGGCTTCACCGCCCTCGCACCCTACTGGGGCAAAGACTTAATGACCGGGTCCAAGAAACTCTCGGTGAAGTTGATGTTATTGCGATGTGCTTTCCAGCGAACGAGCCAATCGGTCCGGGGGATAAGTTCATCAATGAACAGTTGAGCCAGTATCCACGCGCCAAAAAGGTCGCAATTGTGACGAAAACTGATAGCACAAGCAAGGCGAATATCGCCGAAAAGCTGATGGCTGTGAGCGAACTTCGCGAGTGGGAGTGCATTGTTCCTGTTTCTGCACTCACTGCCGAACAGCTCGATGTGCTGGTGGTGCAATTGCTGCAATTGATGCCCATATCGCAACGGATGTATCCAAGTGATATGAATACTGAAGAGAGCAATGAAGATCGAATTGCAGAGATTATCCGCGAAGCTGCACTTGAGCTGATGGATGATGAACTGCCACACTCAATCGCTGTTGGGATTGACGAGATTATTATGGGTGCACTTGAGACTGATCCTGAGAGCAAAACTGAGGGTGAAGCAGATGCTGTAGCCCCAACAAAGCCCCGAATCTTTGCCAGTATCTATGTTGAACGTGACAGCCAAAAGGGCATTATTATTGGCAAGGCTGGATCGCGCCTCAGTCAAATTACCAATACTTCTCGGCGACAAATTGAGCGGCTTCTCGGCACCCGGGTCAAGCTCAATATTCAGGTTCGAATCGCACAAGATTGGCAGCGTGACCCAAAGCAGCTCAATAAATTGGGCTTCTAAAAGAACATTTTCTGTGGTTTCCAGCACATTTTTTGCTATGAAGCCCACCGGAGTACTCGTTCAGTGCTAATCTAGTTTCATGTTGGTTTCGCAGCTTCTCCTTATAAGCCGCGGCGGGCGCTAAATCTAGCCTCTCTCGTCGCGGAGTCTGCTGTTGGCTAAAACCACAAGATTTTAAGACGAAAGTAGTCGTACCACCATGCAAAACACACAACAACCTTCTGGAATGCCATTCCATCGCTATCGTTCCTATTTGGAGCAATTCCCGATCGATATGAGCGACCGTACCTGGCCAAACAAACAGATCACCAAGGCTCCACGCTGGTGCGCAGTTGATCTTCGTGATGGTAACCAGGCACTGATTGATCCAATGAGCCCTGAACGCAAGCGCATTATGTTCGAGATGCTTGTCAAAATGGGTTACAAAGAAATTGAGGTGGGTTTCCCATCCGCCTCGCAAACAGACTTTGATTTTGTTCGTCAGCTCATTGAAGAGAATCTGATTCCGGATGATGTCACCATTCAGGTGCTAACCCAGGCTCGTGAGCATCTGATCCAGCGTACCTTCGAGTCTTTACAGGGTGCAAAGCAGGCAATTGTGCATCTCTACAACTCGACCAGCGTGCTGCAGCGTGAGGTCGTTTTCCGCACCGATCGACAGGGCATCATTGATTTGGCGCTTGAGGGTGCCAGATTGTGCAAGAAGTACGAGACCACTATTCCCGAAACTCAAGTTTTCTATGAGTATTCACCAGAAAGTTATACCGGAACCGAGCTCGATTTCGCTGTAGAGGTGTGCAATCAGGTTCTGGAAGTGTTCCAGCCGACTCCGGAGCGCAAGGTGATAATCAACCTGCCATCTACGGTGGAAATGGCCATGCCGAATGTGTACGCGGACTCAATTGAGTGGATGATTCGCCACATCAATCATCGTGAGAATGTCATCATTTCGCTGCACCCACACAATGACCGGGGTACTGCAGTTGCAGCAGCTGAGCTGGGTTACCTGGCCGGTGCCGACCGTATCGAGGGTTGCCTTTTCGGCAACGGTGAACGCACCGGAAATGTTGATCTGGTGGCGCTGGGAATCAATATGTTTACCCAGGGTATTGATCCGGAGATTGATTTCAGCGAACTTGATGAGATTCGTCGCACGGCGGAATATGTGAACCAGTTGAAGGTGCATGAGCGCAGCCCTTGGGCTGGAGACCTTGTCTACACTGCCTTCTCTGGCAGCCACCAGGATGCCATCAAGAAGGGCTTTGAGTCGATGGATGCCAAGGCTGAGGCCACTGGCGTCAACGTTCGAGATCTGGAATGGGGCGTCCCGTATTTGCCGGTAGATCCAAGGGATCTGGGTCGAAGCTACGAGGCTGTTATCCGCGTCAACTCCCAATCGGGCAAGGGCGGCACCGCTTATCTGCTGAAGCAGGATCACTCATTAGATCTGCCACGTCGCCTGCAGGTGGAGTTTAGCCAGGTTGTGCAGCAAAAGGTAGATACCGAGGGCGGTGAAGTCTCGAGCGAGCAGATCTGGCACATCTTTAGCGATGAATATCTACCTGCTGAGGACCAATCAGAAAAGTGGGGAACATTCGAACTCCTCGCTACCCAGATTTCGAGCAAGATGAGTGGTGTGGTAAATCTTGATGCCAGCCTGCGCGTCGGCGAAGAGATTGCTGATCTGAGCGGAACCGGAAATGGTCCAATCGCGGCTTTCCTTTCGATTCTTGAATCTGCCGGTATTACCGTCAAGGTTCGGGACTATAGCGAACATGCGATGAGTGCCGGTGGCGACGCCAATGCAGCCGCCTATGTGGAATGCAGCTTCGGCGATCAGGTGCTCTGGGGAGTTGGAATCGATCCGGATATTTCCACAGCATCCCTGAAAGCGATTATTTCCGCGCTGAACCGTTCAATTCGCGCTGGAATCACACGTGTTCCAGAACGGGTAGTGAGTTTCTAAGCAAAAGCTTGAGAAAAGTTTCATTCTGAACCGTCGTAGCTTTGTTGCTGCGGCGGTTCAGCCCTTCTTCGGGTAGTGGCTCTAGAATAATTGAAGAATGCCGATATATCGTGATGATGCAGTGATTCTGCGCACCCAGCTCTTGGGTGAAGCAGATCGTATTGTCACGTTGTTTAGCCGAGAACACGGTATTATTCGGGCGGTTGCCAAGGGTGTTCGGAAGACCGCATCCAAATTTGGCGCTCGTCTCGAACCCTTTATGGTTGCCGATTTGATGCTCTATGAGGGGCGGAGCCTGGATGTGATTACCCAGGCCGATTTGATCTATAGCTATGGTGCGCCAATCGCCGCCGATTACAGCAAATTTACGGCAGCCAATGTGATGGCTGAGGTGGTTGAAAAGCTGGCAGAAGACGAAGCGGCCAGACCGCAATATCACCTGCTCATCGGTGCTCTTCGCACTCTCGCTGATGGATCGCAAGAAACTCAATTGGTGCTGAACTCCTATCTGCTGCGTGCCATGTCCATCGCTGGATGGGCACCAAACTTTGACGATTGTGTGTTGACCGGCGAGCCGGGCCCACACCAGTTCTTCTCGATTATTTTGGGCGGCGTGGTTTCTTCGCCGATGGCACCGGGAGCGGTGCGTCTGAGCATCGAGACCACCACGCATTTAGCGGCACTGATCATGGGCGATTGGGCTGAGGCAGCTGAGGCTTCACAACATGTACGCAACCAAGCGAGTGGTGTCATTGCCGGCTATGTGCAGCATCACCTTGATCGAAAAATAAAGTCACTCGTACATCTTGATCGAATGATGGAGGCGAATGGTCGTGGCTAAGAAATTTGCTCGAGTTTTAGCCGAAGCTGATTCCCGGCAGCTGGACTATGCCGGAGCACTTCCGAGTGCCAGGGTTCAGGCAGCAGCCCCAAAACACATTGCGATTGTGATGGATGGCAATGGACGTTGGGCGAATGCGCGTGGACTCACCCGGATTGAAGGGCACAAGGCCGGTGAAGCGGTGCTGCTCGATGTGGTTGCCGGTGCGATCCAAGCTGGGGTGAAATACCTCACCGTCTATGCGTTTTCTACCGAGAATTGGTCGCGTTCTCCAGAAGAGGTCCGTTTTTTGATGGGCTTCAACCGCGATGTTTTGCGTCGTCAGCGTGACCAGCTGAATGATTGGAATGTGCGCATCCGCTGGTCAGGTCGGAGACCTAAGCTCTGGGGTTCGGTGATTTCTGAGTTACAGGTGGCTGAGGAATACACCAGGGAAAATACCGGCCTCACGCTCACCATGGCGGTCAACTATGGCGGGCGGGTGGAGCTTCGCGATGCGATGGTGAGCATTGCTGAAGAGGTTGCCAAGGGGCGGTTGAATCCGGCTCGGATCACCGAAAAAACCATACAAAAACACTTGTATTTACCGGATGTTCCAGATGTTGACCTTTTCCTGCGTTCCTCCGGCGAACAGCGCACCAGCAACTTTCTGCCCTGGCAGAGTGTCTATGCCGAGATGGTCTTTTTAGACACCCTCTGGCCTGACTTTAATCGCGCCGAACTTTGGCGGGCAATCGAAATTTATGCTGATCGGGACCGCCGTTTCGGGAAGGCTGCTGACAAGCTCGCAGAATAGACGGCTAAGCGAAGTTTTTCGGGAAGCGTGGCCCCCAGCCCAGCTCGCGTTCGAATTGCCCACCCAGTTCAATCAGGGGCTCTTCTTGGTTGAGCTTGCCGATGAGTTGAATAGACATTGGCAAGCCGCTTATATTCAAGGCTGTTGGCAGCACAATAGCGGGTAAACCGGCCATATTCACAAAAGAGGTGTACGGACTGTACTCGCACTGCTTGACAAAATTATTGTAATGATCGGTATCGTCATGCCAAGAAATCTTTTGGGGGAGCAGCCCAAGAGCGGGGGTCATCAGGGCATCGTATCCATCAAGAGCATCCTGAAAAAAGCACTCGAACTCTTCCATCAACCGAATACTTTTTGCTACCTCTTCAGCAGAATAGCTGTTCCCCTCGGAACGCAACCAGCGGGTGAAATCGGTGAGTAGTGGCTCGTCGGCTAATGAAACCGAAATGTTTGCCGCAGATTTTTGCCAGAGCATGGTGAAAGCTTTCCCGAAGCCCTCAAATTCAGGAATCTCTATCGGGATTACCTCATGACCGGTAGCTTTAAGCGCTTTGGTGCTGCGTTCGAAGTCGGCTTGAAGCTCAGTCGGCAGCTCGATGCGAAACGTTTCACGCCACGGAGTGTAATCTGCAATCGCAATTCTCCGAGGCTGAGCTGAAACCGCCTTTGGTCTGTTAATCGCATTGAGAAAAACAGCCTGCGTCTTTGGAACATTCGGATGTTTCAAAGCATCCAGCAGCAGTGCAGCGTCGCCCAGGGAGCGGGCAATTGTGCCGTGCACACTATTTCGGTTCATTTCCCGACGTCCATCAAAATCAAAAAACTGCCGACTCGGTTTAATACCGACAACACCGGTTGTGGAGGCGGGAATACGAATCGAACCACCGGCATCCGAGGCCAGTGCAGCAGGAACCAGACCAGCTGACACAGCGACGGCGGCACCGGAGGAGGATCCGCCCGGATCGGTTCCGAGGTCCCAGGGATTGCGGCAAATATAGTTGAGCCTGGTGAGGGCGTGTCCGCTCAAGCCAAACTCGGGGGCGTGGGTTTTGCCGAGGCTGATCAGACCAGCAGCATTGGCCGCCTCAGTAATGCCATCATTCTTGGTAGCAGGCTCTCGCTTAGCGGTCAGCGAGCCGTAGCTGGTCGGCACTCCGATGCGGTTGTCTAAGTCTTTATCGGCACTGGGAACGCCGGCAAGAAGTCGTAGATGCAGTGGAGAGTCGCTTGCAGAAGCATCAAATGTGGCAGATTGTTCTCGTGCTGAATCTGCGGTAACGGTGGTAAATGCACCCAGTTGAGGGTTAAACTCTTCAATTCGTTTGAGATAGTGAGAAACCAATTCCGTTGAACGAATTTCTTGTTGAGTGATGAGCTCAGACTGCTCAAGCAGACTCAGACGGTGCAGATTCTCCATAAAGTCGAGCATAGCGCCCTGAACGGAGAGTTGAAATGTCCATTGCCGGTCGGTTCAAAGCGGCGTGGCGTATAAT
>JBARYA010000121.1:0-2409 GCA_049647625.1 Microbacteriaceae bacterium
GCCCATATATCCGCTACATGTATCTCAACAACAAAGAATTGTAGCCGTTCTGCTCTGACGGGTATAGCATGAACCCAAGGAGCAGAATGTAATGGCAAGTGTTGTTGAAACTCAAGCGCTAAGAAAGCATTACGGTCATACTGTAGCCCTCAGTGGCCTCGATTTGAACATTCCTCAAGGCATCGTTTATGGCCTGATTGGCCCAAATGGTGCCGGTAAAACAACCACACTCAAACTCCTGCTCGACATCCTGCGGCCGTGCGCGGGTACCGTCAGGGTGTTGGGGGAAGACCCCCGCACTTCTGGGCCGAACCTTCGGCAGCGTATTGGCTATATCCCCTGCGAATTCCGTATCGCAGGACGCACCACCGGTCGGTCTTGGTTGGAGTATTTGGCCCGGCTTAGCGTCCCGATGGATCATGCCATGATTAATCGTCTCGCTGAACGGCTCGACGCCAATCTTGATGTGAACATCCAGAAACTTTCCAAAGGCAACAAACAGAAACTTGCCCTTATCCAAGCATTCATGCACGAACCAGAGTTGTTAATTCTTGATGAACCAAGCAGTGGGCTTGATCCGCTGATTCAACGTGAGTTTCTGGCGATGGTGGCCGAAGCCAAGGGGCGCGGGCAGACAATACTGCTCAGCTCGCATGTTCTCAGCGAGCTTCAAGAGATTGCCGAGCGGGTGGGGGTGCTCAGGGCGGGCGAGTTGGTGGCAGACCGCGCCACAGAGGATATTCGTTTAGGTAGCATCCGCAATATCCGCTGTTTGATTACCGGAACCGGCAGGGCCGAGCTCGAGAAGAAGCTCAACGCTATTCCACAACTGGGCAATCTGGTGATTGAAGAAAACGTTCAACACCCGACTAACGAACAGGGCAGCGGCAAGGCTGAAAGCTTTCGCATTCGTGCTGATATTGACGGAGACCTCAACCCCATCATTCGAGCATTATCAGAGTGGAACCTCGCGGAACTCACCGTTGAAGAACCGGATCTCGAACAATCTGTTCTGAGACTCTATAGTCCAGCGAAGGAGGCAGAGCAATCATGAGACGAGTTCTGCCGATTGTGCGCCGAATCATTGGCCAGAGTTACTGGGCCTTCCTGATGTGGACGCTGGGTATCTTGGCCGCACTCTTCCTCTATCTGCCGCTGTTCCCGAGTCTCAGCCAAAACGATGAAATGCAAAAGCTCTTGCAGCTCCTACCCGCTGAGCTGGTCAACACTATCGGTTTCGCTGACATCACCACCGGAGCCGGGTACACCCAAGCGACCTTCTTTGGACTGATGGGTTTCGCGCTCTTCAGTATTGCGGCCGTATCCTGGGGCACTGCCGCCATAGCCGGTGCCGAAGAACAGGGCATGCTCGAGATGACTCTGGCCCACTCGGTATCGCGAAGCCGCTACCTCATTGAAGCGAGTATCAGTGTTGTGGCACGGATCATCTGGCTCGGCATTGTCGTGCTGATTGTTCTTTTGAGCCTCAATGCACCGGCAGAACTCGGACTCGACCATCTCAACATTATCGCTGCGGTCTGTAATCTCGTCGCCCTCGCACTCTGCTTTGCGATGGTGGCCATCCTGGTCGGCTCGCTCGGTGGCGGCCGAGGCCTCACCATGGGTATAGCGGCAACATCCGTCGTGCTCAGCTTTGCACTCAATGCCCTTGCCAACCAGACCGAAAGGGCCGAGTTTTTATACGCCATTTCGCCCTACTCTTGGGCGTACCGGAACGAGCCGCTAAAACACGGTTTTGAACCGGGAAGCTTCTCGCTCTTATTAGGTCTCTCGATATTATGTTTTGTGCTCTCACTCATCGCAATCAATCGTCGAGACGTGAAAGGGTAGTAGTCGAGCCTCCGAGGGCGAAGCAGGACATTCCCTAGCTCTACTGTAGTTTATGGGAGCTAGACGGTAGCGCTGTGGGATTTTTATGCCGTCTCATCGAGGAGGAGTTGAAGGGCTTCATGTACGGCATCCGGCGCTTCAACAATCTTGGTACGGCTCGTCTGACCGCTCACCAAGCGAAGCTCCGAAGATTTACACCCGAGTGCGCGGGCTAAGAGCGTGAAAGCGGCCTCGGTCGCTTTGCCGTCGATTGCACGAGCAGAAACCGCCACAATAAGTGCCCCATCGTGGGATCCGCCAACCCTATTCCTGCTGGAGCCGGGTTTCACCCGAATAGCAAAGCGCATGCTCCCTCTCCTTCAAATTGGGCGATATGAGTGGCATCATTCACTGAAGTCTCGCTATAGCCCAGATTAGACTAGTAGTGAAACAATTTTCTCAACGGAAAAACCTGTGAACAGTTAAGGAGCAACCATGCTTTCCGGACTCACAATCTTGGTCGGCCTAGCCCTCAGCGGCGGCGGAATTTATGGATACATCAATAGTGGGATGACCAGC
>JBARYA010000122.1:0-9597 GCA_049647625.1 Microbacteriaceae bacterium
GTACCTGAGCATTCTACAGTTTGCTCGGGTACTGTAGTCCTCACGAAGACGATTACCATCGATTCACCATAATTCAACAGTTTTATTACCCACTCTCTTGGGCGCCAACACCAATGGCAAACAAGAAATAAGCCAAAAGCGACGGTAAGTAATGGACACATTAATACATCCTGGCGAGGTCACCAATCCTCGCATTATTTCGGTTGTCGGGAACTCATTTTCTGTTCTTCGACAGCTGGTACCCGGTCGACGCTATGTTGACCAATTGACCGATATTGTGCGTGATCACGGCGCCACCAGCGGTATTGCAGAAGTTTTTTCTGGACGTTTCCAGGTGGCAAGCTATTGCGTTCCGACCGTTGGCGATGGAAACAAAGCGGTCAGCTACTCGGACACCCGCACCACATTCGATGCGGAGCTCATCTATGGTGCGGCCACCATCGGCTTTCGTCATGGCGAACCCTTCGTACACAGTCACTGTTTCTGGTATGACCAGATGGGCACCAAGCTCGGTGGCCATATCTGGCCAGAAACCATTGTTGGCGATCCCGGACTCTGGGCAATCGTCCACATTTTTGATGGCATCCAACTCATCAGTGCGGACGACCCGGAAACACTGATGCCTGTATTTACCCCCTACCAGGAAACGAGGAACACCATGCTCGCAGAAGCCGTAGAGTACCCACTCACCGAAACAGTAGTTTCGCGGGTGCTCCCCAATGTTGATATTGCGGAAGCAATCGTGACGACCTGCCGTGAAGCAGGATTCGAATCAGCCACCGTACGCGGCGGTATTGGCAGTCTCGTTGGCGGGACCTTCAAGAATCGTCTCAGCGGAGAGAAGTTTGCTGTCGATGGTCCTGGGACAGAAATCATTGCCCTCATCGGCCATGTCACCAATATCAGTACCGTGCCAGAATTCACCCTCAGTTGCACCATGGTTGATCGCCACGGGGTTATCCATGCTGGCGAATTGGTGCCGGGTGAGAACGCCGTTGCGGTGACCTTCGAACTCGTCTTGCAAAAGACACAGAGCTAAATTTTTTCACTATTTACACACTCATTACCTAAGGAGAAAAACAATGGACGTAGTACTGAATCAGGAATTCCTCGGCGAAGAAGAAGAAGCCGATCTCGTTGAGTGGCTCGTTGCCGATGGTGCAACCGTAGCCGAGGGCGACGCAATTGCTCAGCTCGAAACCTCAAAACTGGTCGCTGATTTCTTGGCACCTGCTGCCGGTGTCCTCAGCCACAAGGCAGAAGCCGGTGACGTGGTCAACCTCGGCGACGTTATCGCAGAAATCGCCTAAGGGAGTCTGTCAGAACAATGACAAACTATGAGCTGAAGAATCAGGGCCTAGCCGGCCTGAAAATGATGATGCGCATCCGCGAGTTTGAAGACCGTCTTCCTGGGCTTTCCCAGGAGGGCGCAATCCGCGGCTCAACCCACCCATCCAGCGGTATGGAGGCCGTCTCGGTTGGCGTCTCCCTGGCGCTTGAAGATCGCGATGCTATCGCATCCAACCACCGTGGACATGCGCATACCCTGGCAAAGGGTGCCGACTTCAAAAAGACCATGGCTGAAATTCTTGGTCGCGAAGATGGCTACTGTGGCGGCAAGGGTGGCTCGATGCACCTGGGCGTAAAAGAGCTCGGTGTGCTCGGTACCAATGGAATCGTTGGCGCTGGAATCGGTATTGCCACCGGTGCCGCCTTGGCATCCCAGGTAAAGAAGGATGGCACTGTAGCGGTGGCCTACTTTGGTGATGGCGGCTCAAACCAGGGCGTGCTGGCTGAGGCGTTCAACCTCTCGGCAATCTGGAAGTTGCCAACCATCTATGTGCTGGAAAACAACTTCTATGCCCAGTCTTCTTCGGTCGAAGAAATGGTCGCTCAGCGTGACTTCACCAAGCGTGGCGAAGCCTATGGCGTTCCATCTGTTCGCGTTGATGGCATGGACTTGCAGGCTGTCTATGAGGCAACCGCTGCAGCAGTTGAGCGTGCCTGTGCTGGTGAAGGCCCATCCTTTATCGTGGCTGACACCTTCCGCTACCTCGGACACATGGCTGGCGATACCGAAATTTATCGCACCAAAGAAGAGGTCGATTCTTGGCGGGCGAAGGATCCGGTGGCTCAGTTGAAGCAAAAGCTGATCGATGCTGCTGTGATCTCCGAAGCAGATTTCGAGCAGCTCCAAGCCGATATTGTCGCAGAAATTGATGAGGTTGTGGCATTTGCCAAGGCGTCACCATTCCCTGCGGTTGAGACCGCGTTCACCGACGTTTACGCATCATAAGGACAAAACGATGACTGAGAAAAAGCCACAGAATTTAACCATTTGGCGCGCGGTAAACGCAGCACTCCACGACATTCTTGAGGACACTCCAGAAGCGATCGTACTCGGCGAAGATATCACCACTTGGGGAACAGGTGGCGGTATTTATGGCGTGCACCGCAAGCTCGATACGGTCTTCGGGCCGGAGCGGGTTCGCAATACCCCGATCAGCGAAGAAGTGCTCCTCGCAGCGGTTTCTGCCGCTGCTTCGCGTGGACTTCGCCCAATCCTCGAAATCATGTACTCCGATTTCATGTTCCTCGGTTTCGACGGCATCATCAACCAGGCCGCAAAGAACCGCTACATGTTCGGTGGGCAATTCGATGTGCCATTGGTGATTCGCACCAACCACGGTGCCGGTATTGGCAAGGCAGCACAGCACTCACAATCGCTGGAGACGGTCTTTGCGCACATCCCGGGACTTGAGGTTGTTGTGCCGGGTACCGCAAACGATGCTTACGGTTTGCTACGTCATGCGGTAACCACCGATAACCCAACCATCTTCCTCGAGCACAAGAACCTGTACTACGACAAGGATGTGGTGAATTTCGAGGTCCTACCATTCGGACAGGCTCGTATCGCCCGCGAGGGTACTTCGGTGACTGTTGTTGCTACCCAGTGGCTCTTGCGTTCGGCACTTGAGGCAGCAGAAGTTCTGGCAGCTGAGGGTATTGAACTCGAGATTATTGACCCACGCACCCTGTATCCGCTGGATATGGATTCGGTCTACAAGTCAGTTGCGAAGACTCGCCACCTGGTTGTAGCGCACGAGGCAGTTCGTGACTTTGGTTGGGGCGGCGAGTTCGTCTCCAATGTGGTCGAGAACTCCTGGGATCAATTGGATGCGGCACCGGTTCGTATCGGTTCCTTCCGGGCACCAATTCCGTACAGCGAGCCATTGGAGAACGCCATTGTTCCTCAGGCCGCTCAGGTGATTGCTGCGGTCAAGAAGGTTCTGGGCAAGTAGTTCCGCCCATCTTTTGGGGAGCGTCGGGTCGATCCTTCGCTCCCCATCAACATCCCTGGTCATATTTGCTTAATTCAGGAAAAGCTGTGACTGGTGCGAACAAATAGTGCAATTGAGGCATCATCTGTCTCATTCGTCACGTGTTTTCCTGAATTAAGCAAAAACCCCAAGCCAAGGAGTGATACCCACCGTGTTTCGTCTGAATGACAAAGTTGCCATCGTGTTCGGTGGAGGATCGATCGGGGGCGAGATCAACAACGGTCTGGCCGCCAGCCTGGTCTACGCCCGTGCCGGCGCAAAGGTTGCCGTCGTTGATAGCAATCAGGCAGCTGTGGATGGTGCCATTGAACGCTTCAGCGCAGAGACTCGCGAGGATGGCAGCGCCCTCGAAATCATTGGCATTGTTGGGGATGTCACCAGCGAGGCTTCGGTCGCGGCTGCGGTTGAACAGGTCATTGCTGCCTGGGGACAGATTGATATTCTGCACAATAACGTCGGTATTGCCCGTATGGGTGGCCCGATTGAGATGAGCCTCGATGAGTGGAACCTGGTCATGAATGTGAACCTGACCAGCGCCTTCCTCACCTGCAAATTTGTGTTGCCGCATATGCTGGAGCGCCAGAAAGGTTCCATCGTGAATGTCGCCTCGATTGGTGGGATGCGCTATATCGGTTACAACTATCCAAGCTATACCGCCACTAAAGCAGGCATGATTGGGCTTACCCAGAACATTGCACTGGAATACGCTGATCAGGGGATTCGGGCGAACTCCATCGCGCCGGGATACATCGAGACCCCGATGATCTACAAGCAAATCAGCGGAGCCTATGGCTCTATCGAGGAGATGTTGGCAGCGCGCAATGCCCTGAGCCCCACCGGCAAAATGGGTGACTCTTTTGATGTGGCCAATGCGGCCCTCTACTTGGCCTCAGATGAAGCGAAGTATGTGAACGGCATTACCCTCGCGGTGGATGGCGGTCTGATTCAGCGCGCAAGCCAGCCTGCCGATAAGCAATAGGGCACTGCAGCAATAGCGCCTGTTATGAAGCAGAGAGTTTGTAGCCGCGCTTGACCAGCAGGGTGTCCAACCACGCAAAGTGCACGTTCATTGCCCTGAGGGCAGCATCCTGATCGCCACTCTTGGTTGTGAGGTAGACCTCTTCGTGGATCTGACGCATGGTCGAGATGTCCTGCTCGAGGTCAACAAATTGATGCGTTGTTTGGAGCACGGTTTGCAGTGCTTGCCAAAAGAAGCTCAATCCCGGTGAACCGGCAGCCACAAAGAGCGCCTTATGGAATTTGGCATCGGCGGCCAAAAGAATCTCGCCCTTGTCATTGTCTTTCATCATGTTAACTGCTTCGAGCATTTCATCGAGGTCAACATTTGGCGACTTCTTGGCGATTTCGAGAATCGCCTGATTTTCGAGGGCATGACGCACCGAGACCAATGAGCCAATGGTCATATCGGATGCCATCAGACCGAGGATGAGCACATCACCAATCGAGTCGGGCTTCAAACCAACGAAGGTTGTCTTTTCGCGTTCGCGCTTGTCGAGCATCCCGAGGGAGGAGAGTCGGCCAATCCGGTCGCGCAGTGCGGTACGGCTAATACCGAGCTCCTCGGCAAGGATACGCTCACTGGGCAGGGTCTCGCCCGGGCTCATTCGCATCAGGCGTTTAATCAGGTCACCAAGTAGCTTGTCTTGAAAAAATTTGGTGAGAAAGTCTTGTTCTCCAAATTGCTCGGGGAGGAAGTGCCGGAGTTCTCCGAGTTCTGAATTAACCACTATGTTCTCAATAACTTTCTTCTTGCCTGGTTCGCACAATTCGGTGAGAAGAAAGAGGCCTCGCGCCTCATTGCCACCCACACCCAATACCCCTGGTATCACCAGAAATCTTACCCGGTTTGGTTTGTTTTTGCAGGTTGAGCGAATATCCGTCCAGGACCAGGGTTGTTATCAGCCTGTAATGCCGGAAAAGCTCGCCCAAACGGAAACCTAAGGTAAAGTTGAACCTCGTGTTAGAGTCTGTCATTTCGGCCAAAAGCCTCGCGAAAAAGTATAAAGATTTCAGTGCTGTAGACGGCATCGATTTCGAAGTAGCCCCCGGTGAGTCCTTCGCTCTCCTCGGCCCGAACGGTGCCGGAAAATCTACGACGATGCGGATGATCGCAGCGGTCTCAACCCGCACATCCGGTGACTTGCAGGTGCTGGGCATGGACCCCAATACCCACGCTCCCGAAATCAAAGCTCAGCTCGGAGTGGTGCCGCAGGCAGATAGCCTCGACATGGAACTTCGCGTCTTCGAAAACCTGCTGGTCTATGGCCGCTATTTTGGACTGCCAAAAGCTGAGATTTTGAAGCGGGCCGAAGAGCTGCTCGAATTCGCGCAATTGGTCGATAAGCGCAAAGCCAAGGTCGATGATCTTTCTGGTGGAATGAAGCGTCGTCTAACGATTGCACGCGGGCTGATCAACCAGCCGAAGATTTTGCTGCTCGACGAGCCAACCACCGGTCTTGACCCACAGGCACGCCACATCCTCTGGGACCGGCTCTATCGCCTCAAAGAACAGGGCACCACGCTGGTCTTGACCACCCACTTTATGGATGAGGCGGAGCAGTTGGCTGACCGCCTGGTCGTTGTCGATCACGGCAAGATTATGGCCGAGGGAACTCCGGCACAGCTCATCCGCGACTATTCAAGTCGTGAGGTGCTGGAGCTTCGTTTTGGAGCCAAAAACAATACCCAGATTGCGAAAGCGCTCGAGGGCCTTGGCGATCGCATTGAGGTCTTGCCAGACCGCATCCTTCTCTATGCAGCCGATGCCGAGAGTCTTCTGGCGCGGGTCATCGAGTTGGGTAACGAACCGTTGACCAGCCTGGTGCGGCGTTCTAGCCTGGAGGATGTGTTCCTGAGGCTCACCGGACGGAGCCTGGTCGAATGACGGCTGTGCTGAACGACAGCAAGGCTGTGGAGGTACGGAGTAAACGTTTCGGCATCTGGTACGTTGCCGAACACAAAATCCGTGTGATGAAGGGCTATGGCTGGACCATGGTAATCACCGCACTGGGTGGCCCGATGATTTATCTCTTCGCACTCGGCGTTGGACTCTCCACCCTGATTGACCACGGAACCGGGGCGAACGCGGCCCTCGGGGTCAGCTTCTTGCTCTTTGTGGCTCCCGGGCTTTTGGCTTCGAGCGCCATGATGACCATGGCGGAAGAGATGACCTTCACCGTTTATGGCGGCTTTAAATGGAATCCGATTTATGAGGGGATGGTTTCCGCACCGTTGAGCGGTCGGCAGATTGCTTGGGGGCACACCCTGGCAGCCAGTATGCGGATGTTCCTCACCGTGACGGTGTACTACCTGATTCTGCTGGTTTTTGGCGCCGCAACCACTCCCTATAGCTGGTTGATGATTCTGAGCTCCAGCCTGACCGGAGCCGCAATCGGTATTTGGTTGATGTGCTTGGCTGCGAGCATTCAGCACGACACCGGCCAGCTCACCCTGGTGATGCGTTTCGTGATTACCCCGATGTTCCTCTTCTCGGGAACCTTCTTCCCGCTGAGCCAACTCCCGGGATTCTTGCAATGGATTGGCTGGATCTCGCCGCTCTGGCACGGTAATGAACTGGGCCGAGTCTTAAGTTTTGGCTATCCGGAACCGCCATGGATGACCGCAGCCCACCTGCTGATTTTGCTCGGCGTGCTGATCTCCGGCTTGCTCTTTGCCGCCTACGCTTTTGAACGGAGACTGAACAAATGACCCAGCTCAGTACCTCCTCTAATGTGTCTCCGGAAGCTTCGGCTCGCCGCCGCCCATTCGCGAGCATCTACTCGCGCAATGCCCGTTCGGTCTTTTCTCGGGGTCTGCTTGCCGCCCGCAGTAGCAACTGGCTGATTATCGTCAGCGGATTCTTCGAGCCGGTGCTCTACCTGCTCGCCATGGGTGTTGGCCTCGGCTCGCTTATCGGTAATGTCACCGCCGATAACGGTCAAGAGATTGGCTATGCGGCCTTTATTGCGCCGGCGCTATTGGTTGTTTCCGCCATGAACGGTGCCATCTACGACAGCACCTGGAATGTATTCTTCAAGATGCATTTTGGCAAGCTGTATGAGGGAATGCTCTACACCCCGCTCGCACCGCTCGATATTGCACTGGGAGAAATCATCCTGGCGCTGCTTCGGGGTGTGCTCTACGCATCCGGATTCTTAGTTGTTATGCAGGTGCTTGGCCTCAATGTCGGTTGGAGTGCGCTCTTAGTGCTCCCCGCCGTAATGCTCATTGCTTTCGCATTTGCCAGCCTTGGGATGGGCATCACCAGCTATATGAAGACCTTCCAGCATATGGATTGGATCAACTTCGTCTTGCTGCCAATGTTCCTCTTCTCGGCAACCTTCTACCCGCTGAGTGTGTATCCTGGCCCCATCCAATGGGTCATCCAGGCCATGCCGCTTTGGCACGGGGTGGAACTTGTGCGCACCCTAACCACGATTGGAATCACGCCGAACCTGCTCTGGCATGTGCTTTATTTTGTGGTGATGACCATGGTTGGGCTGTTCTTCACGGTGAAGCGGCTCCGGGTACTGTTCCTGAAGTAGTGGGGTTTCGCTGAGCGAATCTTGGTCTAGCTCAGGGGCAGGGTGATCTTGAACCGGGTAAGGCCCGGATGGCTCTCGAGTTCCAGTGTGCCCTGATGTGCCAGGATGATGGCCTGAACAATGGCCAGGCCGAGGCCGGTGCTTCCGGTTTTGCGGCTTCGTGAAGCATCCCCGCGCATAAAGCGCTGGAACATTTTCTGCTGCAGCTGCTGCGGTATCCCCGGACCGAGATCAGATATTTCAATCTCTGCGCTATTGTTCACAAGAGCTAATCGTGCAGTAATCTGGGTACCCTCAGGGGTGTGGATGCGGGCATTCGCGAATAGATTGGCCAACATTTGGTGCAATTTGCTTTCATCACCGAGGATCTCGATTCCATCCTCCGGCAACTCCAGCACCCATTCATGATTGGGGCCGGCTGCCTGAGCATCGCTCAGGGTATCAATCATCAGACGACTCAGGTCGACCGAATCTCGTGCCAGTGGGCGGTTTGCGTCGAGACTTGCCAGCAGCAGCATATCTTCGACCAGATTGGTCATCCGCTCCGCTTCTTTGGTGATGCGCTCAATCGAGTGGCGCACATCATCGTTGAGATTCGGGTCTTGGAGTCGGGTCAGCTCGGCATAACCGCGAATCGAGGCGAGCGGAGTGCGCAATTCATGACTCGCATCGGCAACGAAATCACGAACCTGTTGCTCTGATGCTTGCCGGGCTGCGAAGGCATTACGGATATTTTCCAACATCAAGCGGAAGGCATAGCCCACCTGACCAACCTCGTTTTGCGGGGACACATCCACCTGGGGCAGGTAAATTTGCAGGTCGACTTCACCCTTATCCAGCTTCAGCTCTGAGATGGTTTTGGCGGCCTGGGCTACCCGCTTCAGCGGACGAAGATTCCAACGGATGAAGGCAAAACCAAGCAGGGCTGAGAGGGTAGAAACCACAATCGCTACCAGCAGCACATAGCTTTGTTGATGCCGAAGTGTGGTGTTGAGTTCCTTGAGTGGCAAGCCCATAACTATGACCGAACCGCTGGAGAGTTCATGGGCGACCAAGCGGTAGGAGCCGAGACCATCGGCCAAATAGACCGAAACCGGGGGAGCGCCAGGATCAACCGAGATGAGGGTGTTCATGGTGCTTCCGCTCACCGGTATAGAGGCGC
Organism: Microbacteriaceae bacterium; assembly: GCA_049647625.1. Classification (GTDB taxonomy): domain Bacteria; phylum Actinomycetota; class Actinomycetes; order Actinomycetales; family Microbacteriaceae; genus JBARYA01. Next base: position 9,069 of record JBARYA010000122.1, read on the forward strand.
CATCGGGGCTGATCATCTCACCGCGAACCAGTTGGTTCTGGTACATGATGACGGCCAGGGTTCCGGTTGAAAGTCCTGGAATCGCGATAAAGCCACTGCCGGGATCAATACCGAGGGTCGGATTGTCAATCCGGAGTGAAGTCAGACCGGTAGCGGTGAGCAGTTGCTCATCGAGTTGGCGTTGCATGGTCTCTTTGAGCGAGTAGAGGGTGATGGCACCAATGAGCAGGGTGGCCAAAATGACCAGGGAGGTCACCACTGCCACCAAGCGGGAGGTCAGCGGCCAGGTGCGTGGGGTGCGACGCGGTGTGGGGTAACGGTTATTGAGCGTGTCAGGGGTGCGAGGGGAGAGGGTTGGCGTAGCCTCGTTGAGATTCTGAGCGGGGGTATTTGGCGGTTCGTAAGGGCCAATACTCTCCGGGTTATTCTGCGGCATGCGCATCTTGGCTCGGCACCTTGATGGTGTAGCCAACGCCGCGAACGGTGTGAATCATTGCCGGGCCGAGGCTATCAATTTTCTTTCGCAGAT
>JBARYA010000123.1:0-19953 GCA_049647625.1 Microbacteriaceae bacterium
GGGCAAAACTCATTTATAGACCGGTGTGTGCCTGAGCCTCACTGGGCCCCTGATTCCACGCTCGAAGCGCAAGCTTTGAGCACTTGGCGGCTGGGGCTTTCTGGCTTTGGAGTCTTTGGCTGGAATCAGGGAGTCAAATCCCACCGTCACCGCCAACAGAAAAGAAACCAGCCTTGTGTTGGTTCTTTTATTTGAGGCTGGGTAAAGTTGAATTCGTGACCGACACTACTCCCTCACTCGAAGACATCCGTAGCCAGATAGACCGCATTGATTGCCAGATTATCGGTCTTATCGCTGAGCGTCAGGGTTGGGTTGTCGAAGCTGGGAAACTCAAGAAGGATGAGGCTGGTGTTCGCGCACCTGCTCGAGTTGAGCAGGTCATCACTAAAGTCCGGGAGCTTGCAATCCAACAAGGTGCATCACCGGATGTGGTGGAGAAGGCCTATCGTGCGCTCATTGCCGGCTTTATTGAGTTCGAGCTAGAAGTCCACCGAAACAAAGGAAACTGAGTAATGACTGACCAGCCTGAGATTGTCTGCATATGCGGGTCTACTAAGTTCGCAGACGAGATGCGTACGGCGAATCGCGAGTTGACATTCGCTGGTGTCATCGTGGTTGCTCCAAGCGAACCGGGCGAAGTGTCTGAGCCGATTACCACAGAACAGAGAACAGTGGTAGATGCTCTACATCTTCGAAAGATTGACCTGGCTGACCGCGTCCTGGTTGTGAATCCCGGTGGGTACATCGGCGAATCTACGAGCAGAGAAATTGCGTATGCTCGTGCCACCGGTAAGCCGGTCACGTTCACCCACCCTGTCTGAGTTGCCTCTGTTGGTTCTTGGTATTTGAGGGAGCTTGGGGGCTTCTTTCTGCCCAATATGCGGTGGTCAAACCTGACGTTGACGTTCGGCGGAAGGACCCATGCGCTAGACCGCTATGTACCCACACCCGTAGTAGTCAGATATGGTTTAGAACGCTCCTTATTTGGTGTAAGTATTTCAAAACATGCCAAGTGGTTCTAGACAAGTGGTTGCTTGAAGATAAGATGACAAGTAATAAGTACATACAAAAAGGGGGCATCATGAAGGGCAACAAGTTCACCGCAGCGCTCGGGGCAATCGCGATAATCGGTGGAATCATGGCGATAATCTTTGCAACAAGTGCCAGCCAAATGAAGATTACAGACCTATTTGGAAGAGTCAATTCTTCTGAACTGGGAACTCAAGTCGTGCTTTATGGTTTGAGCGGTGCGCTGGAATCTTTGGCTATTATTTCGGGTGTTGCATGGCTAGCTACATGTGCCATTATTTACGCATTGAGAGAACTCTTCCAGCCTGCACTGTTAACTTCAAAGGCTGGGGCTGAAACCTCAGAGTCCGATTCGAAAGAGTAGTGGTTCGTGTATTAACACTGGGAGTGTTTGGCATACATTTACAGTCATTGCCTAGCGTCTAGGGTCCGAGGCGTAGAGTTAGTCGCAAATTTATACTATTCACATAACGAATGATATTATTGTTTATATGAATACGTCACCTTCAGCGCTATTCCCCCTTTTCCGCTCCGATGTGCAGGGCAGGCTCTTAGCCGCCGTGCTCTTGAACCCGGAACATGAAGAGACAGTTTCAGAGCTGGTGCTCGCCACCGATTCCAATATTGCGACCGTACTCCGAGAGGTTGACCGTCTCGTCACCTTTGGGTTATTCAAAGATCGCCGTTCCGGAAAGAATCGATATATTTCCGCTGAGATGAATCATCCACTGTATCCAGAGGTGAGGAGAATCACCGAGTACAGCTATGGTCCTCAAGAGGTTCTGAGGAAAGCTCTCGAGCTACTAGAAGGGATTTCAGAGGCCTATATTTATGGGTCCTGGGCAGATCGCTCTCAGGGTGCGATTGGTCGTGATCCGCAAGATATTGATGTCTTGGTCGTGGGTGCTCCGAATCGTGAGGAGATCTATCAAGTTGCGCGTGATGCCGAGAAGTTCATCCGAAAAGACGTCAATATTCGCATTGTTGATAACGATACCTGGGAAAAATCTGAAGATGTATTCTTGAGAACGGTACGGGCAAAACCGTTGGTGAAGTTGTTACCTAAGCTTTAGGAAGTCTACTCAATAGATATTGCCACTCAGTTGCACTCTAAGGCAGAACTGATATCTTCAGAATTAACAGTTTTTCCTGAGTGAATTGGAGAGTAAATGACCACCATTATTGTTGCCGGAGTGAGCGAACGTACTGTTCAGCCCGAAATCGTGACCATTGACCTCAATCTTCAGCAGGAGGGCGAGTCTCGCGAAAACTGCGTGCGCGAGGTTACTGAACTGCATCAGCGCACAGTAGCGCTTTTGAAGGAACGCAAAACTGCTGGCGCAATCGCAGAGTTTTCAGCGGGGCACATCCGCAGTGGTTCGTATCAGCGCTGGGTCAGTGGCGATCAGCCGAATGTTCTCACCCAGTATGCCCGCAGCTCCATCACCATCACCTACCAAAACTTTGAGACTCTGGCCCAGGATGCGGTCACATTCAGCGAAAATCCCTTGGTGCAATTGCAAAATTTCCGCTGGGATGTTCGCAAAGAGTCCCGCAAGGCACTTAGCGCAGAGCTCCGCACAGAGGCCGTTGCCGATGCAGCTGAACGCGCAGCACTCTATGCCAGCGCTGCAGGCATCCGCGTCGATTCAGTGCACCAAATCAGCGAACCAGGGCTGGCTCCCAGCAATGGCAACCAGCCTCGCCCAGAAATGCTCCGAGCATCCGCAGATATGCAGATGAAATCAGGGTCCAGCAACGGCGATAGCTTTGATGTGGTTCCACCCGAACTCACCCTTGAAGCCAGCATTGTTGTGGAGTACAGCGCTTCCGCAATGCAGTAATACTCATTGCGTGGGGCTCTTTCATTGGCCGAAAAGTTTAGGCAGAGTCTGGGCTAGAGCCAAGATCTGCATCAGCAGTGGAGGTCTTGGCGACGAATGCCGATGCGGTGTGCGCAATTTGCCAATTGACGCCAGCAACCACTATCCAGAGCAGCAAAGCGACCAAACCAAGTTGGATGATCTGTTCGGAGAAGCCAGCGATCCAAGCACCAATCTCTCGAGTCTGCTCAGGAGAAGCACCAGCTGTCGGAGCATACCAAGAGCCATCGCCGACTTCAGTTAATACTTTTCCGATAGCCCAAAAAATACAACCAAACCCGAGACCGGCCCAGATCGCGATCTTGAGCATCTTTTGGTACGGATTTTTGGTGGACTCTGTGGATGTTTGTGTCGTCATTGACTCTCCCCTCAGTGGCAATACTCGTATCTTGAGTATAGCCAGCTAGGCGCGCATGACCTTGCGGGAGAGCCAGTTTCCGAAGAACTGCAAGCCCTGCACCAGCACAATAATGATTGCGACGGCAACGAAGGTTACATCCCAGCGGAAAACGTTGAAGCCGTTGACCAGGGCAAAGTTTCCGAGGCCCTGAGCACCCATTGAACCGACCAATGCCGACATGTCGACGATGCCAATCACAATGAAGGTGTAGCCCAGGATCAGCGGTCCGAGCGCTTCGGGAATAATGACGGTCATAATGATGCGCATCGGTCCGGCACCGCAGGCGCGTACCGCCTCGATCACGCCATTATCAACGCTGACCAGGTTCTGCTCCACGATGCGGGCAATCGAGAAGCTTGCGCCAACGACCATTACGAAAATTGCCGCCTCATTACCTATCTGGGTACCAACCACCAATCGGGTGAGTGGGGCCAGCGCCATCAAGAGCAGAATGAATGGGATGGGTCGAATGATATTGATCAGCAGGTTTAGTACCGCAAACACTGTCCGGTTTTGCAGCAGTCCGCCACGACGGGTGGTGTTCAGCAGCACGCCCAATACGAGGCCGAGCACACCTGCAAGCAGCAGGGTGAGCGACACCATATAAAAGGTGATGTTGAGGTTCTGAATCAGTTTGGGGAAGAGGTCATCCCAGGTTGCGTTCATCGGGTCAGCTCCTGCACTTCGGTGACACCTTCAAATTCTGTGATCACTCGCGCGACCTGTTCATCAGAACCATTGAGCTCAATAGTGAAACTGCCAAACTCTTTGCCTTTGAGGGTATTGATGCTGCCAAAAACAAAGTCAAAACTCACACCGTATTCGGTTGCGCGGGCAAGCACTTCACCAACCCGGTTATCGGCACGAATCTGCACCATAATAATCCGACCGTTGCGAGTATCGAAGATTTTCTCGAGCTGTTCGCTATCCGGCCGGTCGTGGTAGACGGTATCGAGGAGATTTTGGGTTGCTTCGCTCTGTGGTGACACAAAGAGGTCGAAGATTTCTCCCTGTTCAACGAGTTTTCCGGATTCCAATACTGCCACCCGATCGGCAATGCTTTTCAGCACCTCCATCTCGTGGGTGATCAGCACGATGGTGATTCCGAGCTCCTGATTGACCTTCTTCAGGAGTTTCAGCACATCCTGGGTGGTCTGCGGATCGAGGGCGCTGGTTGCCTCATCGGCGAGCAAAACCTTGGGTGAAGCAACCAAAGCGCGGGCAATACCGACGCGTTGCTTCTGCCCACCAGAGAGCTGTTCTGGATAGTTATAGGCGCGTTGGGTAAGACCGACAAATTCGAGAATTTCCCAAACTCGCTCCTGACGCTCAGCCTTAGGAACCTTGGCCACAATGAGTGGAAACTCGACATTGCCAAATACGGTGCGGGAGCGCATCAGGTTGAACTGCTGAAAAATCATGCCAATTTGTGAACGGATGGGGCGGAGTTCGCGCTCTTTATGGGAACGGATATCGACGCCATCGAAGAAGATGCTTCCTGAGCTGGCCTGCTCGAGACCATTAATCAGGCGGACGAGGGTGCTCTTTCCAGCTCCCGATTGGCCAATAATGCCAAAAATTTCCCCCGAATTGATCGTGAGGGAAATGTCGTCGAGAGCATGGATTTCCTGATTTGACGCTCGGAATGTCTTATTGACATTAACCAGCCGAATAATTTCGGACAAGCGAAATCCTTTCCAATGAATGCGCCATCTAGTGATGTCTTGGCAAATCGACGGGAACCGATTCTTCTGAGGCCGCGCAAGGGTGTAAATGAGTGTATTTGTGGCTTTACCAGCATAACTGTTCAGCGCAATACGCCAACCTTTAGAGGATGCTTTATGTAACGTGACGTAACTTTGGCGGCCACATGTTGGTTATCGGGGTCACTGTTTATTAGTGTGTGATGAGAGGCAAACGGTTCGCCGTAATCTCAGGCACACAGTTCGTGTGCAACACAGCTTTTACACACATCGCTTCCAACCAAGACAGCGCAAGAGAAAGAAAACCCATGTCTGCTACACCAGCAAATCGCCCAGAAAAACCCAAAAAGCCACTGGGCATTATCGTAACCGCAGTGGTCGTCGTTATCGGCTTGATCATTGCCGGCGTCCTCCTCATCCCTCAGCTCCTCAACGGTGGCAAGCAGGATGAAGCGAACAATGGCGGCGGCACCGGTGAAACCACCGAGCCGGTAACCATCAAGCTTGGCGTCAATGATGCCGGACGTAGCTTCTGGGATCTCATGGTGAAGCGTGCTGCTGAAAACAACATCAAGGTAGAAATTGTTGCGTTCACCGATTACAACACCCCGAACCCTGCTCTGGCTGCTGGCGATATCGATATCAACAAGTTCCAGCACCTCCGCTACCTGGCTCAGTTCATTGCTGCCAATCCAGAGAGCAACCTAGTGCCATTGGGCTCAGCCGAGTCTTATCCAATCTCACTGTATTCAACCAAGTGGAAGAGCCTCGATGAGGTTCCTGTCGGTGCAGAGGTTACCCTGAGCAACAACCCAGCCAACCAGGTTCGCCCTCTGCTCGCACTGCAGGATGCTGGCCTGATCACCCTGAAGGGCAACCCAGGATGGGCTGCAACTCTCGATGATGTTGACTATGCAAATTCAAAGATTGGCAAGATTACCCCGCTTGATCCAACCCTGACCGCAGCCTCACTCGATAGTGTTGACCTGGCTTTCGTTGATACTCCATATGCGAACGCTGCTGGCCTCACCAAGGAAAACAAGGTCTACTTCGAAGATCCAAACCGTGATGACCTGGCTCAGTACATCAATATCTTTGCCACCAAGAAGGAACACCAGAACGATCCGAACTACCTGAAGATTATTGAAATCTACCAGTCGGAAGAATTCCAGAAGGCTATTGATGGCGAAGATGGTGGCTTTGACGGCATCTTCCAGCAGCTCCCAGTTTCATTCCTTGAAGAGGTTTTGGCCGAGCAGGTCAAGCAGTTCAAGTAAGAACACACTCTAGAGCTTCGGCTCAATATAGTTATGGCTCGACTTCGGTCGGGCCATAACTCGTTAAGTGCCGATTGGAAAGTGTGTGGATTGCTTTTCGAGCCAAGCCAGCACACTCTGTGCGGTGAGCCTGGCGGTCTTCGGATTCTCACTCGGGATGTTCTCCATAGTGACGGTGATTGTTCCGGAGTCGGATTCCACCCGCAGGGTGTGGGTATTGTGCTGCAGGGCAGGATCAGACCAGACTTCGATTTCGGTGCGATCAGGCCCGATACCGGCAAGGGAGAAAGCGACGGCCACATTTACATTGGCGGGGAAAAGCGCGAAGGCTTCACGCACCGTTCCCTGATAGAGGAGTTCTGCTTCGCTGGCGGCACTGCTGGCGGCGCTCGTGCCGAGGCTAGCACTCGGTTTCCGGGTCACAATCTTGGCGTTAAAGATTTCACCCTGGGCAGCGGCTCGTACGCCATCGAGTCCGGCAATAGCGCCGCTCATTACATGAATGCGAGCACCGCTTTCTTTGGCCAGTGCAATCAGGTCAAAGTTTTCGAGCAGTGCACCCACACTCACTACCGCAAGTGCTTTCCCGGCTCGAACGGTGCTCTCCGCAAAAGTGCGGAAGGCCGCCGCCGGAGCAGCATCAATGACGATGTCGACCTTGTCAGCCAACTCTTCAGCCCGATAGAGAGGAATGTCTGCAAAACCTAGGGCATCGAGTTGCTGCCGAGTTTTCTCAGGCTCCCGGCCAACAACGCCCTGAACACGATAGTGCTTATTGCCTACCAGTGCCTTCAGCACAGCAGTGCCGATCGCCCCGAGTCCAACAATTCCTAGAGAGACTTTATGCTCTGTCATCTGATCCTTCCGGTTCATCCGAGCATACCGAGTTATCGGGCACTAGGTGGCGGTGCTTAGGCGAAGCTGTGTGGAGTCACTTGGTGGCTAGGCGACGGCGTGCTGTGAGAAGGAGCGTAAGAAGTGCACGCGCTCCTCGCGATTCTCAGCGTTAAAAATATCGGAACCAACAACGAACTGGCTGGCGCCGGCGGCACTGGCCAATTGGATATTGTGTTCGCCAATCCCGCCGTCGACTGCAATGCGGATCGGAAGCTGGCGTTCCTCAATAATCGATTGGAGGCGGGAGATCTTATTAAAGGAACCAAATTCTGTGCTCTGCGCACCAAAGCCGGTTTCCGGCACGGTTATCAGCATCACCGTTGAGTATTCAGCGATCTCGTCGAGATAGGGCTCAATATCGGTGTAATAGAGCATCGCCAGAATCGGTTCAGCGCCATTCTCGCGGATCTTCTTGGCCGCGTCTGCCAGCACCAGCTTTGAGCTCATCTCGGCGTGCAAAACAATACGTGAACAACCAGCCTGGGCGAAACGTGGAGCCCAGAGCATCACATCCTGCACCATAAGGTGGCATTCAAGTGGGGTATTGGTGATCCTCTTGAGCTGCTGCACCATTGGCAGGGTGCCAAAAGAGTTTTCAGCAAAATGAAAATCCATCACATCAACATGAAAGAGGTCGGCCGCCTCGTTGACCGAGGCGACCTCCTCTGCGAGCCGCAATGGGTCGGCAGCGAGTAAGCTTGCCGATATTAAAGGGGGATGATTCGACACGAATCCACTCACGCGCGAACCCGCTTTTCTTCGTGCATCAGATCGCGCATAGCCAAGTAGCTACGCTTGTACTGATCAAAGAGGTAGGCGTATTCTTCGGCCACATCAGGATTCGGCTCGATGCGATCCTTGTTGCGGGTCATTGCATCAGCAGCCGCGTAGATATCCGGGAAGCAACCGGCAACCAGGGCTGCCAAAATTGCATTACCCAAGACCACCGCATCGGTTACCTCAGGAACAACCAGAGGAATCTGCGCTACATCGGAGTGAATCTGCAACCAGAGCGGGTTGCGAGTGGCGCCACCGGCGATAACCAGTTCGTTCGGAACATAGCCATTGCTCTTGAATGCCTGCAGAATATTCTCGGTGCCAAAGGAGATGCCCTCGAGCATGGCACGGAAAATATGGTGCGGGGTACTGGAGACCGAAAGACCCCAGATCATGCCGCGAGCCTTCGGGTCAATGTATGGAGTACGGTTGCCCTGCCAGAAGTCGAGCACGCGCACACCATCTGAACCGATAGGAAGCTTGGCAGCTTCAGCAACCAGCTTGGCGTACACCACATCGTCGTCGATTTCGTTGCCGAAATAGGAGCCATTGGCAAAGTTCTTCAGCCACTTGGTAATGGAACCGGTTGAAGCCTGTCCACCCTCGACCAGATAGTTCTCTGGGGTAACGCCCTTTTCATAGGCGCCCCACATGCCTGGGCCGTGCACTGGCTTATCACTGACTCCGAGGAGGAGGTGAGAGGAGCCGGTGATCAGGCAGGTTTGTCCTGGGCGGGTCACGTTCATGCCAAACATGGCAACTTCGGCGTCAACCAGGGATGCGGCTACCGGAATTCCGGCGCTGAGGCCAAGCTCTGCTGCAGCTGCGCTGGTGAGCTCGCCGAGTGATTCGCCAACACCGGCAAGTTTTGGCACCAGCTTATCAAGCACGGCGCTATGGCCAAGCTGCTCAATAAGCTCAACCGGCCAGCCACCCTCGCTATAGCGGTAGTAACCACGGACGGCAGCGAGCGAGAGGCTTCCCACCCAATTGCCGGTCATTTTGTGTCCGAGCCAGTCGACGCACTCGCAGATGATGTCTGCTTCGGCGAAGATTTCCGGTTCGTTTTCGGCAATCCACTGGGACTTAGAGAATAGCCACTCTGCCGAGGCATTGCCACCGCTGAGCTTCAGTACTTCATTGCCGGTTTCAGCAATGCGATTGGCCTGCTCCGAGGCGCGAACATCCATCCACATGATGGCGTTGCGCAGTGGGGTACCATCCTTCTTGGCGGCCACGACAGTGGTGCCGGTGCCGGAGGCTGAGAGGCCAATGATTTGTTCTGGCTTCAAACCCGACTTGGCAACAGCCTCGCGGGAAGCTTCACTGGCAGACTTCCACCAGGTTTCTGGGTGTTGTTCAACCCAATCACCTTTTGGAAAGAGCAGCTCATGCTTGCTGCTGGCAAATGCAATAGCTTTGCCGTCGAGGCTGAAAATTCCGGCTCTGGATCCTTCAGTGCCTACGTCAATTCCCATGACATATGTGTTTACCAAGTCGTCACTCCTTCTGTGGGTATTGAAAAATTCTAGCGAATGAATCGACTAGAGTGCTTCGTCTGGCGTTTCTTGGCGGTCAATTGTGTTGGTTGACTCGATAACGGCAGCTGCATCCAGCTCGTTTTGATCGAGACTGATACCCAATACTCTTTGTACCGTGTTCAGAATGGCATGCTCATCGAGTCCATATTCGCGCATCAGGAACTCTTTGCTCGCACCGCTGGCATAGGTGTCCTGCATACCGAGCTTGTTGAGCTTTGCGCTCACACCGTGCTCAGCCATCAGTTCGGATACTGCCGTTCCGAGTCCACCAATAACAGAATGGTTCTCGACAGTAATAATGTGCTTGGCGCGCTTGAGCTGCTCAACAACGATCGGGTCGGTGAACGGCTTTAGGGTGCTGATGTGCAGGTGCGTTGCAGATACTCCTGCGCTCTTCAGTGTTTCGAGTGCATTGATGGTGGTTTCGGTGCTGATACCTGAGCTGAGGATGAGCAGATCATCGCCCTCACTGAGTACGCGTGCGGTGTTGAACACGAATGGGGTGTCGAAGAGGCGTGGGATGCTGCCGCGAATCATGCGCAGGTAGACCGGTGCCTTCAGCGCCTTGGCAACATCCAGGACACTTTCAACCTCGGTAGCGTCGCCGCATTCGAGGATGTGCATATTCGGGATTCCGCGCATCACGTTGACATCATTGATGGCTTGGTGGCTGACGCCGCCGGGTGTGGTGATGCCGGGAAGGAAGCCAACAATGAATACCGGCAGGTTTGGATATGCGATTGACATTTCCAGCTGATCGAGGGCGCGACGATACATGAACACCGCGAAGGTGTGCATCATTGGCAGGAAGCCTTCGCGGGCGAGACCGCCAGCGACGCTCATCATGTTCTGTTCGGCCATGCCGGTACCGATGAAGCGATCCGGGAAAGCGTCGCGGAAAGCATCAGCTTCGGTTGAGCTGGTCAAATCGGCTGAGAGCACCAAGGCTTCAGGGTTTCTGGCGCCGAATGCGGCGAGAGAGGCTGCGTGAACTCGAGTTTCTAATGCCATTAGAGTGCTCCTGCTTCAATATTCAAGTGGTCAAGGGCGGCCTGGAGCTCGCCGCGGTCGGTCTCATTCAGGACACGGATATAGTGCAAACGTGCGCCGCGGTTTTCGAGAACCGGGATTCCGGTGGTCGGGTGGGTGTCGGCCAGGATAACGAGTGGTGCATCCGGGCTTGGGAGTTGGCTGGCTTCGAGCAGTGCTGCAACATCGTGACCATCGGTGCGAATCACATTGGCACCGAATGAGCGGAAACGATCTTCGAGCGGTTCAACATTCATTACATTTTCCATGCGGTCATCAACCTGCTGGCCGTTGACATCGACGACGATGCGAAGATTATCGAGCTTGTGGTAGGCCGCGAACTGTACCGCTTCCCAGGTCTGACCCTCTTGCATTTCACCATCGGAGAGGAATACCCATACTTTGCCAGTCTCGCCGCGGAACTTGCGGCTCCAAGCAATTCCGGCAGCCTGGCTGAATGCTTGACCAAAGGACCCGCTGGTGAGTTCGAGACCCGGTGAGTGTTCAGCGCCGATCATTTCAAGGGTAGAACCGTCGACATTGAACTCGGCGAGTGAGGCCTGGTCGAGACGACCATGAGCAATCAGGGTTGCATAGAGTGCCATTGCGTAGTGGCTTGGTGAAAGGAAGAAGCGATCATAATCTGATCTTTTCTCACCCAAATATCCGACGCCGCTTGGGCTTGGGTTAGCAGTTCCCGGTACTCCGGTGAACTTTCCTGGAGTGAATGGGGAAATGCTCGGGCCAATATTGAGGATTTCGCTGAATAGGGTGGCCAAGATTTCTGCTGATGAGCAGGCTTGTCCGAGGTAACCGCCACCCTGCACAAGGACCTGTTCAAGGGTCAGGGCACGGATTTTCGCGGCACGGGCTTGGGTTGACATATCGGTCTCCGTTGATCATCTTGTAACTATTTGTTGCTTTGTGTAAGAGTATGATTGTTTTAGTAACTGTTTGTCAAGTCGTGAATTACATGCCCAGGCCATCACCGGCTCCATCGTGGCGTTCTAGACTGAATGATGAGCCGAGAGTTCTCAAAGAGATGGGGATAGCGTGACCACACAATCAGCAATCAGAGTGCTGCCAGCACATCGCTTGGCTGAGCTACGCAGTTTGCTCAAATCACACCAGACCGAAGTGATCGATCTGAACTCTTTGGCGGATCGCTTCAGTGTCTCGGTGCAGACCATTCGTCGCGATATGAATATCCTGGCTGCCGAAGGCCTCGTTGAACGCACCTTTGGTGGTGCGGTCATCCAGAACATGCCGTTGACCCTTGAACCGGATGTTGAACAGCGCGAGAATGCAGCGGCACCGTTGAAACTGGCCATCGCCAAGGCAGCGCTCCCGCTCATCAATGAGGGCGAAGCCGTTTTCGTGGACGCGTCTACAACGGTGCTGAACCTCATCCGGCTCTTCCCGCAAGGATTTCCGCTCGACGCAACCACCTCCTCCTTGCAGGGCACCCAACAGCTCGCGATGCGGGTGCAGGGCAATGTGGTGCTGCTTGGCGGCGACTACCGCAGCAGCGCGGATTGTGTGGGGGGGACCGCAACTGTGGAGCAGGTTTCCCGGATGCGCTTTTCAACGGCCATTATTTCCTGCCGCTCCATTCACACCACCCAGGGCGTGACCGAGGCCAAGGCAGAAGAGGCGTCGCTGAAGAGGATCGTGATTTCACACTCAGAACGGGTGATCCTGCTGGTGGACAGTTCGAAGTTTGACCAGGTTTCGGCAAATCATTTTGCCGAACTCGAAGAGATTGACGTCTTAGTCGTCGACGATCAGCTCGATGATCAGCAGCTCGCTCAGTTACAGGAGCGGGTAGCGCTGGTTATTGTTGCGCCAACATCGTAGTTTCAGAACACAGGGCAGGACGAGCTTGCCTCAGCACTCTTGAACTTTAGTGTTTTGCAGAGACGCGAATAATGGGGATAGGGAAGCTGGCCGCAATAATTGGATCCAGATAGCTATCGGTAATACCGGCGGTGAATTTCTCGTAGCCAAACACTTTGAAGAGTGCTTCGCGACCAAACTTTGAACTATCGGCAACAAAGAAGGCTTCCTTCGCAATCGCCAGCATGGTTTGTTTAAGTTCGATCTCATAACTACTGGTGTTGGTGATGCCTTCAGAACTTACAGCGTCTGCACCAAATATTGCCACATCCACATTGAGGCGTTTAATTTGTTCAACCGCGGTTACTCCCCAGATGGTATGTACATTTGGCAGGAGTTCGCCGCCGATGATCACCAAATGGGCACTTCGTGCCCGCGAGATTTCATAACCAATGCGGATGTCATTGGTAATGACCGTAATGCGCTCGCCCTTCAAGCGCTTTGCCACCTCGAGGGTGGTGGTGCCGCTATCGAGCAGAATGGTCTGTCCATCGAGGACTCGCTCTGCCATAGCCGCACCAATCGCGATTTTCTCTTGTTGATTGATTGGCTCTTTGAGATAGGCGGGCTTGTCTTCGCCACGGGTTGGCAATGCGCCGCCATGGGTTCGTTCAATGAGCTGGTCTTTTTCGAGCAGATACAGGTCACGGCGAATAGTCGACTCGTTGACCTCGAATTTCAGCGCCAATTGCTTGATTGTGCGGAAGCCTTCAGACTCTAAGAGGTCTAATACTTGCGCTTGACGATCATGCTTCATAATTCTTTGGTCTCCGTTGACTCTGATGTCGCTATCTCAGCTTTTGCTCAATAATAGCACTCTTGGCAAAACTTGCACGAATTCATGCAAGTTCTGCTCACCGTTACGCAAATGCAACCAAAAAATGCCCGAATGTGTTTGCGAACTCAAAAAAGTAAGTATTATTGTCCTAAATACATACCAAAAAGAAGACGGCGCTTTTGAACCACTGAGCCAAGTTCCCAAACTGGGCTTCATCAATCGTAAGTTTTCTGCAATGCACAAAGGAGTGAAACATGATCCTCAAGAAAAAGGGATTTACATTCGCCGCAGCAGCAGCCGCACTTGCTCTCGTAGCAGGCTGTAGCTCAGACACAGGAACAACTGATCCTGGCAACGGTGGAGACAAAGACGGCGCATACGTTGTCGTTGTAAAACTGAGTGGCGTGAGCTGGTTTGACCGCATGGAGGTCGGCGTTGAGGACTGGGCTAAGAAGACCGGTCTTGATGCTCGCCAAGAAGGTGCCGATGACGCTACTTCTGAGAAGCAGGTTGCCCTGATCGAGAACCTTCTCGCACAGTCACCAGCAGCAATCACCGTTGTTCCAAACAACCCACAGGCACTTCAGGCAGTTCTGAAGAAGGCACGTGACGCAGGCATCGTTGTGATTTCTCACGAGGGTGTTGGCATGGGCAATGTTGATGCTGATATCGAAGCATTCGACAACAAAGCTTATGGCGCAAAGATTTTCGAAAACCTTGCAACCTGCATGGGTGGCGAAGGTGAATATGCCGGCTTCGTTGGTCAGCTGACCGCTCAGACTCACATTGACTGGGTAACCGGTGGCCAGGAACTGCAGAAGAAAGACTTCCCAAAGATCACCAACATTCTCGGTGACACCTGGGTAGAGTCTCTGGAAGATGAAGCTAAGGCATATGACCGTGCCAAGGAAATCCTCCAGAAGTATCCAAACATCAAGGGCTTCCAGGGCTCAGCAAGTACTGACGTTATCGGTATTGGCCGTGCAATCCAAGAAGCAGGTCTCCAGGACAAGGTTTGCGTCATGGGTACCAGTACTCCTCTCGATGCAAGCAAGTACCTTGAAGATGGTTCAATCGACAAGATCTTCTTCTGGGATCCAGCTCGTGCCGGTGAAGCTCAGCTCGCAATGGCCAAAATCTTCGTTGATGGTGGAACCATTAAAGAAGGAACTGACCTTGGCGTAGAGGGCTACACCTCATTGATCAAGCACCCTGATCATGAAAATGTTTGGCTCGGAGATGCAGCCGTTATCGTTGACAAGAACAATGTCAAGGATTACAACTTCTAAGTCGAAGTTGTAAGGCAAAAACCACTAAACACCAAGAGTGGGCCCGTCAGATAAGATAGCTGACGGGCCCACTTCTCAAAGGTACGGAACATGGCAGAAACACTAGAACAGTCGAAATCACAAACATTTGTGCTTGAAGCAATCGATATTTCAAAGAAATATGGTGGAGTTCAAGCCCTTGATAATGTTTCCCTCAGGCTCAAAGCCGGAGAGGTACACAGTCTCGCCGGCGAGAACGGCTGCGGCAAATCAACACTGATCAAAATTATCAGCGGTGTTGAAAAAATGGATGCTGGCACGATCGTTGTGAACGGCGTCTCGCATAATCATATGACCCCTCGTCAGGCAATTCAGCTGGGCATTCAGGTCATCTTCCAAGACTTCTCTCTCTTCCCGAACCTCACTGTTCTGGAAAACATCATGCTGACCGATAACATCGCTCAGAAAAAGAAGTTTTTCTCAAAGGCAAAGATTCGCCCCGTTGCCGAGAAAATTATTCATGATCTTGGTCTCGATTTAGACCTTGACTCATATGTTGAAGAATTAACCGTTGCTGAAAAGCAGCTCACCGCCATCTGTCGTGCCTTGGTCAATGATGCCCGAGTCATCTTCATGGATGAGCCAACAACCGCACTGACCCACACCGAAGTTGAGCGGCTCTTTGAGCTCGTTGAACGACTTCGTGGACAAGGCGTTTCGATCGTCTTCGTGAGCCACAAGCTTGATGAAGCACTCGGAATTTCTCAAGAGGTTACCGTGCTTCGCAGTGGCAAATTAGTGATCGACGGTCCGGCAAGCGACTTCGATTACCACTCGCTTTCGACCTATATGACTGGCAAAGATATTTCCAATACCAGGAAGTTGAACCCGGTAGACGAGCAGGCTGCTCCGATCCTTGAGGTCGAAAAGTTAAGCCGGGATGAAACCTTTGAGGACATTAATTTTGCACTCTATCCGGGTGAGGTTCTCGGTATCACCGGACTCTTGGGCTCAGGCCGATCCGAAATTGCTGAATCACTCTTTGGGGTATCCCCAGCTCACTCAGGAACCATCACCGTCAATGGCGTTCAGCACAAAATCAAAAATATTGATGCAGCTATTCGCGCCGGTATTGGATATGTGCCTGAGGACCGCCTGACTCAGGGACTGTTCTTGGATCAGCCGATTGCCGACAATATTATTGCCGGTTCGCTCGGCGCACATAAAGTTGCCGGTCTCTTCTTGAACGACAAGAAAATCAAGAGAACCATTAATCAGCTTTTCCGTAAACTCCGAATCAAAGCGCCAAACGTTGATGCGCCGGTACGAAGCCTTTCTGGTGGAAACGCACAGCGTGTTGTTTTGGCAAAATGGTTGGCAAACAAGCCAAAAGTTTTGATTTTGAATGGTCCAACAGTTGGCGTTGACGTTGGTTCGAAGGAAGAAATTCTGACGATTCTTCGCGAACTCGCCAGCCAAAAGGTAGGGGTCATTATCGTTTCAGATGATGCTCCAGAACTGGTTGCAGTGTGCAACCGGGTATTGATCGTAAAACAGGGAAGATTGTTCACAACTCTTGCCGGTGATGAGGTAAATGTGAATGCAATCCAGGAGGGGATGGCGGTTTGAACAACATCCTAGACTCAAAACGCTTTTCCTTTGAGAAGTTCCGTGGAACCAATAACGAAGGAATCTTGTTCCTCGTAATTCTGGTGCTCGTTGTCGTCATGTCGATGATGAGCGAGAGCTTCTTCACCGCGGGTACACTCTTTGCAATTATTCGCAGCTCAATTGTGCCGATGGTGTTTGCCCTCTGCGTACTGATCGTGATTATCTCTGGTGGCATTGATGTTTCATTCCCCGCCATAGCAATCTTTGCGGCGTACACCACAGCAAAGCTTGCCGGTGAAGGCCTGCTAGACATTGGTCTCATCCTCATCTTTGTGTTTGCAATCTTTATCGGGGCTTTCCTCGGTTTGGTCAACGGTGTGGTCATATCGAAGTTCCGATTACCCACACTGATTGTGACCCTGGGTACTCAGACCATCTTCCGCGGTATTCTGGTGGCTTATATCGGCTCAAAGTATATTCCTCGACTCGTTCCCGAACTTGACGGTGTTGCAGCGTTCAATATCTTGACCGTGCAAACCAATGTCGGCATGACCTCGATCAATATCCTGGTTATTCCGGTCATAATCCTGTGTATTGCCATGGCATTCTTGCTCAAGAGAACAATGTTTGGCCGTGGAGTGTACGCAATCGGTGGCGACACCGAGGCTGCTCGACGTGCCGGGTTCCCGGTAGTACGCATCCAGGTGATGATCTACATCCTTTCCGGCGCCCTGGCAGCGGTTGGTGGCATGTTCCACATCCTGCTGAACCGAAGCGCAAACCCACAGGACATTGTGGGCATTGAGCTCGACATTATCGCTGCGGTTGTTCTTGGCGGTGCCTCAATCTTTGGTGGCAAGGGCTCAGTTATTGGGACTGTCCTGGGTGTGCTTCTCATCCAGCTCATCAACAACACCCTGATTCTGATTGGCATACCTGGTGTATGGCAGCGCTCAGCCGTTGGTATCCTGCTCATTCTGGGTGTCCTCGTTCAGGCATTGACCATGCGAAAGTCGAAACGAAAAAATAACATGATTGTCCCGCTGGAGATCGTGAAGGTAGGCAAATGATCTTCTCTTCGAAAAATAAGAATGTGCAGAGTGTCGAAAAGACCGACACTGAAGTGAACATCCTGGCTGATATAAATCAGAAGACGGATGTTTCGGTAAAGACATTCCTCGCAAGATTACAGCGGAATGGCGGAGTTGTTCGCATGCTGGTGATTGCTATCACCGTTTTTGCGATCTTCTCGATTCTGAACCCGAATGTGTTCCTGAAGCCAATCAACCTGCAGAGTATCGCCAGCTCATCACCTGAGATTGGTATTTTGGCTATCGCGATGATGATTGCCATGCTCACCGCCGGTATTGATCTCTCGGTGATTTCGATTGCGAACCTCACGACCATTACGATTGCGTCGCTCTACAAGTACTTCGCTGATACTGATCCAGCGCTGGCCGAGCAGATGACCATTCCAATTCTGCTTATCGGTATTGCGGTGGGACTTCTTGCCGGGCTGTTCAACGGGTTCCTGATCGGGGTCGTTGGGATTACGCCAATTCTGGCAACACTGGGCACAATGTTGCTCTATAACGGCTTGGCTATTGTCGCAACCGGTGGCGCAACACTGCACGGTGTGCCAGAAGTGATGACCGATATCGGGCAGGGCAATCTGTTCGGCGTACCGAACCTCTTTATTCTGCTGATTATTGTCGCGATCATTGCCGTTATTATCGTCACCAAGACCCCTCTGGGTGTCAAGATGCGCCTGCTCGGTGCAAATGACACAGCATCGCTCTATTCAGGGCTCGCCAATAAGCGCATCCTGATTCAGACTTATCTGCTGACCGGTGGGCTCGCATCAATCGCTGGCCTCGCTTTTATTGCCCGCAACCCAACCGCTAACGCTGACTACGGAACTTCGTATCTGCTGCTCACCATTGTGATCGTCGTCTTGGGTGGAACCAACCCGAATGGTGGTTATGCCACCGTGACCGGTGTTGTCTTGGCCACACTGACCTTGCAGATGATCTCCAGTGGATTCAATATGATGCGTCTGAGCTCTTACGAGTACCAGATTGCTCAGGGTCTCATCTTGGTTTTGGTCATGGTGATCGATCAGGTGAATTGGCGTAAACGTTCACCGAAGAAACTCCTCCCGACCGGAAACCCACAGGTCACAAAACCCTAAGGTTCTTTCGGGAACAGGTAAACCTTGCCAAGATCTCTTGGTAATTAGCTATAAGAGTGAGGAAAGACAATGAAAAAATTCATAAACGATCCAGAACATTTTGTCGATGAATTCATCGAAGGAATTCTTTTAGCGCATCCAGATCAGGTGAAAATCATTGGCGGCGACCCACGCGTTATGGTTCGCGCTGATGCTCCTGTGGCTGGACACGTTGGTATTGTTACCGGTGGTGGTTCCGGGCACCTTCCACTCTTCAAGGGTTATGTTGGCAAGGGTCTGGCTTCAGGCGTTGCTATCGGAAATGTGTTCTCGTCACCATCCTCCGAGCAAATTTTTGAGGCTACCAAGGCTGTTAACGGTGGAGCCGGTGTGCTCTATCTCTATGGCAACTATGGCGGAGATGTGTTGAACTTCGACCTCGCTGCTGATTTGGCCGAGATGGAAGATATCGAAACCACTACCGTTCTGGGCATCGACGATGTTGCCAGCCAACCGAAGGATCGCGCTGCCGACCGTCGTGGTGTTGCCGGTATCTTCTTTGCATACAAGACCGCTGGTGCGGCTGCAGAGCGTGGCGATTCTCTTGCCGAGGTGACCCGCATTGCTCAGCAAACGGTTGAATCAACCGGCACCATGGGTATCGGGCTTTCCCCAACCATTTTGCCAACCACTGCGAAGCCATCGTTTGAACTTCCGGATGGTGAGATGGAGGTCGGCATCGGCATCCATGGCGAACCCGGCATCCACCGCGGCAAGCTGGAAACAGCCGATCAGGTTGTTGGCCGACTGCTCGATCCGATTGTTGCTGATCTTGATCTTAAGGCTGGCGAACGGGTTGCTGTGTTGGTGAACGGTTTGGGTTCAACCCCGCTTGAAGAGCTCTATGTGCTCTATCGCCGCGTGCGCCTCAGCCTTGATGAGCTGGGTGTATCGGTGGTAAAGAATTTTGTTGGAGAATATGCAACCAGTCTTGAAATGGCTGGTGCATCAATCTCCGTGCTGCGTGTGAATGATGAGCTGCTCGAGCTTCTGAATGCTCCGGCAAAGTCCCCATTCTTCCAGGAAGGCTAAAGCATGGATGGAAAAGAACTGATTGCAGCAATAACCGGTACGCTGAGCCTGTTGGTTGAGCACGCCGATGAACTGCGTGACCTTGATGCGGCTCTGGGGGACGGTGACCTCGGTATTACCGTCTCATCGGGCTCCCACGCCGTGATTGCGGCCCTGGCCGCCCTCGGTGACGATGTCACCCCGGCAGAGGTCGCAAAGGCCAGCGCCAAGGCGTTCGCCAATGCAAACCCCTCAACAATGGCCGCATTGGTTGCTGGTGCTCTTCTTGCCGGTTCACGGAGCTGGGCGAGCAAGACCGATATTAGCCAAGAGGATGGTGTCGAATTTGGCCTGGCCGCTGCAGACAGCATTAGCCAGCGTGGCAAGTCGCAGCTTGGCGACAAGACCATACTTGATGCAATGATCCCTGCTGTTGAAGCGCTGAAGAGCGCAGAGAACGAGGCCGATGCTCTGGATGCTGCCATCGCCGCAGCCCAGGAGGGTGCTCGTTCGACCCAGGAACTGCAATCCCGTCGTGGGCGTGCTGCCTGGTTGCAGGAGCGTAGCATTGGCCTGCAGGATCCGGGTGCGATTGCATTCGTCCGTTTCATGGAGTCATGGAA
>JBARYA010000124.1:0-7205 GCA_049647625.1 Microbacteriaceae bacterium
AGAAAACTCTCGGGCCACAACACGTTAAATTTTGGAAACTAAGAAATCAGGGTATCCACAATTCGCGTGATTTTCTGGTCAATGTCCTGAACTTCGCGAAGCTCGCTCGGCAATAAGGCATCCGGCATGCTCTGGAAGGTCACCGGACGCAAGAAGCGACGAATTGCCGTAGCACCAACCGAAGTGTGCAGCGGAGCTGTACTCGAAGGATACGGTCCACCGTGGGTCTGAGACCAGCTCACAGCAACACCGGTTGGGTATCCATTCCACATCAGGCGGCCCACATTTTCTGCCAATACCTCAACGAGTTCCTCAAGCTCAGCATGCTCAGTGTCTTCGCCGTGAATGGATGCGGCGAGCGCACCCGGCATGTTCTTAAGCAGAGCAACAACGTCAGCCAGAGTGTCATATTCGATAGCAATCGCCATTGGGCCGAAGCACTCGGTAAACATAACGTCTTGGACCTGTGCGATGTCTTCGAGTTTCGCCCAAAACAGTTTCGGCTTTACCGAGAAACCTGCATCGGCTTCGGTAGAACTTTCGAAATTGTCGATGAAGACTGGGTTCTTCGCGAGTTCCGCTGTTGCACTCTCATAAGACTCAAAAGTGCTCTTATTCAGTAACCAGGTCGGTTTGGTTTCCGTGAAACGTTTGTCCAGCTCTTGGCGCATGCTCTCGGCCGAAGCTGAGGGCACAAAGAACAAGCCAGGCTTGGTGCAGAACTGGCCGCTTCCGAGTGTGATTGAACCGGCATAGTCTGTAGCAATCTGACTGCCACGTGAGGCAGCTGCAGCGGGGGTAACAACCAGCGGGTTGACGCTGCCCAATTCGCCATAGAACGGGATTGGGTTCGGGCGAGCATTCGCAATATCAAAGAGAAGTCGTCCACCATGAACCGAACCGGTGAAACCGACTGCAGCGATATCTTCTGCTTCGATCAGCGCGCGTGCAGCTTCCTGCCCGAATACAATTCCAACGGCGTCTGACTCAAAACCACGGTCAATGAAAGCTGCCTTCATGCATTCGAAGCTTGCAATTGAGGTTTCAAGATGTGAAGAGTGTGCCTTG
Source organism: Microbacteriaceae bacterium (assembly GCA_049647625.1). Lineage (GTDB taxonomy): Bacteria > Actinomycetota > Actinomycetes > Actinomycetales > Microbacteriaceae > JBARYA01. The sequence goes on from JBARYA010000124.1 coordinate 1,069, forward strand.
ACTACAACAGCATTCCCAGCAGCAATTGCAGAGGAGGTATCCCCACCGCACACACTAAACGCAAATGGGAAATTGCTGGCTCCAAAAACAGCTACTGGTCCGATTGGGCGCAAAATTCGACGGAGGTCTGGTTTTGGGCCCATGGCGGAATCCGAGGGATGATCCACAATGGCTTCGAAGAGGGTTCCCTTGCGAACGACATCCGCAAATTCGCGCAATTGATAAATGGTGCGGGTGAGTTCACCGTTCAGTCGTGGTTCTCCAAGTGCAGTCTCAAAATCTGCAAGACCCACCAGTTGTGATCGACTTGCCTCGAGCTTGTCGCCGATTGCTTCAAGCAAAAGAGCACGATCTTCTCGGCTCAAACGGCGCAGGCGTTCCGAAGCGCGGGTAGCCCCGGCAACAATTTCGATAACATCAGCCGCTGGTGTTGCCACAACCTCGAGAGCTTTTGTTTCGCCAGTTCTTGGACTTGTGGTTTTTAAATTCATTCTGTGTTCCTCATCATTCGATTCTTTGACAAGCGAGTTAGGCCACTGCCCAACGCTTGAGAATGCTGCTCACCAATTCCCGATCGGTGCTGTTCAACCGCGAAAGGGGTGCGCGTACTTCCGCACTACACAGTCCGAGCTGTCCGAGTGCTTCCTTGACCGCGGTGACATTCATCTCTGAAGCATTCCGAGCACGGAGCGCTTCAAAATCTGCAATTTCTTGTTGTTCTTTCATCGCACTGACATAGTCTTTTTGATGCAGTGCCTCAAGCATCCGGAGACTACGATCAGGATCAACGCTCACCAGACCTGAGGTGAAGCCCGTTGCGCCGGCAATCGCAAAGAATGGCGCCCACATTTCTGCAAGACCGCAGATCCAGGTGGCCCGCCCTTGAGGGACCAGATTTACTACCTCGGCAAAACTTACCGGATCATCAATTGCATATTTCACTGCAAGGACTTCTGGAACCTGTTCTAAGAGTTCTTTCAGAACGCTCGCAGTGATTTTTTTGCTGCGGATGTACGGAATGATTGGCATGTTTGGAACAGCAGAAGCAAGCTCCCGATGCGATGCAATCCAGCCTTCAGCCGACCAGAAAGGGTGAATTGGCTGGTGCAGCATAACCGCGTCCACACCCATGTCCTGATACTGTTGTGTCTCCTCAGCGGCAGTCTGGGAATCAAGTCCGACACCGGCAATAATGATTGCGTTCGGAGCAGCCTGCCTGGTGAGCTCAACGGAACGGATACGCTCTGCCGGGCTCAAAGAATAGAACTCACTGGTGTTCCCATTGGGGGTCAGAACAGTTATGCCAGCATTGACACAGCGCTGAACCAATGCCGTATAGGCCGCTTCATCAATTGAATCATCCTCGCTAAACGGGGTGATTGTGATTCCAACAACGCTTTCAAGACTCTTCTTGAGCTGCTCAGCAGACTTTTGCAATTCGGTTCGACCTTTCTTACTGTTCGAGGCGATGACTATTTTTGTGCGAGATTTTGGCGATGCTCGGCATATTTTTGGAGCATTGCCTCATCAGGAGGATAGTTTCCTCTCAGCGGCAGGCCAGATTCAATCTGGGCCAGAATAAACTCTTCCATCTGCTCCTGCGCTACTGAAGCGAGTGCAACCTCTTCGGCGAGGTGGCGAGGAATGCAGACCACACCGTCCCGATCAGCAACCATGATGTCACCCGGATACACAGCCACCCCGGCGCATCCAATCGGCAGCTGCATATCGACAACGTGGTGCAGGGCAAGATTTGTGGTTGGCGAGGCGCCTTTGGTGTAGCTTGGCAGTTCGAGCTCGGTGTACCCCTGCATATCTCGAACGGTACCGTCGGTTACAATTCCGGCAGCACCGCGGATCTTGAGGCGAGTAGCTAGGATGTGGCCCATTGATGCGGCGCGTCCTTCGCCACGTGCATCAACAACGAGAACCTGACCCGGTCCAACACTCTCAACAGCTTTACGCTGAGGATGATCGTAATCATCAAAAGCGGATACCTGGTCTAGGTCTTCGCGAGCCGGAATGCAACGCATCGTAAAGGCTTCCCCGACCATGCGCTCGTAGTTCGGGTTTGAAACGGTCAGGCCTTCAAGGAATGTGTTTCGCAGTCCACGCTTCAAGAGCTGGGTGGTAATCGTCGCAGTACCCACATAATTGAGTGCAGCCAATGCCGCCTCTGATAAGGCTGGCAGTGCTTGTGGGGAATTTTCTTGAATGTTTTCGCTCACCGGTGTCTCCTTGATTATCTTAGTATACCAATATACCAAACAAATTTCTATAGTTGTTCTGTTGAGTGAGGTACCCCAACGAGAGGTACCTCTACGCTTACAAACCTGCTGGGGCTACGCCCAGATACTCCGGAATTTCAAGTCGCGTAGTCAGCTGCGGGCCGCCCCAAGAAGCGCCGACCCGAATGTTGCAGGTCAAAGAAATCAAGGCCAATGCATCACCGGCAATAAAATCCTTTTGCTCTTCGAACAACTTCATACCGCCATCGATTGAGAGGGCTGCAGATTCCTCAAAGGTTTCGCCAGCGGTCAAAATATAGACAAATTCACCGTGACGCACCCAGGGCCACTCAGGAGCCAGCTCGGGAAGAAGTGTGACCTTTACCTGGACAATTGCGGGAGTTTCGAGACCGAGACCGGAAAGTTCTCCATCGCCCTGGCTCGCGTGAACATCGCCCACGAACAAGAGTGCACCCTCAACATAGACCGGAAGCAGTACCTTCGCACCAACGGTCACTACTGGCTGATCCATGTTTCCGCCATGCTTGCCGGCAAGCTGGGTACTGACCGGATCGAGCGGGCCGGTTCCGATGCAACCGATCATCGGCTTCAATGGGATGGTCAAATCTTTTGAATATTCAATACCCTCCGGGGTCACCTTGCAGGTGCGCCCGAAAGCAACCGGAACCCGTCCCAATGGAACTGGAGATTGGTGAGCATGTGCACCGCACCAGCCCACCGGTTCGAAATCAATCGAGAGAATTTCAACCAGAAGCGCATCACCCGGTTTTGCCCCCTCAACATACACCGGACCGGTAACCGGGTTTCCGCGGGTGCGATCAGGCTTTGGCAATTCAAATGGCTCAGCGGTTGGCCGGTCGAGCAGTGCACCATAACGAGGGTCATGGGTTTCAAACACAACAGTGTCGCCGCTTTCAATCCGAGCAACCGATTCCAACTCGGTGGTGAAGTGATTGCTCGTCGTGTCGCGGTGAATTGTTTGAGTCTGTTCTGCCATGAATATCGCCTTTGAGTATTATCGTGCGCAAGCCACGATGCGGTTATTTTTGTTCTTGTTGAAGATTGATGATGCGGGTTATCGAGCTTGAGATATGGTTAGCAACCAATTCCTGCGCCCGATCGCCCTCGCCGTTTTTCACAGCTTCGAGGATTTTCCTGTGTTCTTGAGACTCTGCATCCCAGGTCGGCCAAATCTCCCAAAGGAACGCTGTCGCACCGAGCGCAGCCAAGTCTTGAAGGCTGTCCAGGGTGTCGATAATGAGAGCGTTGTCGCAGGAAACATACATCAAGCGGTGGAATTTCCGATTGGCCTGAACCCGTCCCGCTTTGTCACTGCTGACACTGAGTTCGTCGGCCTGATTCAATAAGGCCTCTGCTGCTTGGAAACCACCATTTTGTTGTGCTTTGCGGGCGGCTTCACCGACAGCCCAGGGCTCAAGCAAGAGCCTGGTCTGATAGACCTGCAAGACATCGTTCAGCGTCATTTGTCGAACGGTTGCGCCACGGTTCCGGGTCATTTCGACCAGACCATTGCGAACCAAAGCAATGAGGGCCTCTCGAACCGGAGTTTTCGACACATTCAACTCTTCGGCAATTGTGCGTTCCACCAGAGCCATACCGGGCTTCAGCTTGCCAGACAAGATTGCCGTGCGTATCGCTTCAATCACCAGATCAGTTCTTGTCATTGCACGACCAAGTGGGGCAAAGGTATCTACCGTGCCATTCGTGAAAGTATCAGTCATTTTTCCCGCAATTCTCAGTTACCGTATGGAGCACAAAAACTAGCTCACAACTCCCAGATTACCTAAGAGAGTGCCGGCCCGAGATAATTCGTGCAATAACTCGCCATTCATAATGCGGTTAATCATTGCTGGTTCGGTCAAATCGGACTCAACGGCGCGATCGACAACAGACTCAATGGTCGCAGCCGAGGCAATGAGCACCCCGTTCACATCGCCGAGAACAAGGTCCCCGGGATTTACGGTAACTCCTCCGCACATCACCGGAACGTTGACTCCACCCTCATTCAGGCCGAGGAGTTTATTCGTCAATGCCGTGGTGGCTAGAGCATTAACCGCAATGCCAGCAGCCTCAAGAGCCGCAATATCGGTGCAGACCCCATCCAAAATAACGCCAACGGCACCGGAAGCCACAACCGCACTCACCAACAAGCCGCCAAGGGCTGCATGGGTCGTGTCTCCAGAGGTGTCAATAACAAGCACATCCCCGGGCGTGAGCTTTGAGGTTGCATAGTGAATCAGAGTTGAATCACCGGCGGCCGCTTTTACGGTTACAGCCTTGCCAACAATTTTTCCCATGCCAGCGAGACGACGAATCTGAGGATCAACGAATCCGTCTTCGAGAAAGTGCCCGAAGGTTGGAATATCAACCGCGAAAACTTTTTTGATCAATTCAGGGGCGATACTCGGAGTATCCGGACCAATCACAATAGACATGAAGATGTTCCTTTTCTAGAGATTATTTCTGCAAAGTCAGGGCTTTGCGCGCTTTGCGCTTGTCCTGGATAATCGGCCAAACGATCGCCGCGATACTCACCAAGAGGAAGCCCATCGCAATTGGGCTCTTTACGAAGCTGTTGACCCCGTCAATGAGTAGTGCACGGCGCAGGTTTGATTCGGCGAGATTGCCCAAGATCAAACCAAGAACCATCGGCCCTGCTGGGAATCCGAAACGACGGAATATCAAGCCCAAGACACCGAAGATGAGCATGATCATTACCTGGAACACACTATTTTGGATGGCGTAGGTGCCGATCATACAGAAGATGAGCACTGCGGTCCAAAGGTATTCTGGCGGAAGCATGAGCAGCTTTACGGCACCGCGAAGGCGCAGCAAAGAGACAAAGAGTGAAAGCACGACGGCAACCGTCATGATTCCAGCAATTGAGAACACGAGGTCAGGATGCTTGGCGAAGAGTGACGGCCCAGGCTGGAGCCCCCAAATAACCATGGATCCAATCATGACAGCCATCACAGTGTCACCTGGAACGCCCAAAGCAAGCGTGGTGGTCAATGACCCACCCTGGGTCGAAGCGCTCGAGCTATCTGCAGCAGCAACGCCCTCGAGGGAACCCTTACCAAACTTTTCTGGATGCTTTGAGAGGCGTCGCGCCTGATCCCAGGCAACGATTCCGGCAATATCCCCGCCAGCTGCTGGAACGATTCCGACGATGGTTCCGGTAACGGAACCGATAATTGTCGGCTTGACCATTTCTTTGTACTCAGCCTTGTTTGGCCACCAGCGACCAAATTGTGAAATTATCTTCGGACCGTGCTTCTTGTTGCGAGTGGAGATTTGATCCAGCACCTCAGCCACACCGAAAAGACCGAGAATGGCAGCGATGAATGGAATACCATCGGCCAATTCGTTGATTCCAAAGGTGAATCGCATAATGCCGGTCATCGGATCTTGCCCGACAACTGCTAGGAGCAAGCCCACTAGGCCAGAGATTAGACCCTTCAAAATATTGCCGCCAGATACGCCCACCATCATGGTGAGACCAAATACGACGAGCATGAACATTTCGGCCGGACCAAATTTCAACGCCAGGGTTGAAAGTGGAATTGCCACGGTGATCAGAACCAGGACACCAACCATCGAACCTACGGCGGTCACAATTGCCGATGATGTCAGCGCAATTCCAGCGCGACCATTCTTTGCCATCGGATAACCGTCAAAGGTCGTTGCAATTGATGCCGGGGTTCCCGGAGTGTTAATCAGGATGGCAGGAATCCGGTCACCGAATCCAGAAGAAACATAGATCGTGAGCAGAACAGCCAAGCCCTGGATTGGGTTCAGGGTGAGGGTAAAGCTTGAGGCGAGTGCAACCGCCATGGTTGCTGTCACGCCTGGGAAAAACCCAACGAG
>JBARYA010000125.1:0-2241 GCA_049647625.1 Microbacteriaceae bacterium
AATGTAGAGCTTCTGGTCAGGCCCGAAGGCAATTCTTCCACCATTGTGATTCCCGGCTTTTGGAATGTCACTTACGATGACTTCTGGGTTGAATAAGGAAAAGTTTCCGCTGCTTCCATCAAGCCGATATTTCACGACCCGGTTATCATTGTGAGCAGTGAAATAGAGAAAAAGTTCTGTTTCGTCCATTGGGTTTACGGCGATTCCGAGGAGGCCACCCTCCCCAGCTGGTACCACCTCATCGATTGTTGCAATGGTGTGCATTGAGCCGTCGTTCCCCAGTTCGAGCAGCTTCCGGCTGTCCCGTTCAGTTATGAGGATGCTTCCGGAGCTGAGCTCAATAAAAGACCAGGGAGCTTCAAGTTTTGTGGCAAGAACCTGCTCATTACCGTCTTGAGTTGGGACCTCAGTGTTTGGTTCACGATCGGGTTGTTCGGGGTCTGAAAGAGTGCATCCACTCAAGACCAGCAGAGCTGCTGCTGCAACACTGATTAGAGTCTGAGCTCGTCGTTGAGGCATTTGAGGTTCCATACCGATAGATTACGGTGGCTTTTCGGGAAAATGCTCCGAATTATTTGCTGAAGTTTAGCGCTTGGCTTCGAGGGTGGTGATGTGTAAATCCTCGAGAGCTTGATGGAGCTCGGGGGTGTTCCGGTTTAGGCTCTCTCGACGAATTTCGGAAAGCTTGGGGCTTATTTTGGGATCTCCGGCACGTTCGAAAATCGCCCACAGTTTCAAATCATCGCCGTGTCGCGACAAGAACTCCACTCCATCGCAGAGATCCGTGCCATTATCCTTTTTGGCCAACCATAAATACTGCGACACCGATTGGGTGAGCAAGCGTGGTCTCGCATTCTTGAGTGCAGCAGCATCAAAATCGTCGAGCCCAAGGGTGAGGGCTTGGCTGAGAAAAAGTGGATGGAGCGCAGCTATTGTTGCCGAGTCCGTTACGAGGCAGAGATTAGCGTTCAATTCTGCGGTGCTGGCAACGCGTTTGCTGAGCCACTCTTTGAGGTCGAGCACACCTGGTTGGATGCTGGGATAGTCAATCTCATCCTCAATAGACACCCGAATTGTGCTGTAGATTTCTGCGAGCGCTTGGTCTACTCGAAATGGAGCCAAGAGTTCTATTAAACAGGCATAGAGGGTTTCGCCAGCATATATGGTGCGATAGGTATTGCCATCAAGCGCATCCCAGCGGCCATTGAATCGGGATGTTTCAGCTGCCCAGCGCCATTCCGTCCACTCCCAGGGGTGTGGACGGTACCCGAGTCGCCAAACTCGTTGCTGGAGATGCCGGAACTTCATCCGATACGGGCGAATGCTTTGGCGGCAGACATGATATCTGGACCAACCCGGTTGATTTTGCCCTCACGGATGAGGCGTGCTGGTGAATCGTCATCAAGCTGAGGATTCATGCCCATGAACCAAGCCTGGGTCACGGTGTGGGAGTTTCTCGAGGCAATTAGGCTCGCGGCTTGATATGCAAGGCGAAGTTTGGCATCGGTGCTGGCACTCACTTTGCGGCTTGCATCTGCCCATTGCCGTACCGCACGGGTTTCTTGCACTTTGCCAAGATAGGCAACGAGCTGGGCTCCAAGAAGGTCGCGGAGCTTCGCGACAATTTCGTGAATCTCGAGGGTAACGGATTCGCGGAATATGTGGATAGTTGGGGATGCTGTTGTGCTGCTCATAACTCTATTCTCTCAAATCACAAGTGAAATCACAAGTGAAATCACAGCTTATATAACAACGTATTCACTAACACAAAAATGAAGGGGCTAAAGGACTTAGTGTTCGGGATCTTCTTCGACAAATTGGCGTAAATCTTGAACCGTGTCGAAACGGGCGAGATTGTTCCGCTGGTAGGGGTTATCGCGCTTCAGGGTCTCGTAATCGGTGCGGGTGACGGTGATTTTCTCGCCAGGATCAAGATTTTGCGGAATCTCATCGATGAGATCGGTAGCGACATAAATATTCACAAAGAATTCGATCTTGATCTCCGGCTGCCGAACCGCAAGCAGACGCCAATTGCGGAAGATAAGGCCGGTCTCTTCAACGAATTCTCGCTTGGCAGCATCCAAGATGCTGAGATCGTAGCTTTCAGAACTTCCCACCGGAAGGCCAGCAATCCGCTTCAGGCCATTCGGTTGTTCCTCGTCAATGGTGACAATCTGGTCATTATTATCAATGGCAATAACGGCAATCGAATCCGCACGCTTCAGCATTTCGAAGGTGGTG
>JBARYA010000126.1:0-2010 GCA_049647625.1 Microbacteriaceae bacterium
GAAAATGTTGCCGCATTCCCCGGAAGCACACCAGCATCCTTCAGCTGTGCCAATAAATCAACCTCGACCTGAAGCGGCTCACCCAGACGGCGCACAGTACCGCGAACCGATCCGCCTGTATTCTGAACCGCAGTAATCAGGTTAACGACGCCATCGGAAAACTTGGGTGCCGAAGCCAGACCCAATCCTTCGAGCCCCGGAATCGGGTTGCCATAGGGCGATTCGGTTGGATAATTGAGCAACTCAACCAGGCGACGCTCCACCTGTTCGCTCATCACATGCTCCCAGCGGCAGGCCTCATCGTGCACCAGCTCCCAATCGAGCCCGATCACATCGGCAAGGAGTCGTTCCGCCAGGCGGTGCTTGCGCATCACGCCGGTGGCCTTCTCGCGACCCAGTGCGGTGAACTCGAGGTGGCGGTCATCAGAGACCTTCACCAAGCCGTCCCGCTCCATGCGCGCAATAGTCTGGGACACGGTTGGACCAGAATGGCCGAGCCGTTCAGAGATGCGGGCACGCAGTGGAGTGATGTTCTCTTCTTCGAGATCAAGGATTGTGCGGAGATACATTTCGGTAGTATCGACAAGATCGCTCAACGTTCCTCCTTTTGGCTGCCTTTGCCATTCCAAGCTTAGCGGATGCTAGATGATGCCCCATTCAGCATAGAATTGAAGCATGACTTTTGTGCAGATCCCTCAAGAACTGATTCCTCTCGATGGCCACTTCGGTTGCGGCCCGGCGAAGATTCGCCCCGAACAATTTGATCGGCTGAATGCTTCCGCCAGGGAGCTGCTCGGCACCTCGCATCGTCAGGCTCCGGTCAAGAATCTGGTCGCTTCGGTACGCGAAGGCCTTTCGACCCTGTTCAACGCACCTGAAGGCTACGAGATTGTGCTCGGCAATGGAGGGTCCACGGCATTCTGGGATGCTGCCGCCTTTAGCCTCATTCGCGAGCGCAGCCAGAACCTGGTCTTTGGCGAGTTCAGCCAGAAGTTTGCCAATGCTGCCACCACCCCGTTCCTGAGCGCACCGGATGTGGTCAAAGCCGAGGTCGGCACCCGCAGCCGTCCGGTACCCACCCCCGGTATCGATGTCTACGCTTGGCCACAGAACGAAACCTCTACCGGCGTGATGGCCCCGGTTGAGCGTGTGCACGGCGATGCCGGAGCCCTCACCGTGATTGATGCAACCAGCGCCGCCGGTGGTATCAACTTTGATGCCACTGAGGTTGACGCGTACTACTTTGCTCCACAAAAGAACTTCTCCTCCGATGGTGGCCTCTGGTTCTCACTCATGTCACCGGCAGCGGTTGAACGTATTGAGAGCATTGCCGCCTCGGATCGTTGGATTCCAGAATTCTTGAGCCTCAAAACCGCGCTCGATAATTCTCGTCTGAACCAGACCTTGAACACCCCGGCAATATCCACCCTCATTTTGCTCGACGAGCAGATTAAGTGGATGCTCGCCAATGGTGGACTCAGCTGGGCCGATAGCCGCACCAAGGAATCGTCCGACAAGCTCTACCGCTGGGCCGATGCTCAGAGCTTCGCTCGCCCATTCGTGGCCGATCCTGCGGACCGCAGCCAGGTGGTTGTCACCATCGACTTTAATGATGATATTGATGCTGCCAAGATTGCCAAGACCCTGCGTGCGAACGGCATTGTCGACACCGAACCGTACCGCAAGCTTGGTCGCAACCAGCTCCGGGTTGCCACCTTTGTTTCGGTTGAGCCAAGCGATATTGATCGCCTGATCAGCTCAATCGAGTATGTTGTCGAGCGCTTGGACTAGGCTGAAGACCATGCGCTTCTGGCTCAAAGAGGAAGAACGGAAACCCGATCCGGTACCGGCAAAGACCGATGACCGGCTCGCCGTGATGGTTGGGCTGACCGCCTGGCTGCTCGCCTTGGCGGCACTCCTTATCTGGCCAATCCCCGGTTTCACCGACACCAACTTTGGTCTCTGGACCTGTGTTGCCGGAATCGCTATTGGGCTCTTCGGCTTGGTCTA
>JBARYA010000127.1:0-45238 GCA_049647625.1 Microbacteriaceae bacterium
CCCTTGGACGGTGGGCATATTGCCGGGGCGTTATGGGAGAAAATCCGCCGTTCTTGGGCAAAAGTTCGCGGGAAAGCTGATCCTGGGCCGGTGGATTCTGCAAAACTCATGCCTCTGACCATGGTGATGTTTGTGATACTCACGGCGATGGGTGCCCTGCTGATTCTGGCCGATATTATCAAGCCGGTGCAGCTCTTTTAGGTTCTCAGTGCTGATAACCAGCCGACTTTGCCCTAAACTAGCTGGTATTGCATATTGATCCCATCCGCGGATTATTTGAAACACGAGGAGCATTGTTTGTCAAAATTCGCAGCGAAGTCTTCCGGAATCCCGGCTGCTGATCAGCAAAAAGCAAAAACAATTATTGAGAAAATTGCTCGTTCATACTCCGCAAAGGTGGTGGGTCAAGAGAGCCTGCGCACCAGCATGCTCGTAGCCGTGATTGCCAACGGGCATATCATGTTGGAGAGCGTTCCTGGTCTGGCCAAAACCCTCGCGGCGAAGACTCTGGCCGAATCGGTGCAGGCGGTCTTCCACCGCATCCAGTGCACCCCTGACCTCTTGCCCAGCGATATTGTGGGTACCCAGATTTATGATGCATCGACCGGAAGCTTCAGCACACAACTCGGTCCGGTGCATGCCAACTTTGTGCTCCTCGACGAAATCAACCGTTCGAGCGCAAAAACTCAGAGCGCAATGCTCGAGGCAATGCAGGAGCGGCAAACAACCATCGGCGGGGTCGAGTATAAGCTCCCCAAGCCGTTCCTGGTTATGGCGACCCAGAACCCGATTGAACAAGAGGGAACCTATGAGCTGCCAGAGGCACAGCTCGACCGCTTCCTGATTAAAGAAATCGTTGATTATCCGACACCCGCAGATGAGTTAGAGGTACTTGCACGCCTCGACTCGGGAGTTTTCGATCAGGAGGGTTCCGAGGGTACCCTCGCATCACTCGAAGACTTACTCTTCTTACAGCAAACGGCGAAGAAGGTCTATATCGACCAGACCATTCGGAACTACATTGTTTCGCTCATCTATGTGACTCGAAATCCGAAAGAGTATTTGGGTGAAAAGATGGCCAGCTATATCGAATACGGTGCGAGCCCTCGTGGCACTATTGCCTTTGTTCAAGCCTCTCGGGCTCTCGCGCTGCTGAACGGCCGCGACTATGTGATTCCTGAAGATATTAAGCAGCTCCGTCACCAGATTCTTCGCCATCGCGTTATTTTGAACTATGAGGCCGATGCCGATAATGTGCGTAATGATGAGGTCGTTGACGCAATTGTGAACTCGATTCCTTCGCCATAGTCGGTAGCTCTTTATGACCAGTCTGCTCTACCGCGTAAAGTCAAAGCTTTATGTTCGCGCGAATCGAAAAGTTATTCACCTCCTTGACGGTGAGTACTCTTCGATGACCCGTGGGCGAAGCCTTGATTTTGACGATTTGCGCGGCTATGTGGTTGGCGATGAGGTCAAGGATATTGATTGGAAGGCAACGGCTCGGCACACGACCCCGTTGGTGAAGCGCTATCTTGCCAGTAAGCGGCAACGTTTGGTGTTCATTGCCAATACCGGCAAGAATATGGCGGCGCTCTCCGAGGGCGGAGATTCAAAGCGTGATCTGCTCATCTTGGCCATTGGTGTCCTGGGCTCTTTGGCCAGTCAGCACGGTGATGAAGTTTCGTTGATTTACGGTGATGGGCCACGCATTTCGCAGGTACCTGAGGGTAACGGTGATCGAGTCCTGGAACGCATCCTGCAGAGCGCACACCAGGCCTCACAATTGCGGATGCAGGAGCACGATATTCTTGAACTCTTTGAGTTTGCCTATCGCACCATCAAAATGCGCAGTATCTTGGTTGTCGTGACGGATGAACTCCCCATGAGTAAAGAGCTGGAGATGCTGATTCGGCGCCTAAACAGTAAACATGAGGTGCTCTGGCTGACCCTCGGTGACGCTGATCCACTCAAGACCAAGGGCTCGAGTTTTGACGTTGATGAAGAGATATTTTTTCCAGACTTTCTTCGTGGTGATAGCAAGCTCGGGGCAAGCTTTGCCGAGGCTGTCAGCGAATCACGAGCAGAAAAAGCAAAATTCATGCAGCGTTTGGGTATTAGCCATCAATTTCTAAGCTCTGAAGATGAGACCGTTCTGGCGCTCTTCCGGATGCTGCAAAGGCGGATGTTCACCGGTGTCTGATTCGTTTTACGGCGCGTTACCCTATGCCTGGTACTGGGTGCTGATCATCGTTCTGGTGATTGGTGCCATCATTGTGCTCGGAATGTTCATCAACCAGTGGGCGAGAAAGAGTCCTGGAGCTGTTCCGGTGTACATTAATCTGCCGATTGAACCACGCCCGAGTCCACAAAACTTGAAGAATGTGACGCTGCAGGTCATTAGCCAAATTGAACGCCAAGCGCTCAACAATGAGATCAGTACCAGAAACGCGCTGCTCGCATACAGTGCGGTACTTCGTGAATTTGCCTGGCGGAGCACCGGCACCGATTTTCGAAAGCTGAACCTGAGCGATATTCGGAAAACCGATCGCAAAGACTTAGCTACCGCCATTGAAAAGCTGTATCCATCAGTGTTTGGAACAAATGAGACCGTCTCGGTCAATAACGGCGCCAAAGCTGCTCGCGAGGTGGTGCAGCGATGGACTTAGCAAATGTGTGGGTCTTTTGGGTTGCAGGTCTGCTTCTTCTCGCAGTAGTGGCATTCTTGCTCATCTTCCGATGGTTGCGCAAGAAAACGACGCTAGGCTCTCATGCTCCGGTGACCAATAGTTATCGTTTGACCGATCTTCCGGCCTATCGCACCCGCGTCAATAAGTATCGGGTATTCCTTTCTGGTGCATTGCTCTTAGTATTCACCACCATTGCTGCACTCAGTTTTTTGGCGGCTCGTCCGGTTCAGAGCACCCTCTATTCTCCGGATAAGTTCAACCGTGACATTGTTCTCTGCCTCGACATTTCCGGGTCGATGGTCGATTACGATGAGGTTCTGCTGGGCAAATTCATCGAAATGGTGAACCAATTCGAGGGCGAACGTATCGGCCTCGTTCTCTGGAACAGTTCCGCGGTGCAGATTTTTCCGCTGACAGATGATTACGAGTTCGTCAAGGAACAGATGAAATTGGTGAAAGACTCCTTCACCAACTATGGAGCGAACACCGATTACCTCTACTGGATTGGTACAGACTTGGGGGAGGGCTCCTCGCTAATTGGGGATGGCCTCGCCTCCTGCGTTTTGAGATTCGACATGGTCGATAAAGAGCGTTCCCGTTCAATTATTTTTGCCACCGATAACTATTTGGCTGGAGAACCGATTCTTGAGCTCAGTGAAGCTTCTGCTCTTGCCCAGGCTGCCGGAGTGACGGTCTATGGGATTGAAGCAGGGTTCTACGAGGGTTCCCCGGAGTCGAAGGAATATCAAGATCTAATGAAACTGAACGGTCACCGCCACTTTGCGATGACCAACTTTGGTTTGGTGAACGAGATTGTCACCCGGATTCAGAGTGACCAGGCTAAAGGGTACAAGGCTCCGGCCCAGTGGATTTATCATGATGATCCTCTGCCCTGGATTTTGCTCTTTACCGGAGCCTTCGGGGCGTATTTAGCTCTAGTTTGGCGGGTGAAACTATGATTTATAATCCAGTAGCACCCGTGTTGATCCTTGTCGTACTGGGTCTTGTGATGCTTGCGGCAATCTATTATCAGGCCCGTACCGAAAAGAAAGTTCGCTGGCTTACCGTTATTCGACGTGGTTTGGTCGTCGTTTTACTTTTCATTGTTGCGCTTCGTCCCGGTATTGGGGAGTCGACAACCGAGGCGGTCACGATCACTCGTGAGCTCGATATTTATCTGGTTATCGACACGACGGGGAGCATTAACGCCGAAGATATCGGTGACGGTCTGACCCGGCTTGATCTGATTAAACAGGATGTTACGAAACTAGTTGAGCAGTATCCCGGTGCCAGGTATTCGGTTATCACCTTCGATAGTGTCGCCTCGCAGCGCATCCCACTGAGCACCGATCTGGGTGCCGTTTTGACCGCGGTCAATGTTCTTACCCCAGAAATTACCGTCTATTCTCGAGGTTCGACGATTTCCGAGGCCAGAGAAGTGCTACACGAGCGTTTGCAGACTGCTGCGAAACTCTATCCTGAGCGTAGTCGTGCGGTCTTCTATTTTGGTGATGGTGAACAAACTGAAGAGGGCTCTCCTGAGAGTTTTGACCAATTACGCTCCTATCTCTCCGGCGGTGCGGTATTTGGCTATGGCACTGCCCAGGGTGGTCAGATGTATGAACAGCACGGCTTCTATTCTTCGGACCAGGAACGGAAACTGATTCTTGAGCGGGGTGGGCAACCGGCAGTCTCACGCATTGATGAGAACAATTTGAAAGCTATCGCCTCGCAACTTGGCGTAAATTATCTGCACCGCACACTCGAGACCGAGGTTCCACAGGTACCGATTATGGTGCAGGCTGGCACGGTTGTTCCGGATGCGCTCAGCACAACCAAGATCACTATGGAGCTGTATTGGGTAGTAGCGCTTGGGATTTTGCCACTCTTACTCTGGGAGTTTGCGGTGGTTTTCAACTCTTTGATGATGACGCGTTCTCTTTTCCGGGTGGTGCGTGATGACTAAAGCAGTGCAAAAGCCTGGCAATGATTTTGTGCTTCCACCAAATACCCGTATGGAGTATCAGGAGGTTCCGTGGGGTCCTGAGCAAATCAAGAAGAAAAAGCTCAAGTTCTGGTTGCTCTTTTCTCCGGTTCTCATCCTCCTAAGCCTGGTTGTTCTCAAGGTTGTTTCAATGTACCTGGCCGCTTTTGCCGCAGCCGGTTTCTACCAAGCAGGCAACTATGAAGGAATGGAAACTGCCGCCAAGATCCAAGGTTTGGTGAACGTTATTGAACCGCATACAGCGCTGCACACCCTCGGGGTTGCCTATAGTCTTCAGGGGAAATATGAAGAAGCCCGGGTGCAACTTGATGATGCTCTTTGGCGGGCAACTCCGCCGGATGTGTGTTTGATTCGCTATGACTTGGCTCGTACCTGGGAGCTCGAAGCCCAAGAGCTTGAAGACGGTGGCGACGTCGATGGCGCAATTCTTGCGGTGCAGGAGGGCAAGAAAGTTCTCGACGCTCAAGAAGCAGAATGTGAACCTCCGGCCAGTGAAAACGAGGAAGAGTCTGAAGAAGAAGGCGAAGGTGAGGGCGAAGGGGATCCTTCAGAAACTGATGAGCCTCAAGAAGGTGAAGAGACTTCCGAGCCGAGTGATCCAACAGCCTCCCCTGAGCCGAGTGAACCGAGCCAGTCACCTGAGCCTAGCGAACCAAGTGAATCGCCAAAGCCGAGTGAACCGAGCGAATCTCCGGAACCAAGCCAACCTTCAGAGTCGCCAAAACCGGGTGAACCGGAGAAGCCTTCTGAATCACCAAAACCTGGGGATCCGGAGAAGCCCTCAGAGTCGCCGAAGCCTGGTGAGCCTGAAAAACCTTCCGAGTCACCAAAACCTGGAGAGCCAGAGCAGCCAAGCACCTCACCCAAGCCCGGTGAGACCCAAGAGCCACAGCCAACCCAGGAACCTGGCGAGACCGGTGAACCACAAGAACCTGGTGAAACTGGAGAACCGCAGGACCCCGGAAATCAGGGCCAAGAAGAACAGCCAGGTGAGGGCAAGCCTAAGGATCCGGCCAATGTTAACCAAGACCTCCAAGATCTTCTCGATCGCCTAACGAAGAAGCTCCAATCCTTGCAGGGCCAGCAGGCCGAAGGAGAAGGTGAGGGCGAAGGCGAGGGCGAACCTGACCCAAACAGTCCTGGTGAGGAAGAGCTGCCAGAGGTTATGGAGAACCAAACCGAGAAGCTTGACAAGATCCGTGATCAATTAGGACAGGCTTGGCAAGAGCGAAACGATTGGGATACCGCAGACCGTAATCGGAATTCAGAATATAAGTACACTCAGAAGCCCTGGTAAGTACTTTCCCTGGGAGCATCCGAGCACGCTCAAGATTTTCCATGAGTCAAAGCTCGCTAAGATTGAAGAGTGATAAATCGTCTTTCTGAACTCTTTTTAAGAACCCTGCGTGAAGATCCGGTCGATGCTGAGGTGAATAGCCATAAGCTCCTGGTTCGTGGCGGGTATATCCGTCGTCAAGCCCCGGGAATTTTTGCCTGGTTGCCGATTGGACTTCGGGTAAAGGGGAATGTCGAGCGAATTGTTCACGAAGAAATGGCTCGTGCGGGTGCACAGCAGATTCATTTTCCGGCGTTACTTCCGCGGGAGCCCTATGAGGCTACCGGTCGCTGGGTAGAATATGGCGATTCGCTCTTTCGTCTGAAAGACCGAAAAGAGGCCGATTATCTTTTGGCTCCGACCCACGAAGAAGTCTTTACCTTAACGGTTAAGGATCTCTATACAAGCTATAAAGATTTACCGCTTACGCTGTATCAGATTCAAGACAAGTATCGTGATGAGGCTCGTCCTCGTGCCGGAATTCTGCGTGGACGCGAGTTCACCATGAAGGATGCCTATAGCTTTGACAGCACCGATGAGGGATTGGCGCTCAGCTATCAGAAGCAGCGCGATGCCTACGAGCGCATTTTCCAGCGGCTTGGCCTCGACTATGTGATTGTTGCAGCCGATGCCGGGGCAATGGGCGGCTCAAAATCCGAAGAATTCCTGGCCCCAATGGCCATTGGCGAGGATACTTTTGTGCGCAGTGCTGGCGGATATGCCGCAAATGTCGAGGCCTACCAATCACAGGTTCCGGAGGCGCTATCGCTGGAAGGGCATCCGGATGCGGTCAATATTTCGACCCCGAATGCCAGCAGCATTGCCGAACTCGTTTCGCAATTAAACCAAGGACAGCCTGAGGCCGGCTGGACCTCCGCGCAGATGCTGAAGCATGTTGTGCTGAAGCTGAGTTATCCGGACGAGTCCACCGAGCTGGTCGTTGTGGCGCTGCCGGGGGATAGAGACGTCGACCAGAAGCGGGCTGAAGCGGTATTTGCTCCGGCCGAGGTCGAAGCTGCCTCCGCTGCAGATTTGGCGAAGTATCCACAGATTCTCGCGGGCTTTATCGGGCCAGTTTTGGGTGAAGAGCAGTTCCTCGGTGAAGAATCCGCGCTGAAACTGCGCTATCTCCTTGATCCTCGAGTTGTTCCAGGAAGCTCTTGGGTTGCTGGTGCGAATCAGCCGGATGAGCACCGCATGAATCTGGTCTACGGCAGAGATTTTACCGCTGACGGTGTAGTTGACCTAGCTAATGTTCGGGCTGGCGATCCAGCACCTGATGGTTCAGGTCCGGTTGAGTTGGCTCGCGGCATTGAGATTGGACATGTTTTCCAATTGGGCCGGAAATACGCTGAGGCGCTCGGGCTCAAAGTTCTCGACGAAAATGGTCGTCAGGTGACCGTTACCATGGGTTCCTATGGCATCGGGGTGACCCGCATTATTGCCGTTCTGGCTGAAAAGTTCTCTGATGAGAAGGGCTTAATCTGGCCGAAAGAAGTTGCGCCATATCGGGTGCATCTGATCGCAACCGGTAAGGATTCACTGCCCTTTGAAGCTGGCGAGCTTTTGTCTGAGCAGCTCAGTGCAGCAGGGATCGACGTCTTATACGATGACAGAGTCAAGGTTTCACCCGGCGTGAAATTTGGTGACGCAGAACTTCTTGGCGTGCCAAAGATTATTATTGTGGGCAAAGGCTTGGTCGATGGCCAAGTTGAGCTTTGGGATCGGGCCAGTGGTGAACGCCAGCCAGTGACTCTTGAGGAAGGCAAACTTCCGGTCTGGGTCTTGGAACAGCTCTAGGCTGTTACAGATATTTTTTGCAAATTCTCGACCACATCTGTGGTTTAAGGCTATCGCTGCGCCAATTTCATGGGGTACGATAGTGAGATAACATATCGACGCGGAACGTCGATGAATAGGGAGGCACGTCGTGGAAATCGAACTTTCAGTTTTACGAACTTTGGAGAATGAACGCGGCATTCCCTTTGATGAGCTTGCTCACATTATTGAGCAGGCCATCCAGACAGCGTATTTGAAGCATGTCAAAGACGAAGAGGGCGAGTCAATTGATGACGTTTTCGTTCGCGCAGAATTGGACCGGAAAACCGGTCGAGTTGCGGTCTATGTAGCTGATCGTCTTGAAGATGGTGAAGCAGGTCCAGAAACTCAGATTGATCCGAGCGATTTTGGTCGCATTGCAGCCTTCGCTGCCAAGCAGGTTATCAGCCAGCGGCTTCGCGATATTGCCGATAACGCCGTACTCGGAGCATTCAAGGGCAAAGAGGGCGATATTGTTGCGGGAGTGATTCAGCAGGGCTCAAATCCTCGGATGATCCATGTTGCTCTCGATGGCGTTGAGGCCGTATTGCCACCAGAAGAGCAGGTTCCTGGTGAAAAGTATGAACACGGTTCACGTATTCGTGTCTTTGTGACCAGTGTGACCCGTGGCCTCAAGGGCCCGGCGATTACCGTTTCACGTTCACATCCTGGTCTGGTGCGGAAGCTGTTTGCACTTGAGGTTCCAGAGATTGCGAATGGCCAGGTTGATATTATTTCGATGGCCCGCGAAGCCGGTCATCGCACCAAGATCGCGGTTCGTGCGAATGAGCCCGGGCTGAATGCCAAGGGTGCCTGCATCGGCGAGCTCGGTCAGCGTGTGCGTGCAGTAACTTCCGAGCTGAATGATGAGAAGATTGACATTGTTGATTATTCAGAAGATATTGCTGAATTCGTCGCAAATGCTCTCTCGCCGGCAAAGGTGACCAGCGCATTCGTTATTGATGCAAACATCAAGCAGGTTCGCGCTCTCGTTCCTGATTACCAGCTTTCACTGGCAATCGGTAAAGAAGGGCAGAATGCTCGACTAGCCGCCAAATTGACCGGTGCCAAGATTGATATCCAGCCAGATTCAGTCATGGAAGATAGTCAATAACGGCTAAGCTATAATAGTTGGGGCTTTCGAGCCCTGAATATCCTGTAACACTACCAAACAAGAATTGGCAGAAATGGCAATGGACAAGTAATGAACGGCTCCCGATGAGGCCCGTAGCATATTGATGTCCTGCTCCTAAATCAAGCGGAGTAGGACCGATGATTTAGGAGAATTGTGGCTAAACCACGCGTACACGAGATTGCCAGTGAATTTGGCGTCGAGTCCAAGATAATCTTGGAAAAACTGAAGGAAATTGGCGAGTTTGTTCGCGGTCCTTCCTCAAACGTTGAGCCTCCTGTTGAACGCAAGCTTCGTGCTGCGCTCCAGGATGCGGGAATTAGCAAGCAGGCAGAGGCAGCTCCGGCTCCAGCACCTGCTGCGAAGCCGGCTGCAAAACCTGCAGCTAAAGCTGCAGAAAGTACGACTGCGACCCCAGGACCAGCACCAACACCAGCTCCGGTAAAGGAAGCGGCTCCTGCTGCGTCCAAACCAGCGAGTCCGGCAAAGCCGGCAGCAGCTGCGACGGATGCGAAGCCAGCTGCAAAGCCAGCTTCGACCCCAGCTGTTAAGCCTGCAGCACCGGCAAGCCCGGCAACTCCGGGTGATGCCAGCAGCGCGATTCCTCGCCCTCCACGCCCACAGGCACCTCGTCCGGGGAATAACCCGTATTCGAGTTCTCAGGGCATGCAGCGTCCCGGTGGACGCCCAGGTGGCCCTGGTGGCCCTCGTCCGGGGAATAACCCGTACTCAAGTTCTCAGGGCATGCAGCGCCCCGGCGGACGTCCAGCAGGCGCTGGCGGTCCGGGTGCAGCAGGTCCAGGAGCAGCAAACCGCGACAGTAAGCGTCCGGGAGCTCCAAGACCAGAACGTCCAACTACCGGGACACCGCGTCCGGGAGGTTTTACCCCGGGAGCGGCACCAAGCCCAGGAGGCTTCCCAGCATCACCGGGGGCTGCACGCCCAGGAGGTGGCCCAGGTGGTCGCGGCCGTGGCAATCAGCCTGGTAGCACTGCCGGCGCATTCGGCCGTGGTGGCTCGAAGAGCCGCGCTCGCAAGTCGAAGCGTACGAAGCGTCAAGAGTTTGAACTCAGAGAGGCCCCTTCATTAGGTGGCGTATCGGTTCCACGCGGCGGCGGAAACACCGTTATCCGTTTGCGTCGTGGTGCTTCGATTACCGACTTCGCTGAGAAGATTGATGCAAGCGCAGCCAATATCATCACCGTACTCTTCCACCTCGGTGAGATGGCAACAGCCACCGAATCGCTCGATGAGGGTACCTTCACGGTACTTGGCGAAGAGCTGGGTTACATCATTCAGATGGTTTCCCCAGAAGACGAAGATCGCGAGCTGCTTGAAGGCTTCGATATCGATCTCAGCCAGGAACTTGAAGATGAGACTGATGAAGATCTCGCACCGCGTCCACCGGTTGTTACCGTTATGGGCCACGTTGATCACGGTAAGACTCGTTTGCTCGATGCTATCCGTAAGACCACTGTCGGACAGTCTGAAGCCGGTGGCATTACCCAGCATATTGGTGCATACCAGGTCTGGGGCGAGCATGAGGGCAAGCGTCGCGCTATCACCTTCATTGACACCCCGGGTCACGAGGCCTTCACCGCTATGCGTGCTCGTGGTGCGCAGGTCACCGATGTTTCGATCCTCGTGGTCGCAGCTGATGACGGCATCATGCCACAGACCATTGAAGCGTTGAACCACTCCAAGGCTGCCGGTGTGCCGATTGTGGTTGCCGTCAACAAGGTTGATAAGGAATCAGCAAATCCTGCCAAGGTTCGTCAGCAATTGACCGAATACGGTCTGGTTGCCGAAGAATACGGTGGAGATGTGATGTTCATCGATGTTTCTGCCGCAACCAAGCAGGGTATTCCAGAGCTTTTGGATGCTGTACTGCTGACCGCTGATGCTTCGCTTGATCTGCGTGCGAATCCAAACAAGGCTGCTCGCGGTACCGCGATTGAAGCGAATCTCGATAAGGGCCGCGGTGCGGTTGCAACCGTGCTGGTCCAGTCGGGTACCCTCAACGTCGGTGACGCTATCGTTGCCGGAACCGCCTACGGTCGCGTTCGTGCCATGTTCGATGAGGATGGCGGGGCGCTCAGCGAGGCTGGGCCATCACGTCCGGTACAGGTGCTTGGTTTGACCAGTGTTCCTCGTGCAGGCGATAGCATTCTCGTTACCGAGGATGACCGTACTGCTCGTCAGATCGCTGAGAAGCGTGAAGCTGCTGAACGCAACGCCCTCTTGGCGCGGAGCCGCAAGCGCATTAGCCTTGAAGACTTCACCCGTGCCCTCGAAGAAGGCAAGGTCGAATCGCTCAATCTCATTATCAAGGGTGACGTTTCTGGTGCTGTTGAAGCACTCGAAGAGTCCTTGCTCAAGATTGAGGTCGACGATAGCGTACAGCTGCGGATTATTCACCGCGGTGTTGGTGCTGTCACCGAGAGCGATGTCAACCTGGCAACCATCGACAATGCTATTATTATCGGCTTCAACGTTCGTCCGGATGCCAAGGCTCGTGAGCGTGCTGCCCGCGAAGGCGTCGATGTCCGCTTCTACTCGGTTATTTACGCAGCGCTCGAAGACATCGAGAACTCGCTCAAGGGCATGCTCAAGCCTGAGTATGAAGAAGTCCAGAGCGGTGTTGCGGAGATTCGCGAAGTATTCCGTTCCTCCAAGTTCGGCAATATTGCCGGAACGATTGTTCGATCGGGAACCATCACCCGTAACGCCAAGGCACGAGTTATTCGTGACGGTGTTGTGGTTGGCGATAATCTCACCATTGAGTCGCTGCGTCGATTCAAGGATGATGTCACCGAAGTTCGCACCGATTACGAGTGCGGTATCGGACTCGGCAAGTTCAACGACCTGCAGGTTGGCGACGAGATCGAGACCACTGAGCTCAAAGAAAAAGCTCGCAAGTAAGTATCGTTTGGGCATCCGGTAACAATCGGATGCCCAAACAACATTTAAAGACAATGGAGAGTTACCATGGGTGCAAATCCTAGAGCCCGCAAACTGGCTGACCGAATCAAGGTCATCGTTTCTCAGGCCCTGGAACGGGGTCTGAAGGATCCTCGCCTCGGTTTTATTACCATTACCGAGGTTCGGATGACCGGGGACCTACAGAAGGCCTCGATTTTCTATACCGTCTACGGCAGTGACGAGGAACGCGATGAAAGCGCTAAAGCGCTAAAATCGGCAACCGGTTACCTCCGCACCGAGGTCGGTAAGGGGATTAGCACCCGAATCACTCCGAGCTTGGAATTCTTCTTGGATGCTATTCCGGAGACCGCAGATAATATTGCGAAACTTTTGGCTGAGGCTGCTGAGCGCGATGCTCAGGTTCGCACTCAAGCAGCTGGCGCCAGCTATGCCGGTGATGAGGACCCGTATCAGAAGCCGAAAGAGTACCTTGACGCTGATGATACTGATTCTGTTGATGACATTGATGACGTTGAAGACGATATCGAATCGGGCTTTGATCAGAACCCTGCTGAAGACGGCGATAACTAAGTTCTGCGCCACTCATTGTGAGCTGTGAACTCTCATTTCTGAGAGCTGAGCCAAGGCGCTTTCGTTGGCATTGGGACCTTGCTTGAATATTTTGGATGCCCAGGTGGTGGTTCGAGCCAGTAGTACACCGTTTTTTGGGTGGAGTGTGTGTAGCTGAAGTTACTTCGAAGCCCAGTCTTAGCATCAGTTTTGAGACTTGTCTTGGGATCAGTGATTCCGCTGGTTTCCCCGGGTGTTTTCGGACACCACTTCTTCGGGGAGTTGCCAGTACTGTTGGGAGTCCTATCCGCAAAAATCGTGAAGCCCTGATTATGGAGTTCCATATGGTGTCTTCGGCAGAGGAGCACTCCATTGTCGAGGTCGGACTTTCCTCCGTGTTCCCATTCAAGAATATGATGGGCTTCGCACCAGGAGGGTGGTTTTTCACACTCGGGCCAGAGGCATCCTCCGTCGCGGACGATAAGCGCTTGTTTTTGTTGGGTACTAAATGTTCTTGCTTCACGCCCGAGGTTCAACACGACTCCACTGCTCGACATGGTGACTATTTGGCTACCATTTTCACAGATGATGCGTTCCGCGCTCTGTTTTGATAATGGAACTTCTAGCCCTTCAAGCCAGGCTTTTCCTTCAGAGTTACCCAGTTCTTCAGCGGTAATAATGACTTTGACCGCAGGCTTCGCAACCGGGTACAGGGAGTTCGGGCCGGCATTGACTCCGAGTTGTAAGAGTTCGAGTACCCGATCGAGGCGCAGCTGTTCTGGGATCCGGGTATCTCCATCGTGCGCGAGCAGTCTGTTCGGATTCGTTGCATCATCGCAGATGGCTTTCAGAAATGCGGCAGATTCTGGATCGAGGAGACCGCGGAGCAGATATAGTCCATCCTGCATGCTGCCGATGGTGAGGTAGCGTCGGTCCCGAAGTTCGGCTTCTCTTTCGCTTGGCTTTTTACTTGTGATTTCGAGTAAACGCTGTTCTGAGAGTCGACGGAGGGTGGAAACTTCAAAGTTTTCACCGTTTTCTACCAGCTCTGCTGAGAGTTGCTGCTGCCGCTCGCTATCAACACGGCCTTGAGCCTTATCTATGACGGTCAGAATTGCATGAGCTTGGGCTGGTGTAATGCGACCAGATTCAAGTGCTGTCGTGACCGGTTCCGATTCGATGGGACGTGCGAGGAGGTGGATACCGTTGTTCACCAGCCGAGAAGCTTCGGCGTAGTTGCTTCGGGAAAGGTCGGCGATGAGCGAGGCCGCATTTCGGTGACCATAGCGAGCGTTCAGGGCATGAATACCGAGGCCAGGTTCGCACTGCTGAGAAATTCGAGCAGCAATCCGGGAGCAGTACTTCTCAAACTGTTGAAGAAGTGCACTGGCCTGTTGAAATTCTGTGACGAGGGAATCTTGCGTCTCACGGTCACCCAGCAGATCTGCAGCTGCAAGCGAAGACTCATGCGAAAGAGCAGCGTCAAGCAGAGAGAGTGCCTCCGCTACTTCGCTGATCTGCGAGTCTAATACCGTTGTCATGATATGAGTATCCTGCAGAATGATGAGACGAGGCGTCCAGAAAATCAAACTGGTGCATAAGATCTCGACTTAGTGGGCAGTGGAGAGAAGCGAACAACACTGTGAATGGTTCAGAATGAAATACAACCATCCATGATCCGTGAAATCTGAGAATTAATCTCCTCGGGAAGCGCCTCGAGTGCTGGGTCAAATCGTAGAATAGGGCTGTTCCTGAGGCTTAAAAGAAAATTCAGAGGAGCGACATCGGGTTGTTCAAAATTTGCAGCGTCTAACTCAAAGAGGAGAGAATCAAATTCTTCGAGGCAGCTCAGATCAGTGTCCGAATCAGCACTGTTCCTTCCTACAATGATGGTTTGGTGGCCCAAGAGGGGGTATGTGAGGTCTCTGTCAAAAAATTCATCAACAAAATAAAATGTGCTGTTCTGGGCGAATATTTCGGTGAGTGCCGGCACAAACAGGCGATAGGCATCGGAATATTTCACGCCTTTGGCCAAAATGAATTGCACTTGGGTCTTCGGAGTGTTCATGTTGATCGCCGTATCGGAGATGTCAAGGGGCCGATATTCATAAGCACCCATCATCCAGATTTGGCTGAGCAGACCGCTTTCGAGACTTTGAAAAGCAAACTGAATCCGTTGCTCAGAAACCTCGACGGCTGCACTGAGGCCCACCATATTTCCTTCAAATTCAAGAATCAAACCAATATTGCTCCGTTGAAAGGGTCTCTGCTGTAACCATGACGATATTTCTTTTCCCAATGTGAGGACTCGCTATTTCGAAATTCCAGGTTCGAGGACGAATAGATAACGCACAAAGAGGGAGCTTGTTCCATAGGGAGAGTTCTGTCGTTCATTACGTTCAGCATTGTGCTCGGAGACATCGGTGATGGCAAGAACGTCTGGATGTTTACCGAATCGATCAATAATCGTTTGGCGCACTTCCTCCGGTGTGGGAGGAGTCCCGAATGTTTCTCCATACTGCCTCGAACCATCCGCCCACCAGTACAAACTACCGATGGTCCAGAAGCACCCGAGTACAAGAGTGCAGGAGATTGCAAGAACCAATACCATCTGAGCCACAATTCGCACTTTGGTGAGTGCTCCCGGTCGGGGTAACTCATCCATATCGTGTGGTTCTGGTGTGCTCACGGCGCCTCAGCTCTTTCATCATGAATAAACCACCCTAGGGGCTCAATCTGGGAGGACGACTACAGAGCTTCAACGCCCCGAAGAGGCCTACACTGAAAGTACGGGCCAAACGCTTGTATAACGGTGACTATAGCAGTCTCGGTGAGTGTTTACTCACTCGATTACTGCTCTAGGTTTTTATCGGCCCATTCGACGGAAGGAAGCTCATGTCTGAATCTTCAGAACACCACCAAAATGTTTCTCCAAATCCGAGGCCTCCGAGAGTTCAACACCCGAGCCGGGCTTATGCCAAGGTC
The DNA here is from genome assembly GCA_049647625.1 of Microbacteriaceae bacterium. GTDB lineage: Bacteria > Actinomycetota > Actinomycetes > Actinomycetales > Microbacteriaceae > JBARYA01. The sequence continues at coordinate 15,456 of JBARYA010000127.1, forward strand.
TATAAAGAGCAGGCTCCGGATGTGCTCAAAGCGTGGCGAGATTTTGATGCGGCTGTTTTTTCTGCCGAGCGTGAGATCCCGCAAAAATATCTGCAATTGATGGCTCTGGCGGTAACCTTTACCACGCAGTGTGAGTTCTGCATTGAGGGCCATACGGTTGATGCCATAAAGGCCGGTGCGAGCGATACTGAGATCACCGAGGCTGCCTGGGTTGCGGCAGCGCTTCGGGCTGGTGGGGCCTATGCCCACGGTCGGATTGCCTTTATGGCAGCAGATCAGCATCGACATCCTGCCGGATAACTCTGCTTCGTCCGAGCATGAAACCCTCTGCCAATAGAGCATCTGCTCGCACAATCTTTGACACAGACGCTCTGAGCCAGGGGCAGGCTGCTAGTGTGTCGAGCCCTTGGATGAGAGTTCGAAGAGCTTCAATGCTTCGGCAACGCTGCTAAATTCTCCTCGTTCAGCGCGATGTACCAGTTGAATAATTGCCTGATTCACCGGTGTAGCAATAGCGCCGGCCCTGGAAACAATTTCACCGTTCAACTCGGAGATTTCGCTTTGACGATTCCGTCGGATACTTTGCAGGGTTGAGCCAAAATTAGGCACATCTCCAAAGCGAGCAATCAACGTTTTCGGGAGTTTTTCTGCTTCAGGCAGTTCGGACTCAACGAATGTTCTGAGTGTTTGATGATCAATTCCCATCAATGGGGCAAAGTGCACCCGGTGAGATAGGGCTACTCGAACGGCCTCCTGCATGCTCAGGGCGACCCACTTCAACAGCGGGGTGTCGGCAAGCTCTTGCATGCTGAGGTTACTAAATGCCGGAAACGCATTGAGACAGTTCACTATGAGTTTGGTCCAGAGTGCACCGGTGTAATGGTCAATGAATTCTACCGGGATGCTGCTATCAAGAATTTGCACCAACTCTTTGGCGAATTCTGGATCTTCATCATTGCCGATGTATGTGGTCGAGAGGCTGGTCACCCGAATAATTCCGGGTGCAATGAGACTGGTGGCCAGTCCAGCTAATCCGCCAGCGATGCTGGCCGTGGGGAGCAGCTCCTCGGCGAGTGTGATTCCGTTCAGGCCATTCTGCACCACCAAAATATCCGCGGTTTCAAGGACAGAAAAATTCTGTGTGATGGCCGCTTTCGCATCCTGAGCCTTGGTACACAAGAGGATCAGGTCAAATGCTGCCTCATCCTCCGAGAGCTGGTTTAATGACTCCACGGCCTTCACTCTGGCAAGGAAATCACCGAACTCACCTTCGAGCATCAGGCCGTTATGCTCAATTGCCGTCAAATGTTCCCCACGCGCGGTAACGGTTACCTCATGCCCAGAGCGGCAGAGCGCTGCCGCGAAGGCGCCACCAACAGCACCGGCGCCGATGACGGCAACTTTCATCTCATCCTCATGTCTGTCAAAAGTTTGCTAAGTTTCTCATAGTGAACATTTCGAACTCCACCCAGGTTTTGAACCCGCAAATACCGAACGGTATTCTTATCGTCGATAAGCCGCAGGGTATTACGAGTCATGGAGTTATCTCTAGACTACGACGCGCACTGGGACTGAAGAAAATTGGGCACGCCGGCACGCTTGACCCGATGGCCACCGGTCTGATTGTTGCCGGTGTCGGCCCAATGACCCGTTTTTTGAGTTATCTGGTTGGTTTGGACAAGGTGTACCTAGCAACTATCAGGATCGGCGCTGCCAGCAGTACCGAGGATGCTGAAGGGGAAATCTCCATCGACCAGGCTGCAATTGCGGCTCACAATAACGGGCAGAGCCTTCGCGAGCATCTTGGCCTTTCGCCTGATGCTCTTGAGCAGGCAATCGAAACCCTTCGCGGCAATATTGAGCAGGTTCCCAGTGCGGTAAGTGCCATCAAGGTTGATGGGAAACGTGCCTACCAGCGAGTCCGCGATGGTGAGGAGGTCGTGCTCAAGGCCCGGGCAGTGACGATCTACGAATTTTCCGTGCTTGAGCAAAGTGATACCAATACCACTGCAGCTAACTTTCTTGATTTAGAGGTGCGAGTGCACTGTTCTTCGGGGACCTATATTCGTGCCCTAGCCCGTGATCTCGGACTGCATTTTGGGCTGGGGGCGCACCTCATTGCACTTCGTCGTACACGGGTTGGTCCGATGGCAATCGAGGAGTCACATAATCTTGACGAAATTGTTCCGGCAATGGTGAACGGTGGGGCCGTTCTTGCTCGACAATTATTTGCCAGCATTGAGGTCGATGATGTTGAGATTCGCAAAATAATGCACGGTCAAAAATTGGCCTACGATGAGGCTGCTCGAGTACGGATTTCAGAGTTTCCAGCACGATCCTGGCTCAATAGCGAGCACAGCAGTGCCCATCCGAATGCTGAAGAAGAAACGCAGGACGCAGAGCTGCCCATTGCAGCTGTGCAGGGAGAGCGTTTAGTCGCTATGCTCAAAATTCAGGGGAGCGCGCTGCATCCCGAAACGGTTTTTGGCGCAATTTAGCCCGCTCAATGAGAAGTTAAGGAACACAAATAATGCAAACATGGATGACGTGGTCGGTGCTCGCCATAGCACTGATTGGTGGGGCTTTCTGTTTGGTTCGCGGTTTGGCAGGAAAAATTCCGAATGATTTGACCCTGGCTGCCGGTGCATTCACCACAATTGGGCTCATGATTCAATTGCCAATGAGCATTATCGCCCCCTTGACCAGCAATGCGCCGGAAGGTGATTTGGTGGAGTATTGGATGTACCACATCACCGCGATTCTCATCATTGTTGCCGCCGTTTTCTGGAGCTTGGTCGAGCGGAATCGTTGGAGCACGATTATTCTCGGGCTGGCCTGCTTCAGCGTGGCAATCATGTTCTGGAGAATGAATGTGATTTGGACTATTCCGGAAATTCCTCTGAGCTAGAGAGAAGAATTTTTCCTCCCAAAACGCCTAAGCTGGTAATACTATGACAACTCCCGCAACCGGCCGTTTCCGTGGCCTCAAAACTGTGTTGGTCGCACTCTACGGGGTTTTGACACTTGCTGCTCTGGGCCGTTCCAGCTATCAGATCATCAGATCGTCTCCCGATGTTCCCCTCGCATTCTGGTTGTCAGCATTGGCCGCACTGGTGTATCTCATTGCAACCATTTCGCTCGGCTTTGAACGGGGGATCGGTCGAAAAATTGCCTGGGTCAGTATTAGTTTTGAACTTCTTGGTGTACTCGTCGTTGGTACCATTAGCCTGATCGCTCCGGCGCTTTTAGGGCAGGACCATACCCAATTGACCGGTGATGGCGCAACAGTGTGGACCGGCTTTGGCCTGGGCTATTTGCTCATCCCACTGCTTCTTCCGGTGCTTGGATTACTCTGGTTATCGCGCAGTGGTAAAGCGCTCAGTGTTCAACAACACACTGTTCAACAAGACACTGCTCAACAACACAGTGCTCAAAACCCCAGCCCCGAACCCGATGTGACGGCTGTGGCCGAATGAAAATTTTTACCCGCCCCGAAGACTTCCCTCAAGGGTCCGCCACCGTGCTGACCATTGGCAAGTTCGATGGCCTCCATATCGGGCATCGTGGCATACTGCGCCGTTTGCTTGCCTTGGCTGCAGAAAATTCGCTGGAATCAACCGTGGTGACTTTTGATCGACACCCTTTAGAGCTGATTAACCCTCTTGCAAGCCCCACTCCGCTCACCACTCTTGAACAGAAGCTTGAACTTATTAGTGAGACGGGTATCGACAATGCCGTGGTCTTGGCCTTTGATCAGGAACGCCAGGCTCAGACAGCCGCCGATTTTGTGCGGATGTTGGCCGAAGACCTCGGTGCAAAAATTATTCTGGCCGGCCGCGATTTTCATTTCGGCGATCAAGGATTGGGTAACCTTCAAACCCTCACCGAACTAGCCGAGCAATACGGTTATACCCTCGAACTCATAGAGGACGAGCTCGAAGGCTCGAACGGCGAGGCCCGCAGGGTGTCGAGCACCTGGATTCGTGAGTTGCTTCTGCAAGGGCGGGTAGAAGAAGCCAACCGTTTACTCGATAGGGTTCATTCGGTGAGCGGAGAGGTCGTTCACGGTCTGAAACGCGGGCGTGAGCTCGGATTCCCGACCGCAAATCTTGAGGCACATCCACAGGGCTTCGTGCCTGCTGATGGGATCTACGCCGGATATCTGCGGCTTGGAGATCGACGTTACCCGGCCGCTATTTCTATTGGTACCAACCCCACTTTTGACGATGTCCCAATCCGTCAGGTTGAGGCGTATCTTCCTGGAGTTGAGCTTGACCTCTATGGCAAACAGGTCACAATCGAGTTTGTTTCATGGATTCGCGGGATGGTCGCCTTTACCGGTATCGATGCTTTGATTGAACGGATGCACCAGGACGTTGACGAGATCCTGAAACGGCTCGCCCAGGAGTGAACCACTCAAAGAAATTTACCCTGGTGGCGGCCATCATTATGGTGGTCCTATTCGCCTTGAATATGCGGGTTACTACGGCGAATTTCACACCAATGCTTGACAGCATCGAACAAGAATTTGCGGTGAGTTCAGTCTTGCTCGGGATCATTGGCTCGATGGCGCCACTGTGTTTCTCGCTCTTTGGCATCCTGACCCCCATCATCAACCGATTCATCGGGCTCAATCTCAACGTGGTTTTCGCCCTGCTACTGATTGCCGCAGGACACCTGATCCGCGGAGTCGCTGGGGATACCGTAGCGCTCACCCTGGGGGTGGCTGTTTCGATGTGTGGGATGGGCATCGGAAACGTGCTGATGCCAGCTATCGTAAAGAAATATTTTCCACAACGTATTGCCCTGATGACTTCCATCTATGCCACGCTGCTCTCTGTTTCAACATTTGTCCCACCACTCTGGTCGGCGGCGACCGTTGCGGATACCGGCTGGCGTTTCCATATGCTGATTTATATTCCGTTGGCGCTCGCCTGCTTGTTGCCCTGGTTATTTTTGGTGCGGCAGCACCTCGGCAAAGATGTACGGGCTCTTCGTGGGGTCTCGCAGCTCACCGGACCGATACCGCTAATCACCAACACTCAAGAGTTGGTGAAGCCCAGATTATGGGGCTTCAATTGGAAACCAAGCCGGCTCTGGAGGTCATTGAGTGCCTGGGCTATGGTCGTTGCCTTTGCCTGTTCGTCCTTCTCTGGCTACACCATGCTGGCCTGGTTGCCGCTGATGCTGCAGGACCTCTCCGGGTACGATGCGCCCTCAGCCGGCATTATGGTGGCGCTCTATGCCACCATTGGTATTCCGACCGGGCTGATTATCCCGATGCTGGCACTCAGGATGAAACATCCGGGGAATTTGGTGATTGTTGGCGGAGTGCTCTTTGCGATTGGCGCTTCTGGTTTTATGTTCTTCCCGACGGTTACCCCGTGGCTCTGGACCATGATTCACACCTCCGGCCAAATCATTTTCCCACTCATGCTGGTGTTGATTATGCTCAGAACACGTACCGAGAAGGGCGCCATCAGTCTGGGCGGTTTCGTGAATGGTTGGGGCTATTTGCTGAGTGCTTGTGGGCCTATACTTTTCGGACTGCTTCACCTTTGGTCAGGGAATTGGCAGGCACCGCTCATGCTGCTGTACGGGGCTTCTTTACTCTGCCTCCTGGCAGGGCTGGTTCTGCACCGGAATCGTATCTTAGAAGATGAGCACCCCGGCCGGGCTGGCTAGTCCTATCCGCGCTGGATAAGGAGTCTCCAGCGTTCTGGGCCCTCTTCGAGATAGCGTGTTTCATAGAGCCCTGGGGAGCGTTGCTCTAATTGTTGCAGGAGCGGTATCGGATTGTGGCTGGCTGCAAGGATCAGGGAAGATCCGGATGCGAGCGCATCAATCATTCCAAAGATTGCCGCATGTCGTACCGCGTGTGGAATTGTCTGCACATCAACCTCGGGGACACCCTCATTGCGCTCTCCGCAGCTGCAGGTGTTCTGGGTTGTAGCTCCGCTCTGAGCCTCCTCAGCAGAGTGATGCAGGTGAATATCAGCCATTTTCGCTTCCTTTCGTAATGTCGACCATTATTTACTACACTAAACTATGTGGAAACTATTCCGGTAATTCGTCGCACTTCGAGTGGACGCCTGCTCTCTCCAACGCGAGAGCAGATCTTGCGCATCGTAGAAGCGACCGAGGCGCCACAGTCCGTTCCAGAACTGGCGGTCATTACCCAACTCCACGAGAATACGGTTCGTGGTCACGTCACCGCACTGTGGAACGATGGGTATCTTCTGCGCACCAGTTCGGCTGAACACGATGAGCCCGGCCGGCCAGCTTGGCTCTGGGGTGCTTCGAAACGTTCGGTTTCATCTCCCTATGCGGCGTTGGCGAACGCCCTCGCAGAACAATTAGCCCGTTCGAGTGATGATGCTTCGACACAGGCGCGCAATGCCGGAAGGACCTGGGGTATTGCTCTCGCATCCCAACAACGCACTGAGCTTGAAGCAGAAGAACTTATTGAGAATATTATGCGTGATGAGGGTTTCGCGCCAGAGAGCCAGCCGGGGTCGGCTGATGGTAGCAATCGTGAAATCCTGCTCCGGCAGTGTCCGCTCATTGACGCTGCAACGCGGCATCCAGAGATCGTCTGTGCAGTGCATCTCGGCATGGTGCAGGGTGCTCTAGAAACCCGCGGAATGAGCAGCGCGGGAACCACGCTCACCCCGTTCATCTCAGCTGGAACCTGCTCGCTGCAATTGCATATCAGCACAATTTCACCCCTTGCTCCAACCATTCACTAGAAAGCAATGATGAAGCCTTCCCCAAGACTCGGATGGATGTTCCCTGCCGGACTCTCGCTCCTCGCAGGGCTCGACGCCGCGCTCATCCTGCTCGGATTTCCGGCCCCGATTACACTGACGCGGCTGGCGGAGAGCCATGGGATGCTCCTGGTGCTCGGTTTCATCGGGACCCTTATCGCGCTTGAACGCTCGGTGGCGCTTGGGCGCTGGTATGGCTATATTGGGCCGATGTTGCTCGGGTTTGGCGCGCTCCTGGTGCTGGTGGATCCGCTCCCAATCTGGGTCGGAAAGGCAGCGCTGACTGCCGGTTCAGCCGCTTTTATGCTGACATATGTGCCACTCTGGCGGCGACGCTATGGTGCTCAGATTCTGGCACAAATTCTTGGTACCAGCTTTGCACTGACCGCCTCTATTATGTGGCTCTCGGGGAGCTCAATGACCCGATTGATTCCCTGGCTCACCGCCTTTGTGGTGCTCACCATTGCCGCAGAACGGGTAGAGCTGGCAACCATTACTCTCGGTAACGGTGCCGGAGCGCGACTCCTCGTACACTCCTGGACCGTCGCCCTCGCTCTCATTATTGGCCTGGCCTTCCCACACCTTGGTGCTATTGCCCTGGGGCTCGCTTATCTGGCGCTCGCACTCTGGCTGGTACGCAATGATATTGCCCGATATACCGTTCGCGCTAAGGGCGCTGTTCGATTCATGGCCGCCTGTATGCTCGGTGGCTATTTCTGGTTGATTGTGGGCGGAGTTATTCTGCTGCTTGGATATCCCACCACAGTGTTCGCCTATGATGGCTTCACCCATGCGATTTTTCTCGGCTACACCATGTCGATGATCATGGCACACTCCACCACTATCCTGCCGGCAGTGTTGCGCATACAACTGCCTTATCGGGGTATCTTGTGGCTCCCGGCCGGGTTATTGCACCTCGGATTGATAGTTCGTATTCTCTGGGGAGATGCGTTTGGGTTCCTTCCGGCCTGGCAATGGGGTGGCGTGCTGACCATTGTCGCGCTGCTCGTTTTTGTGCTGAGCGCCATCACTTGTGTTTTTGCGGGTCCGGCTAAAACAGAAGGTGGAGCCGGTCAAGAATCATCGACAAAAGAGCCGAATCCGGCCAGAAACCTGCGCCGCTCGCAGCCAAGTTCTGAGCCCAGCACTGTGGAGGTGACCCTTGACTAGTTTGCCCTCCACTATGAAACGCAATCCGGCTGCTGCCCCCTCCCGTGGGTTTTGGCCAATGCGTGACCTTCCTACCGCGCTGTGGTTTCTGGTTATCGTGGTGGTTGCGTTTACCCATCGTTGGCTTCCAATGCCCACCTGGCTGCTTCTTCACCTGCTCTTTTTAGGTGCGGCCAGCCACGCGATTCTGGTCTGGAGCCAACACTTTACCGCAGCGCTTTCGCGCTCTCCGGTGAGCCACCGCCAGCGCGCTCAACAAAACATTCGATTGATGCTCGCAAATGTGGGTATGCTCGCAGTCTTTATTGGAGTGCCCTGGGGGCTGTGGCCGCTCACTCTTGCCGGGTCGATCATGCTCGTTACCGCTGTCGCCTGGCATGGTGTGAGTATTTGGCTGAAGTTCCGCGGGGCGCTCCCGGGGCGCTTTACCGGCATCCTGAAATATTACATTCTTGCCGCGGCCTGTCTTCCGATTGGCGTCTTTTTGGGAGCCTGGATGGCTCACCCTGAGGGATCAGCCGCGAACCTTAAGCTGGCACACTCGATCATCAACGTTCTGGGCTGGATTGGCATTACCGTTGCCGGAACGCTGGTGACCCTCTGGCCGACGATGCTCCGCACCAAGGCGGCTGAAGGCGCTGCTCTGGGCGCCAAACGTGCGCTTCCGCTGCTTGGCATTGGTGTGCTTCTTGCGGCGCTGGGTGCGGCAACCGCCTATCCGGTACTCATTGTATTTGGCCTCTTGGGATACGCGGGCGGATTAATAATTATCGGCATCTGCCTCATCCGGGAAGCGCGAACAACGGCTCCTCGCACCTTTGCAACACTTTCTGCTGGGGCAGCGCTCGCCTGGTGGATTGTGTGTTTGCTCATTGTGCTCATTGCGGCAGCCCAGTCAGCTCTGGGCGGGGGTGTATTGCCTAACGGTGCCGACCTCATGCCGGTACAGCAGGCTTTCGACTGGGTCGTTCCCTATTTTGCTGCCGGCTTTGTCGCCCAAATTCTGCTCGGCGCGCTCAGTTATTTGGTGCCAGTTGTTATCGGTGGCGGGCCGACTCCGGTACGTATTGGCACCACCGTTTTCGATCGACTCGGTAATCTTCGGGTCGCTCTTGCAAATACAGCACTCTTCGTCTGCATATTGCCACTGCCGAGCTTGGTACTGGTGATCGCATCCATTCTTTACCTTCTTGCCACGGCTACATTTATTCCGCTACTCTGTATTGCGCTTTGGGAACAGGGCCGAGCCAAACGGGAGGGTGCGAGTCTTGATACTTCAAACCCGGCGACGTCTCGACGCGGACGGATAGCTCCCGAGGGCGAAAGGGCTCATGGTCGCCGTGCCGGTCAGGCTGTTGCCGGCTTAATTATTGTGCTGCTCAGCGTCGCTATTGTGACTCCCTTTGACACCGGCGTGCAGCGCCCGATTGCGGCTCTTGATCAGATCGGAATCTTTGGACTTTCCAATTCCTCCGGCACACAGCCAAATATTGGTGCAGAGAATGCCCCCACAAAAACGGTGAAAGTTGAGGCGCGAGATATGCGTTTCTTCCCCGACACGATTGAAGTACCGGCAGGGACTCGTCTCATTATTGAGCTGAGCAATACCGATAATGCACAGATCCACGATCTAATTTTTGCAAATGGTGTAACCGGTTCCCGTCTTGCTCCCGGTGAAAACGAAACCATCGATATCGGTGTCATCACGGCCGATCTTGAAGGCTGGTGCTCAATTATCGGACACCGCCAAATGGGCATGACACTCGACATTATTGTGACCGGCACAGTACCCGGAACAAAACCGAACAACGGTTCTGCTACTGGGAACGGGGATCACCTGAACAATGGATCGACTCAGAGCCCGAGTGCAGCTGAGTTGATTGATCTCAGTCGATTACCCGGGGCCGATTTCACACCCTTTGATGCCACTCTGGATCCATTGCCTCCAGCAAAGGGCCCACAAACTCACCACATTACGCTCCCGGTGACCGAACAGGTGGTAGAAGTCGCCCCCGGAGTGCGACAGAAGCTCTGGACCTTTGGCGGCTCTGCACCGGGACCGATATTCCATGGACGCATCGGGGACACCTTTGTGGTGACCCTGGAGAACGATGGCACTATTGGGCACTCGATTGATTTTCATGCGGGTGCCCTTGCCCCGAATGAGCCGATGCGTACCATTGCTCCGGGAGAGAGCCTGACATACACCTTTACCGCAACCCGCTCCGGTATCTGGTTGTATCACTGTTCAACCGCACCCATGTCTGCCCATATCGCCAACGGGATGTACGGAGCCGTCGTGATCGAAGATCCTGAACTCCCAGCCGTTGACCGAAGCTATATCTTTGTCCAGGGCGAGTACTATCTTGGTGCACAGGATGCTGAAGTCGATATGAATCGTCTGCAGCAGGAACGTCCCGATCTGGTTACCTTCAACGGGTACGCAGATCAGTACGCTTACGCCCCCTTAGCGGTTCGGGTCGGCGAACGGGTTCGGCTCTGGGTGTTGAATGCTGGACCAAATCGGGCTTCGAGCTTTCATGTGATTGGTGGACAATTCGATACGGTGTGGTTTGAGGGCGGCTATCTCATCAATCGTTCTGAAAAGTCCGGGTCACAGGCTCTAGGGCTTCAGGCTGCTCAGGGCGGTTTCGTGGAATTGGTCTTTCCAGAGGCCGGAGATTACCCCTTTGTCACGCATATTATGATTGATGCAGAACGGGGCGCCAAGGGTATCTTTGCGGTCAAATAGGCCGAAATGAGGCCGATATAGAACCGGGATTGACCTGTGCAGATTGCGATGGCTGCTAGTTCGCTCAGGCGAGGTGCACCAGTGCCGCAGCACCGATGAGTGGAGCATCATCGGTGAGCTTTGATGGTTCGACCCGTACCCGTCGAACAAACTCCAGATGGTGTTCGGCAATGGCGCCGCGTATCGAATCAAAGAGCACCGGGCTCACCTTTGAGAAACCTCCGGCAATCACAACCAGCTCAAGTTCGAGCAGTGCGGTGGCGCTCGCAATGGCCTTTCCAACAGCCCTTCCAGAACGCCGGATTGCGGCCAAGGCTATTGTGTCTCCTAATGCGGCAGAGCGAGACAGATCTTCACCGGATGTGCCAACCCAACCCTGTGATTGTGCCCAAGCGACCGAATATGGCCCGCTTGCCGTGGCCTCGAGAGCGGTAGCGGTGGGAAAACGGGGATCGCCGCCGCTATCTCCGGCATCGGGTGGAACCAGAACATGTCCAATATGTCCGGCATTTCCACTGGCTCCGGTAATGAGTTTTCCGCCCAGGATGAGACCGCCGCCAACTCCGGTAGACACAACCATGCCCATCATATTGTCAACATTTTGTCCGGCACCGACCCAGTGCTCGGCTAAAACCAGGGCCTGTCCATCCATCCGCAGGGTGGTTGGTAGTCCACTGGCGCTCTGCACGAGATCTACCAGCGGATAATCTTTCCACACCGGAGTATTGAAGGGGGAGACAACGCCCCTGTTGATATCAATCGGACCGGCAGATCCGATACCGCAGCCGATAACTTCTGCTTCGGGCATACTTGCCAAACTCTTGGCAATAATCGAGCGGAACCCTTCGGCGATTTCTTCACTCGATCTATTGCGACCGGTTGGTGATTGGAACCGACTCTGGGGTAACACAGTTCCGTGTTGATCGACCAGCGCGGAGGCCACTTTTGTGCCACCAAAATCAACCGCAAGAACCAGACTCATCGCAAAGCTCCTGAACGTTGTTTAGTATCCACCACTGCTATCGGTAGTTTTTGGTGCCTCGCCGCGAAGCCGACCACTGAGGTCATCGAGGATGGCAGCACTTGAACTGGTTCCGAGACGGGTAACACCGACCGCCATGGCCTCCATTACGGATTCCAGGGTGCGAATCCCGCCGGATGCTTTGACCTGGACTTGAGGGCCAACAGCTTCGCGCATGAGTTTCAGGTGCGGTATTGTGGCTCCGCCACCGCCAAAGCCGGTTGAGGTTTTCACAAAATTGATTCCAGCGCGTTCGGCTGCCTGGCAGGCCAAGACAATTTCTTCATCACTGAGGTAGCTGGTCTCCAGAATGACCTTGGTGAGCATCCCTTCAGCAGCAACAGCCACGGCGCGCATATCAGCTTCGACCAAATCATAAAGCCCAGACTTGACCCAGCCAATATTGATCACCATATCAAATTCAACTGCCCCATCACGGCGGGCTTGAACGAGCTCGGCTACTTTGCCGGCGGTGTTTGTGGTTCCATGAGGGAAGCCGAGAACAGTAATCGTTTTGACTCCGGAGTCGGCAAGTGATTCTGCAACATAGGGAACATCCGAAGGGCGAACGCAGAGGCTGAAGAGCTGATACTTTTTAGCAAGCGCGATGGCCTCATCAACTTCAGCTCGAGTGAGCTCAGGTTTTAAGATTGCGTGATCAATAATCCCGGCAATAGCCTCGTAGCTTGGCAGGGTTTGTGATGAAGAAGTCAAGGGTTGCCTTTCCGTCGTGTACTCGTTAAGTAGTCTAGTTCACCGGTGTTTCGCTCGGCACCCCTCTTGGATGAATCTCTCTTCTGCCGGTATTCTCGAAGTATCGCCTGAAAGTTTTAGCTCGGGTGACCCGAAAGGAATGGCAGGATCAATGCAGCTTCGAGTTCAATCACGCACCCGACGGTTTCTTGGAGTTATCCTTTTTGCCGCATTTTTTGGAACCCTGATCATTGGTTTTGTTTCAGAAACACAATCGGCAAAAGCCGCCACAGCTGTTCAAACTCAGCCTGCCGCGTTCTTGCCACTTGGCACCGGGGTCGATGATTTTAGCTTCGAACGGCTTGAAGTTGATTATTACCTCACACAGGATGCTGAAGGTCATTCCATTCTGACAACCGAAGAGCACTTCGTGGCGCTCTTTCCTGATTTTGATCAAAACCGAGGTATCCGGCGTCTGCTACCAACTCAATTTAACGGTTGGCCCACCAATATTCAGGTGCTTTCGGTGACCGATGAGCAGGGGAAATCCAGGCCGATGGAGGTTGAATTTGAGGATGATGTTGTCCAAATCACCAGCCGCGCAAATAGCTATCTTCAGGGGGAGCAACACTTCATCATTCGCTACACCCAAGAGAATGTCACCCGAAATTTTGCCGATACCGGAGTCGATGAGTTTTATTGGGATGTGAACGGCGGGGATTGGCGGCAGCCATTTGCCCTCGTGGAGGTTCGGCTACATCTCGAACCACAATTGGCGCTGAAGCTCTCCCCAGGAGCCATGTCCTGCTATTACGGATATTACGGTGCGAGCGATCAGTGCAACATTCAGAAAGAAAGCGATGTCTTTGGCGGGGTCATTATCCGAGCATCACAGGAGAACCTCAATGCCACACAAAATGTCACCATCGCCGTAGGTTTTGAGTCAGGGACTTTCACCGAACGAAATAGCGGTGTGTTCAATACCGCCGGCGGCATTCTATTGACCATAGTCTCGGCCATCGGAGCACTATTCGCCGTCATTGCGGGATTCTTTGCACGCCTCCGTTTAGGGAACGCCAAAGGACGGGGCACCATTATCCCCGAGTATGAGGCCCCTCAGGGGATTAGCCCGCTCTTTGCCGGGGTCTTTTTGGGCAAACTTGCACAATCGGTGACTGCTGAAGCGATAAGTCTCGCCGTGAATCAAAAGATACAAATTCTTGAACGCCCGGGTAAATCGAAAGACTACGGGGTTGTGGTCAAGAATATGGATTTTGAGCATCCTGAGGAACCACGATTTCTTGCCTCCTTTATGAGGCGAGCCACACTACGTCTGGGAGATACCTCCTGGCTGAAGAGTAGAACCATCAACTCTGGTGCTGAGCCGATGATGCAAATTTTCTCTCAACAAAAAAAGGCGATCAAAAGCCGTGGTTTCCGGAGTGACACCCACAAGGGTGCACAGCTCGGAATGGGCATTATTGGCATCGGATTATCCGTTTCGATCTTCGTCCTCGCTGTAGCAAATATTGGTAACCAGATTGCCCGGCTGCTATCCTTCACAGCTCTCGGTTTTGCAGTCGTGATGTTTTTTCTCAGTATTGCATTGATGGGCAGAACTCCACTGAGCAGAGATGGAATACTCCTCAAGGAATATCTCCAAGGTCTGAAACTCTATATTTCGGTGGCAGAGGCTGATCGGCTTCGGATGCTGCAGAGTGTCTCCGGTGCTGAGCGTGGTGATTTCCGTCACACGGTAAAAGCGGTGGAGGATTCGGGACGCTTTATCGGAGCCAATGGCTTGCCACATGGGGCGCAGCACGGCACGACCGCGGTTAATGCCAGGCACGAACACATGGGATTTTTCACAGCTGAGGGGAAAGTTGATCAGGTTTCCGTTGTTCTACTTTATGAACAGCTTTTGCCCTATGCTGTGATCTTCGGTTTGGAAAAGTCCTGGACCCAGGTTTTAGGCAACTATTACACCGAATTAGGTGTCACCCCGTATTGGTATTCTGGAACCAGTAGCTTCAGCGCTGCCAGCATGAGTAGTATGGTTTCGAGTTTCTCAAGTACCACCAGTTCCAGCTTTAGCAGCTCATCATCGTCGGGTGGCTCCTCCGGGGGTGGCTCTTCCGGTGGTGGTGGCGGTGGTGGTGGTGGTGGCGGCGTCTAAACTCAGCTGAGTGTTGTAGAATGATGCCATCGAGTTCATTGCGAACCGATAAGTAATCTTTGCTCTCTGCTCTTGATTCGAACTTGAGTGTACGAGGCGTGTGCACCCGTTCAGCACGATAGCTGAAGCATCCACCTCAACCAGCTTGGTATCAAGAAGCAATCGTTCTCTAAGGGAGGCTCATGGCCACTTCAGGCCAGACTCATTCGGGTTCACAGTCCCGTGCCAACAAAGCAACTTCAGCGAACCGTAAATCACGGTATATCGATAGTGAAGGCTTAATCCCTACCCTCGCCAAAACGGTGCGGGAGGTCGAGAAAGCTGCTGCGAAACACGGCAAAGTGCCCGCTGGATACCGAAACAAGTACCTTGTGGTGGCTATGCTGATGCGTGAAGAACGCGCCCGTGTTCTCGCCGGTGGGGTGCCAGATTCCGAACGTACCGAGACGCTGAAACGTCTTGATGGAATAGCCGGTATTTTGGCACAGACGGCGGCGCGAGATACTTCACTCATTCAACTTTTGGAGAGCACCGAACCGCTCTCTGCAGCAATGCAAGAAGTGAAACGTGATTTGCTTCTTCGTGCGGGCGTTGAGCTTGAGACCGATGACCTGATTGTTACCACGCCAGAACCAGAGCTTCCCGCTGTTCCTGATAAGCAGGTCGTGCCGCAATCGGTCACGCAACGTTCTATGTTGAATCCTTTCTTGGCCCCAGACTTTTCTCGCACGCAATCTGCTGCAAAGCCGAGTGGTCGAAAACTCGGCAATTGGGAACTCCTCGGTCCACTGTTTAAGGCTTTTGAGCAGGGTGCCGGTGGTAGCGCTGCCTCGATGAAACTTCCAGAACCGAGTCCGATTGATCGTTTGGCCCCTGCTGGACGGCAATTGATGGAGCACCAGGCAGAGTTTATTTCCTCGGTGCGCGGTGGACATCGCACCTTCTTACTCGCTGATGAGCCGGGTCTTGGTAAGACGGCGCAGTCGATTCTGGCCGCGGCGAAAGCCTCTGCATACCCGATGCTGGCCGTTGTTCCCAATGTCGTCAAGATGAACTGGGCGCGTGAAGTCAATATCTGGACCCCGAACCGCAAAGTCTCTGTGATTCACGGTGATGGTAACGACCTCGATGCTTTCGCCGATGTGGTGGTGGTCAACTATGACATCCTCGATCGACACATTGGCTGGTTGAGCCGTCTCGGCTTCAAGAGCATGGTGGTCGATGAGGCGCACTTCATTAAGAACCCGGAATCTCAGCGCACCAAGAATGTGCTGAAACTTGCTGATAGCATCCGGATGTTCGCACCCGGCGGAGACCCGTTGCTGATTGCACTCACCGGTACGCCGCTGATTAACAGCATTGAAGACTTCCGAATGATTTGGCGTTTTCTTGGTTGGATTGACGATAAAGGCAAACCAACTGCCAAGTTGATGGAATCCCTCGAAGCTAATGACCTCACCCCGCTTGACTTTGGTTTTCTTCCGGCAGCGCGTAAAACGGTTATCGATATGGGAATTGTCAGGCGGCGCAAGATTGATGTGGCTTCGGACCTTCCATCCCGTCGAATTGCTGATATTCCGGTCGAGCTCGAGGGCAGTCTCGGTAACTCGATCCGCGAAGCTGGAAAGCAGCTCGCTGAACGGCTGTATCGCAAGTATCTGCAAATCCGTGAGACGAAGCCGAACTTTACTCAGGCCGAGATTGTCAAAATCGTTGCCGCTTCAGAGCTTGAAGATTCTAAATCGACAGGCACCGGCGAAAACGTCTTTGCTATGGTTCGTCGCATCGGTCAGGCGAAGGCCAGCCTGGCTGCAGACTACACCGCACAGTTGGCAGACGCTGTTGGAAAAGTCGTATTCTTCGCGAAGCATATTGATGTGATGGATTTGGCCGAAGAGACGCTGGCAAAGCGCGGACTCAAGACCGTCTCAATTCGCGGCGATCAGAGCGCCAATGAGCGACAGGATGCTATCGATGCATTCACCAATGACCCGAACGTTTCGGTGATCGTTTGCTCGCTTACTGCTGCCGGCGTCGGAGTCAACCTCCAGGTGGCCTCGAACGTGGTCTTGGCTGAGCTCAGCTGGACCGCAGCAGAGCAAGATCAGGCTATCGACCGGGTCCACCGTATCGGTCAGGAGGAGCCGGTTACCGCCTGGCGTATTCTGGCTGCGCAAACCATTGACACCAAGATTGCTGAACTCATTGATAGTAAGGCTGGCTTGGCACAGCGAGCGCTTGAAGGTTCCAGTGCTGAGCTCGAGCTTGGAAATATTCAGCTTTTGGCTCTGAGTCAAATTTTGGAAGAAACGATCAAGGAGCGTGGCTAGGATGGCCCAGAACCGCAACCCACAGAATCGCAATCAGTCGAACCGCTATCCAGACAAGAGTCTCCCAGCCTTCACTCGTCCAGGGCTCGTGCCCGGATTCATAGGCATGATTGCACTCATGATTGGGGCTGGTGGCCTGGATCAAGACTGGATGCCAGCCGTGCTGTACGTGGTGAGTATCTTTGCCCTCATAAACCTGGTCTTTGCCTATCAAGCAAAGCACTGGTGGTGGTGGCCGATCCTTCTCGGAATTGCAGTTCTTTGGAACCCGATCTATCCAATCGAAATGCGTCTGCCCAGCTTCGAGCTCTGGTTGGTGTTGAACATTGGGGCCGGTATTCTGATGGCTGCTTCTGGCATGATGATCAAGGTCCCAACCCATGATGCGGGGAATTCCACTCCTCCAAAGAATCACAATAACCGCCGCTAATATTGCTTGAGAATTCAACGAACTTCTCATAATTTCTGCTCAGTCCTTCAAGCAATCCTTGAAGCTGAAGCTTTGTGAAAATTGGTTTGCTGCACATTTGCCAGTATCATAAAGTAGTTTGCTGAACCCCACCAACGAGTGAACACAACATCAATTCTTCGTTACAAAAAGATCGGTCAGACAGCTCGTGGAATTTACCCTGATAGTAGTTTTGGTAATTGTTCTCGCACTTATTTTTGATTTCACTAACGGCTTTCATGACACAGCGAATGCGATGGCAACGCCGATTGCTACCGGGGCACTCAAAGCAAAAACAGCTGTCACCCTCGCCGCAATTTTGAATCTTATCGGCGCCATGCTTTCCACCGAGGTTGCAAAGACAATCTCTGGAGGCATTATTCGAGAAGGACCCGGCGGTATCAATATCACCCCGGAGATTATCTTTGCCGGTTTGATTGGTGCCATCGTTTGGAATATGGTGACCTGGCTCAAGGGGCTCCCATCCAGTTCAAGCCATGCCCTCTTCGGTGGCCTGATTGGCGCTGCAATTGTCGGTGCAGGCTTTGGCGCGGTCGACTATGGTGTTTTGACCAGCAAGGTGATTCTTCCGGCGCTCTTGGCTCCCTTGATCGCAGCACTGATTGCCCTCACCGCCACCAAACTTGCCTACGGAATTACCCGTCGATATGACGGCAAACCGGATGGTCGCGGCAAATTTAAATACGCACAAATCTTTTCCTCATCCCTGGTTGCCCTTTCACACGGCACCAATGACGCCCAAAAAACAATGGGTGTTATCACTCTCGCTCTGATTGCTGGCGGATTCCAGATGTCCGGTACCGGCCCAGAATTCTGGGTGGTGGTGGTGTGTGCGTTTGCTATTGCTCTGGGAACCTATCTGGGCGGATGGCGCATCATGCGCACCATGGGCTCCGGGCTCACCGAGGTGAAACCGACACAGGGCTTTGCCGCCGAGACCTCAACAGCAGCCACTATCTTGGCTTCAAGCCACCTCGGCTTTGCGCTGTCAACCACCCAGGTAGCTTCCGGTTCAATTATTGGTTCTGGTATTGGCCGACGCGGTTCAAAAGTTCGTTGGAAGAACGTGCGCAAGATCGTCATGGGTTGGTTGTTGACTATTCCTGCTGCTGCGGCAATCGGTGTTATCGCAGCATTCATCGCTCAGGTTTTCGGGCCGATGGGCATTCTCATTGATGCGGTTCTCGGCTTCGGTGTTTTGATCTTTATCTACTTCTGGTCACGACGCGACCAGGTCGATCACAAGAATCTCTACGATGATCCGGTGGCTTCGTTGCACCAGGCGGCTAAAGCCGTGAAGCAGAAGAAGAACCTCAAACCTTTGCGTCGCCGCTCTTCAAAGAAAAAGGAGAAGTAAGCTGTGCTTTTTGGTATAGATTTCTTGGCCTTCTTAACGGTTACAGCAGCTTCCCTGGTGGCTACGGTTGTAGTGGTTGCGCTCTATGCGCTTGGAATCCGTTTGCATGTGCTTGCCGAACCGCTTCCCGAAGATTTAGATCCGGATACTCCTGCGCATGAGATCATGACAGACACCGGAACCATTATTGTGGTGACCCCACTCAATAAGTCGCGACAGAAGCTCGCGCTGTGGGGTGCCCGCATTTGTTATACCTTGAGTGGACTTGCTGTGCTTTTCGGAATTTTCTTGATTATTCCGGTGCTGCACAGCATGTTCTGGTGAGCCGGACCGAGAGCGGTCCGGGTATTTCAGCAAAGAGATAGGCTAGCACTGTGGATAAAACTCGTACAGAAAAAGACTCTTTAGGGTCCGTTGAAATTCCGTTCGATGCGTATTGGGGAGTTCATACTCTCCGGGCTATCGAAAACTTTCCTATCACCCGTCGACAGATTTCGGTCTATCCAAACCTGGTGATTGCCTATGCCATGGTGAAGCAGGCCGCAGCGCGTGCAAACAAAGAAATTGGGGTTCTTGAGGCCGAATACGTCGACCTCATTGACCAAGCCTGCCAGCGTGTGATTGATGGCGAATATCACGATCAATTCGTGGTCGGAGTTATCCAGGGTGGTGCCGGTACCAGCACCAATATGAATGTCAATGAGGTCATTGCAAATATTGCGCTGGAAATCGCCGGCAAAGAAAAGGGCGATTACGCTTATCTCAGCCCGATTGACCAGGTAAACCGTTCGCAGAGTACAAACGACACCTATCCCACCGCAATCAAGATCGCGCTCATGATGACCTTGAACGAGCTGCTGGTTGAACATAAATTGCTCACCGAATCCTTTGCGAAAAAGGGTCGTGAATTTGCTGGCGTTATCAAGATCGGTCGCACGCAAATGCAGGATGCCGTGCCGATGACACTCGGACAGGAATTTAGTGGTTTTGCCACCACGCTCGGTGAAGACTACTTGCGTCTGACCGAAATGATTCCACACTTGAGCGAAGTAAACCTTGGAGCTACCGCTATTGGTACCGGTATCACTGCAGATCCGCGCTATGCCGAGACGGTTATTAAGCACCTGCGTGAGATTACGGGCTTCAAAATGGTCACCGCAGTTGATCTGATTGAAGCGACCAGCGATGTCGGGGCATTCATGTCCTATAGCGGTGTGATGAAGCGAGCAGCCGTCAAGCTTTCAAAGATCTGTAATGACCTGCGTTTGCTTTCTTCAGGCCCACAAGCGGGTCTGGGCGAAATCAATCTTCCAGCCAAGCAGGCTGGCTCCAGCATCATGCCGGGTAAAGTGAACCCGGTTATTCCTGAGGTTGTGAACCAGGTTGCCTTCTCGATTATTGGGACCGATGCCACAGTCACGGCTGCGGTAGAGGCCGGGCAATTGCAATTGAACGCCTTTGAGCCTGTTATTGCGCACTCGCTGTTGCAGAGCACGGTGTGGTTGCGTCAGGCCTGCCATACTCTGCGTTTGAACTGTGTCGACGGTATCACCGCCAATGAGAGCAAATTGCATCAGGATGTTGCCTCTTCGGTTGGCGTGGTTACGGCCCTGACTCCGTACATTGGTTATGCCGCCGCTGCCGAGCTGGCCCATGCTGCGTTATTGGGTCACTCCTCGGTTGCCGACCTAGTTGTGGCCGCGGGGTTGCTGAGCCGTGAGCGCGTCGAACAGCTCCTCACCCCTGAGCGTCTTTCGGGAATAACCCCGGTAACTGCGGCGATTCCAATCATCATTTCTGATGGGGAACATATTTGAGTTCTTGCCGCCAAGCAATCGCCAAGAAATAGTGTTTAGGATTGAAAACATGACAGAAAACAACAGAACCAAACCAGAACTTGATTTTCCAGAAGGGCCAGCACCGACTGAGCTTGTTATCGAAGACTTGATTGTCGGCGATGGGGCAGAAGCACAGCCAGGCGCTGTGGTAAATGTTCATTACCTCGGTGTTGATTACGAAAGTGGAGACGAGTTTGACTCTTCATGGAGCCGCGGTCAGTCAATTAAGTTCCCACTTACCCAGCTGATTGCTGGATGGCAGCAGGGTATCCCGGGCATGAAGGTTGGCGGACGCCGCAAACTCATCTGCCCACCAGCACTGGCTTATGGCCCAGCAGGTAGCGGACACCAGCTTGCCGGTCGCACACTCATCTTCGTGATTGACCTGCTCGGCTAAGTCCAAAAGTATTTTTCTCGACTGAGAGAAGAACAGGAGCGCTCAGAATAGTTCTGAGCGCTCCTGTTTCTTTTGAAATATTGGCCTTAGAGAACCTGGGCAACCAGGAACATGACCAGACTGATCAGAGGGAGTAAGCCCTGAACCAGCGCGCCCTGCCAGAGCTTCTTATCGGTCATCAGCAGCACTCCTGCGGCCAGCAACATGGAGACCAGGGCAAAGATACTGATCGCCAAACCGGCCTCCGTCATCCCTGAACCGTAGAGCATGGTGCCAATGAACAGGCCAATACCGAGGAAGAGATTATAGAAACCCTGGTTGAAAGCCATTGGTCGAATAATCTCTGCATGCTCCTGAGATTGCACTCCAAAGAGTTTCCAAACCGTTGGGCGCTTCCAAGCAACAGACTCGAGATAGAAAAAGACCACATGGACAACAGCGGCCAGGGTTGCAAAAACAGTGATGTAGACAGTCATAGTTCCAGCATATTGCTAAAATGTCTTTCTTCTCACTTGTATCTCTGCTAGAATTCTGAGGTTGCCGTGAATCGGCCGCGGATAAAGAGTGCAAATCCAGAAGGGATTTCGCGCCGCGCAACTAGGAGAGAGGGGTCCATCGGATGCCATTGGATTCAGAAGTTAAAAAGGCCATCATTGAAGAGTACGCAACCCACCCAGGTGATACGGGCTCTCCAGAAGTTCAGATTGCGATGCTTTCACGTCGTATCAAGGATTTGACCGAGCATTTCAAGACTCACAAGCACGATCACCACTCACGTCGTGGTTTGCTTTTGCTCGTCGGTCAGCGCCGTCGTCTTTTGGGTTATCTTCATGATGTCGATATCAACCGTTACCGTGCACTGATCGAGCGCCTCGGCCTGCGCAGGTAAATACATTTGAACACCGCAGATTCTGCCTGGCTCACGCTGGGCAATAGCGGAGTAAAGGCAGCCAACCGGGCATTACTTGTCTGGTGGCTGCCTTTTTACCTTATCCCTGCAGCCGGTTTTACCTTCTTCTCCTTGGATGGTGGCAGGAATAGCTCGATTGTTACGGCTGGCTTCGCCTTTGTGATGCTGTTGCCAACCATTCTTGCTTACTGCTGGTATCTCTGGTGGTATCGTTCGGTAAAAATTGATCTCGTCGGGCAACTGATCCGCAAGGGGAGCGGCTCTCGCGTTGCCATCACAGATATCAGCTATGCCTACACCCTCGGGAAATCTCCATCCGCACCTATTCTTGTCTTTGGTACTGAACTTCAAGAATTTCGAATCAGGATGCGTTCGGCGACACACGGACGACTGTACCGCTCAGACTTAGAAAGTCTGGCCCTGCTTTTTTCCTCCGCACGTTTTGAAAATAGTTCAGACTATCGAAGCATTGTGGTGTTTGACGAAGATGCTCAGGGCTCACCAATTCGGGTGACAAAGCGAAGCAGAAGCAATATTCGGCTGAATCATAACGATATTGCTCAAGGGTTCATCGGTTTAGAACGGGTCAATTTTGATGCTGGCGGCTTTGCCGGATTCTTAGTCACCCTGGCTGCTGAGGCCAATGTAAAACCGCTCAAAGCTGAGAAGGCGAAGAAAAAAACCATGGATGAGCGGGTTGCCGAATACGGTACTCGCACCTCTAAGGCGCTGTCCGGTCCGCTTTCTGAAGTCATGATGACCCCAAAGCCACCGGTAGAGGTGAGGGCGCTGAGCAGTCTTCGTTTCTTGCTCAGTAAAAAGGTTCGTGAAGAACAAAAACGCCTGGTGGCCTGGTTGCGAGGCAACGGGAATTTCCTCGACCTGAGTCAAGCGCGCTGGCAGCTTGGCGGGGCCCTGGTGCTCTTGGCTTTTGTGCTGTCCTATCCGCTGCTGTGTTACCTGCTCTGGTCGGGTGCTGGCGCTATGGGGAACTGGGCGCTACAGGAAACCGCAATCATGTTCTTTGTCTTTGGAACATTCTTAATGCTCTTTGTCTATCATCCGGCTTTTCTCTTGGTGCGCTACGCGCTCGCAGAACGGTATCGCCGGGTGCATGAGGGAGTTGCATCGGAACTACACCGGCGTGCTCTTGAGCTCTCTCAACGAGAGACTACGTCCGAACATAGCGCGAAACCGGTCAAAGAAAACGCCAAGCAAACCCAGGCCGCAACGGTTTTGGTTGAGTTCGGAAGCCTGGACTTTTTCTTGAAGAGTGATGTAGTGCTTCAAGAAAAGGGTGCGAAGAAGGCAGCGGAACAGGCTCCGCCAGTTGTCGTGCCGATAACCAGCGCCAAGCTAGCCAGAAAGGTGCCCTTGGAGTCTCGCCCTGCACTCATCGAGGATGTTCGCAATATCGTTGCCCGTCGCCAACCACTCGAGGGCTGGCGCTATTCATTCGGTGTCAGCAGTATCTACTTTAATTCGGCCTGGTGTTTTTATCTGCTGGTGCTTTGGATTTTCGCATTTTCGAATGCTTCTGATTCGTACAATGATGACTGGATGAGCTTTATGGTTGCTCCGGTCTTATTCGTCACAATCTTGACCTTCTATCTCTGGGCAAAACATTCACAACTCAACCTCAAGATCAATACCCTCGTGCGGGTTCTCGAACTCGAGCGGGTTTGGCTGGAGGGCAAAATCCGGGATGGGCAAAAAAACTCAGCCTGAGCAAGATACGAGAAATGCTCACAGTTCAGCCCTTTTTTGAGCCGCTCTGCTAGTATTTAAGCGATCCTGATGGTTTCCCCAACAGGAGTGATATGGAAGTGTGCTGGTAAAGCGCTGATCCTCGGTGGTAAGTTACCGCAATTGCGGTGGTTTTCTACTGACGATCAGCCCAGGCTTACGCTACTTAGGTACGTCGCGCCCGCACACTTCAGCGATGAATAAGGAGAAGACCTCTATGGAAGGTCCAGAAATTAAATTCGCCGAAGCCGTTATTGATAACGGAAAATTCGGCACCCGCACCGTGCGTTTTGAAGCCGGTCGCCTTGCCCAGCAGGCTCAGGGAGCAGTTGCTGCCTACCTCGATGAAGAAACCATGTTGCTGAGCGCAACCAGTGTGAGCAAGAGCCCACGTGAAGGTTTTGACTTCTTCCCACTGACAGTAGACGTTGAAGAGCGTTCATATGCAGCCGGTAAGATTCCCGGATCATTCTTCCGTCGTGAAGGACGTCCATCCACCGAAGCAATTTTGGTTTGTCGTCTGATTGACCGCCCATTGCGTCCATCATTTGTTGATGGCCTGCGCAACGAGGTTCAGATTGTTGTTACCGTGTTGTCGATTGCGCCAGACGAGTTCTACGATGCCTTGGCCATTAACGCAGCCAGCGCATCAACCCAGCTTTCCGGTTTGCCATTCTCTGGCCCGGTTGCCGGTATCCGTCTCGCACTGATCGAGGATCAGTGGGTTGCGTTCCCGAAGCATTCTCAGCTTGCGAATGCGGTATTCGATCTCACCGTTGCTGGTCGCCTCATTGTCGACCAAGACGGTAACGAAGATATTGCCATCATGATGGTTGAAGCTGAGGCTACCGAGGTTTCTTGGGGCCTGATTCAGGCTGGTGCAACCAAGCCTGATGAGGCTATTGTGACCGCCGGTCTCGAAGCTTCGAAGCCATTCCTGAAGCAGCTCGTCAAGGCACAGTCTGAACTTGCTGCCCAGGCTGCAAAGGCAGTCCAGGAGTACCCGGTATTCCTGCCATATAGCGATGAGCTCTTCGCTGCGGTGAAGGATTTGGCACATGCCGAATTAACCACCATTTATCAGATTGCTGATAAGCAGGCTCGTCAGGAAGCTGATGATGCTCTGAAGGCCAGTGTTGTTGCCGCTATTGCTGCCAAGGTAGAGGCTGGAGCTCTTCCTGCCGATGCTCAGGCTGAGGTAAGCGCAGCATACAAGTCTGTGACCAAGAACATTGTTCGTACCCGCATCCTTGAGCTCGGTGAGCGCATTGATGGCCGTGGTCTGAGTGATATTCGTGCACTTGACGCAGAGGTTGAGGTTATTCCTCGCGTTCACGGTAGCGCAATCTTCCAGCGTGGCGAGACCCAGATTCTTGGTGTCACCACTCTGAACATGCTCAAGATGGAGCAGCAGATTGACTCACTGGCTCCAGTGACTTCAAAGCGCTATATGCACCACTACAACTTCCCACCATATTCAACCGGTGAGACCGGTCGTGTTGGTAGCCCGAAGCGTCGTGAAATCGGTCACGGTTTCTTGGCAGAGCGTGCACTCGTGCCAGTTCTTCCAGCGCGTGATGAATTCCCGTATGCAATCCGTCAGGTTTCTGAAGCCCTCGGTTCAAACGGTTCCACCTCAATGGGCTCAGTTTGCGCCTCGACCCTGTCATTGCTCAATGCTGGTGTGCCTTTGCGCGCATCCGTTGCCGGTATTGCCATGGGCCTTGTTTCGGATGAGCTCAACGGTGAAACCCGCTACGCAACCCTGACAGATATCCTGGGTGCAGAAGATGCACTCGGCGATATGGACTTCAAGGTTGCCGGTACCGCAGAGTTCATTACCGCTATTCAGCTGGACACCAAGCTTGACGGTATTCCTGCAAGCGTTCTTGCCGGTGCCCTGACCCAGGCCAAGGAAGCCCGTTTGGCTATCCTTTCAGTCCTTGATCAGGCTATTGATACCCCAGACGAGATGGCTGCTACCGCACCACGCGTTATTGCGGTACAGATTCCGGTTGACAAGATTGGTGAATTGATCGGGCCGAAGGGCAAGACGATCAACCAGATCCAGGACGACACCGGTGCTGAAATCAGCATCGAGGATGACGGAACTGTGTATATCGGTGCAACCGATGGCCCGAGCGCAGATGCTGCTCGTGCTGCGGTGAACGCGATTGCAAACCCGATAGCTCCAGAAGTTGGCGAACAGTACCTCGGTACCGTGGTGAAGATTGCAACCTTTGGTGCTTTCGTCTCCCTCGTACCGGGTAAAGACGGTCTGCTGCACATCTCCGAGGTTCGCAAGCTTGCCGGTGGTAAGCGTGTTGAGAACATCGAAGAGGTGCTCAGCGTCGGTCAGAAGATTGAGGTAGAAATTGCCAAGATCGATGACAAGGGCAAGCTCTCCCTCGTGCCAGTTCTGGCTGAAGAGGCTGCCGCTGAGGCCGCTGAATAAGCAGCCAGCTTCACAAATCTCGTTTGAGGGTCGACTTCGGTCGGCCCTCAACTTTTTTCGGGCATCTCGTTCTTAGGCACATATACATTAGGTATATACACATAATTTTTGCTAATATCTTGTGTATTGCTTTCATCGAAGAAACCAAGGGGCTGGGGGAGCAAATGATTCTAGGAGGGGAAGAGTTTGACGAAACTCATTTTGAAGACGTTGTTTGAGCTAATTTGCATCATCCTCGGATGGGGGCTTCTTATCTTTGCTGTAATTGCACTGATTAATGGGGCATTTATCACAGCCTTTGCTTCGTTTGTGTGTAGCACTATTGCTTTTCTGATCCACGCAATTTCGTATAAGTCTGGAAGAAGGACAATATGAAGGGCTGCCTGGGAATCATACAAATTGGTTTGGGTATAGGCGGGGTTATTGCCTTGCTCAACGGGGCTTGGTGGCTGCTGTTAGCAGCCTTTGGGGCTTCAATTATCATTGGAATTCTTGGGAGTCTCTACGTTAAAGCTACGGAAGGTGTGAGCCAGATTGGGCAGGATGCCATAAAAGAAGTTGGTTCTGCAATCCAACAACTGAGACAAGGCAACTTGGCCGCTGCTAATAATCTCAGCCGTTCGGCGATACGATCATTCAAATTTGGTGGAGATAAGATGCTTTTACCTTTAGCCTTGACTGTTCATGCGGTAACGCTTGCTGCGTTAGGTGAAATCGATGCATCGAAAAAGGCGCTGGCAGAATCTTCTCAACTTCTTAAAAGCATGCCTGTTTTTGCAGAACTAGATGATAAGTCTCAAGATTTCATAGATGAGACCCACCGCTTCTTGGAAAAAGCACTCAACAAAGGCGTAAAAGATCCGGCAAGATTTGTGGAGAAGTTTCTTGAAATAAATGATTTATGAGGGCTTAATCACCCACCCCCACCGATATCCAGAATAATAATTCTTGGGCGACCGTATTATTCTTATCAAGATTCAAGAAGTTACTCAGCAGCCAGCGGTGGCTCCCAGAGTTCGATCGGCAGGCCTTCGGGGTCATGGATGCGGGCGAAGGTGCCGTATTCGGTGGCGGTCCATTCATCACGGCGCTCGACGGCGATTCCGGCTGCTGCCAAAGAAATCACCAGTGATTCAATATCGCTCACGCGAAGGTTCAGCATAAACGACTGATCCGCAGGGAAATAGTCGCTATCCTCTGCGAAGGGGGCAAACACGGTCATACCGGCTTCCTGCTGCCAGATGCCGTCATGGCCGGCTGCAATGCCGAGGTGCTCTCGGTACCAGGCTGCACGTGCATCAGGGTCGACACTTCGAAAGAAGAGTCCGCCAATTCCGGTAACAGTCATGCTCTGCTCCATTTCGGTGTTCAAGATCGAGAAGGGCTCACGATTTCTCACTCAGCTTAGCTTTTCTCACCCTAAGGAACAAGAGATTTCGGATGGGCAAATGCTGAATCCATAAGCGGATGCAATAGGCTAAAGAACAATGAGTACTTCACACAAAAACATCGTATTTCCGCTATCCGAGCACCAGATGAGCTTTGAGACCAGCGAAAAAACGCTGGTATCCCGCACTGTTCTCCCGAATGGGGTGCGTATCCTGAGCGAATCGGTGATTGGCGCCAAGAGCACCACGATCGGTTACTGGGTTGCCGTTGGTTCACGTGATGAAGAGACTATCGGTTTCGGTTCGACCCACTTCTTAGAGCACCTACTCTTCAAATCGACCAAACAGCGTAGTGCCCTCGATATTTCGACCGCCTTCGACGCTATTGGCGGCGAGCACAATGCCGCAACAGCACACGAATACACCTGCTATTACGCGCATGTGCGTGGCGATGATCTGCCGATTGCGATCGATGTGTTGAGCGATATGCTCACCTCCGCTCAATTATTGCCTGATGAGTTTGAGACTGAGCGTCAAGTCATTATTGAAGAATTGGCCATGTCGGATGATGATCCATCCGATGCGGTGCAGACCAGGTTTATGACCGCGGTCTTGGGGGAGCATCCGGTGGGGCGTCCGATCGGCGGCTCGATTGATTCGATTTCACGGGTGCAGCGCGATGCGGTGCTTGAACACTATGCCCGCTTCTACCGACCGGATGAACTGGTCATTACCGCAGCTGGTGCGGTAGATCATGCGGCATTGGTTGAACGTGTGAGCAATACGCTCAAAGCAGGTGGCTGGGATTTCACCACAGAGCAGAGTCCGGTAGCTCGTAGGAATGCCACTGCGGTTTCTATCCCTGCAAGCGAGCAGGTCATTATTGAGAACCGGCCCACCGAGCAGGTGCACCTGATGCTCGGGATGCCATCACTCAATTTCACCGATGAGCGCCGCTTTGCGCAGGCACTACTCGGCTCGGCCCTCGGTGGTGGAATGTCGAGTCGACTCTTCCAAGAGGTGCGTGAGAAGCGTGGATTGGCCTATTCGGTCTATGCTTTCAGTCAGAGTTTTTCAGATGTGGGAGTGTTCGCGGCCTACGCCGGTACCACCACCAAGAACGCTCAAAATGTTCTCTCTTTGCTGGTTGAGCAGCTTCGTTTGGCTGCCGATAAGGGGCTCAGCGCTGCTGAACTCGAGCTGGTACGGGGCCAACATATTGGCTCACTCGCCCTCGGTAGCGAAAGCACGGCTTGGCGGATGAATCGGCTGGGATCCTCCGAAATTCGCCATGGTGAGTTCTTTGACTATGAGGAATCCATCTCCAGAATCCAGGCCGTAACCCTCGAGGAAGTGAATGCTTTGGCATCGGATATTCTGAGCAAGCCAATTGCATTTGCTGCGGTGGGCAACCTAGACTCGAAGAGTCTCAACATCTCGTAACCTCAGCGCTGAGGCGCTCAGGTTCGTACGAAAACAACAAAGGTTCAGCACATTGTCACGTTTTATTTACCTGGTTCGACACGGGGAGCAGCAAAATGCGGAACATGGTCTACCCGATGGTCCACTCACCGAAAAGGGCAGGAAACAGGCTGAGCTTCTTGCCGATCGGCTGGCGCGAGTTCCATTCACCCATGCCTACCATTCCCCGCTAGAACGGGCACAAGAGACTGCAAATATTATTTCCTCGCGCCTCGACAATGTGCAATCTGAACCTTCGGTTTTGCTCCTGGATTGCTATCCGAGCGGACCGAGCGAAGATATGCCAGCATCCTTTGAGCGTTTCTTCGGTGGGGTGAGCGAAGCAGAACTTGCTGCCGGATCTGCTCAAATGGCCGATGCTGTCGATGAATGGCTTTCGCCAAGCAAAGAGAATACCCACGAGCTGCTGGTCACCCATAACTTTGTGATTTCTTGGCTTGCCCGAGAAGCGATGGATGCTCCGAGCTGGCGCTGGTTGACCATGACGGTTGGGAATTGCTCGTTAAGCGTTATCAAGGTGCGTTCTGGCCGTCCGAATGCCCTGATGAGCCTCAACGATATCGGTCATCTGCCCCCAGAGCTTCGTACCTTTGGGCACGGAAAAAACGAGCTGGGCTCTTAGGCGTAGCTGATAGATTATTTCTTATGTCAATACAGATTGTTGTTACCGGTGCCAATGGCCGACTTGGATCACGGATTGTCTCGGTTGTTCAGGAGACCGAAGGTTTAGAGCTGCTCGCCGGTCTCGGCAGCGCAGATGACCTCTCGGTGATCAAATCTGCAGATTTGGTGATTGACGCCACCATCCTTGAGGCCAGCACCGAGATTGTCT
>JBARYA010000128.1:0-11287 GCA_049647625.1 Microbacteriaceae bacterium
GTCCATACCGCTGCAGGGCCGCTCGCGACAGTCGCTGGTAAGCCAGAGGTACCAATTTTTGAGGAAGCACTGGAAAGATTCGGGATCTCTCAGGCGCTGATGGTCGGGGACCGTTTAGACACTGATATCATGGGTGCCAAACGAGCCGGAATCAAAAGTGCACTCGTTCTCACCGGGATTGATGGACCAAAACAGGTTCTGGCTTCGGGCGTGGAACAGCAACCTGATTTTATTCTCAATGATCTTCGTGAACTGCACCTGCCCTATCCACAAGCTATCCGTTCTGAGCACAATGGGCAGCCGGTTGTGACCGTGGGCAAAGCTGCAGTGACCCTGCGCGACCAGGTGCACGTTGAGATTCTGAGCCGTGATGAAGACCCGACTAACCTCTTGCGTGCGGCCTGCCAATTGATTTGGCCGACCAATCGCGCAATTTTTGGCTTCTATGTTGACGAAGAAATTTTCAGCTACCGTTAAGATGAAACTATGAACGTTGAGCACGAGTCTGTGGCAGGAAGTGTCGAGCCCACGCAGAATGAATCTGCAGTTTTGGGGGAGACCTCATCTGCGGATTCGGCGTTGCTTGATCGTCTCTCTCTCATAAGAGAGCAACCACTCAATCAGCGGGCTGAGGCATTGAACCAATTGCACCAACAACTCAGCCAAATGGTCGAATAGGTGTCAAACGAAGGTTTTTCGACAGCGGCGACACCGGATATTGCCCAAGCTGCTTCTCTGGCAGATCAGGCACTTTTTGAGCGCGGTCTTGTGCGTTCCAGAACACAGGCTCAGCAGCTGATTCGTGCTGGGCAGGTGCTGCTCAATAATGAGAAATTGGTCAAGGTTTCCGCACCTGTTTTTGCAGAAGATGAGCTCAGTATTCATGGTTCCGACAGCTATGTCAGCAGGGCAGCCCACAAACTTGTTTTCGCTCTCGAGGGCTTTGAGGTCGAGGTACAGGGCAAAGAATGTCTCGATTTGGGCACCTCAACCGGTGGGTTCAGCCAAGTTCTGCTTGAACGCGGGGCTGAACGGGTGCTCGGCATCGAGGTCGGTCACGGGCAATTGGCAGCCGAATTAGCGAAAGACGACCGCCTGGTGCTCCTCGAGGGTTTCAACGCTCGTGAGCTGAGTCGCGACACTGTGCTGGAGCGGCTTGGCGACCAGCTGTTCTCCTTTGTGCCCAGTGTTATTGTCGGCGATCTTTCTTTTATCTCTTTGCGATATATCCTGCCTCCGCTGGTGGATTTTGTTCCGGATGCTGCGGAATTTGTCTTGTTGCTCAAACCGCAATTTGAGGTCGGGCGCACCAGAGTCCGTGGCGGTATTGTCACAGATCCGGCAGATCGATTGAGCGCTATTCAAGATATTGTTGAACTGGCTCAGCAGCTCGGACTCAGCTTTCAGGGGATTCTTCCCTCCCCAATCCGTGGAATGAACGGAAATTATGAGTATTTGCTGCATCTGAATCGCCTGCCCGCAAATAATCAGGCAGAATTAGAAACAGAGATAGCGCAAATCATTCGCAGCGAAAGTTCCACCGATAAAGGGGGCGAAAAACGAATATGACAACAGAGTCGATGTCCGATGCAAAAAAATCGCTTGAACCCGGTGATGCGCAGCGTTATGTTCTTGTTGTCGTTCATGTCGGACGTGAAGAAGCGCTGAGCAGCGCAAACTCGGTTGTCGAGAAACTTCTTGAGGCTGGGATTTCACCGGTTCTTCCCCCAGAGGAATTCCGCACCTTCGCCGACGATCAGCCAAAGGTGTTGATGCTCGGCCGAGACATCCAACTCGAAGAACTGGAATTATGCATCGTCTTAGGCGGTGACGGCACCATTCTTCGTGCTGCTGAATTAGCGCACGAGGCACGTATTCCTATCCTCGGTGTCAATCTCGGGCATGTGGGTTTCCTCGCCCAGAGCGAGCGGGCAGAGCAGGATGCGACCATTCAGCACGTTGTCGACCGCGACTATCTGGTCGAAGAGCGCGTGGTTATCGAAGTGCGGGTTCTGCTTGAAGGCAAAGAAATTTTTCGTTCCTGGGCCTTAAACGAAGCTGCCATCGAAAAAGCCAACCGCGAACGTATGCTCGAACTAGCCCTCGAGGTCGACGGGCATCCGGTTTCCAGCTACGGTGCAGATGGTGTTTTGCTTTCTACGCCTACAGGCTCAACGGCCTACGCCTTCTCTTCGGGTGGCCCGATCATGTGGCCAGATCTTGATGCATTGCTCATTGTGCCTTTGAACGCACATGCGCTGTTCTCGCGTCCACTGATTTTGTCACCCAAAAGCTCGATCGCGGTTGAACTCCTTGAACGAAACCAAGGGACCGGTGTGCTCTGGCTCGATGGGCGCCGTTCCGTAGCATTGGAACCGGGATCCCGTATCGAAGCAAAGAGATCAGAGACTCCGGTGCTTCTTGCGAGGCTCTCTCCAGAAAATTTTGCTGAACGTTTGGTCAAAAAGTTTAACCTTCCGGTCACGGGCTGGCGCGGTCCGCGAGAGGCAGGCTAGTCGCATCATGCTCGAAGAAATTCGTATCAAGAATCTCGGTGTAATCGATTCTGCCGTCTTGCCATTAGGGCGTGGTTTTACCGCACTCACCGGTGAGACCGGTGCCGGAAAAACGATGATTATTACCGCTTTGGGTCTCCTCCTAGGAGCACGAGCCGATAGCGGAGTGGTTCGGAGCCAGGCCGAGTTAGCCAATGTAGACGGGGTATGGATTCTTCCTGAAACCTCCCCGGCTGTTGAACATGCGCGCGACTTGGGTGCTGATCTCACCGCACTTGCCGGTGGTGAGACCGAAATGATCATTAACCGCAGCCTCAGCTCTCAGGGGCGGAGCAAATCGTTCATTGGCGGACGGGCGCTACCGGTGCAAAGCTTGGGAGAGCTGGGCGAATATTTGGTCACCGTTCACGGTCAGGCAGATCAGCTCCGTCTAAAATCCGCCGCTCAACAGCGTGAAACTCTTGATCTTTTTGCCGGTTCTGAGCATCTCG
Organism: Microbacteriaceae bacterium; assembly: GCA_049647625.1. Taxonomy (GTDB): domain Bacteria; phylum Actinomycetota; class Actinomycetes; order Actinomycetales; family Microbacteriaceae; genus JBARYA01. Next base: position 3,008 of record JBARYA010000128.1, read on the forward strand.
CCCTCCTCGATGGCTATCAGCGGAATTTCAAGCAATGGCAAGAAACCCGGAGCGAACTTGAGGAACTTCGACTTCAAGCTGAGCAGCGCTTGGCCGAGGCCGAAACCCTTCGCGAAGCTCTCGAAGATTTTGAACGACTTGCTCCTGAACCCGGTGAAGATATCCAGCTTCAGCAAAGGGCCGAAGCCCTCGAGCACAGCGAAGAGCTCCGTGCTTCGGTGAGCGAATCCTATGAATATCTTCGTTCTGAAGACAATAGTGAATTCAGTATTTTGAGTCGCTTGAATTCGAGTAAACGCGGAATTGAGCGCGCTGCCACACTCGATTCCACACTACAAACCCATTTGCAAACGCTGAACGAACTTGAGTTGGCGCTCGGTGATGTGGCTTCTGAACTGGCACACTATCTGCTTGAAAATGATGGTGATACGGTTGCAGAACTGGAACAGGTTCAGGCGCGAAGATCAGAGCTGAATCGCCTTGGCAGAAAATATGGCGGCACTCTTGATGAGGCCATCAGCTACTCGCTCGGTGCCAGTGATCGTTTACTTGAACTCGACCAAACCGGTGATCAAATTGAACACTTGGCAGCACAGGAGAGCGCACTGCTCGCGCTCCTTGGCGATCAGGCAGCTCAATTGAGCCAGAATCGATCCCAGAGCGCCGAGCTGCTTTCATCCAGGGTAACGGCAGAACTCACAGCCTTAGCAATGCCAAATGCCAGATTGATGATCGCTGTTGAAGCTCTAAGCGAGCTGGGTTCCGCCGGGGCAGATACGATCCAATTCTTGCTAATTCCTCATCCGGGTGCTGAAGCCAGGCCCATCGCCAAGGGTGCATCCGGTGGAGAACTTTCTCGAATCATGCTCGCCATTGAGGTGGTCTTGGCCGAGGTTGATCCGGTGCCAACCCTCATTTTTGACGAAATTGATGCCGGTGTCGGCGGCGCTGCAGCGCTCGAAATTGGTCGGCGATTGGCCCGACTTTCTGAACACTCGCAGGTGATTGTGGTCACCCACTTGGCACAGGTTGCGGCATTCGCCAATCAACATGTTCAGATCACCAAGAGCAGTACGGATGGCTCCACGGTGAGCAATATTCGTGAATTGAGCGGATCAGAGCGCACTGCCGAGATAGCACGCCTACTGAGCGGACATCCAGATTCAGAAAACGCTCTGGCTCACGCAAAAGAGTTACTCGAAAGCGCAAAAATCGGATAGACTAGAATTCCATGGCAGACAGTATTCATGGAAAACGTAATAATCACGACACCACCCGGCATATCTTTGTTACCGGCGGTGTCGTTTCTTCTTTAGGTAAGGGACTTACCGCTGCCAGTTTGGGTAATATCCTCACTCGGCGAGGCCTCAATGTCGTGATGCAAAAGCTGGATCCGTACCTGAACGTAGACCCGGGTACGATGAATCCTTTTGAACACGGCGAAGTTTTTGTGACCGATGACGGAAGCGAAACTGACCTCGACATTGGGCACTACGAACGATTCCTGAATCTGAATCTCAAGGGCAGCGCAAATGTGACCACCGGTCAGATTTATTCCAATGTCATCTCCAAAGAGCGACGTGGAGAATATCTGGGTGCCACAGTGCAGGTCATCCCACACATCACCGATGAGATTAAGCGCCGGATGCGCTTGCAGGCTTCTGATAGTCCGAAGCCGGATGTCATTATCACCGAAATCGGTGGCACCGTTGGCGATATTGAGAGCCAACCGTTCCTCGAAGCTGCCCGCCAAATTCGTCACGAACTTGGTCGCAAAAATGTGTTCTTCGTACACGTCTCTTTGGTGCCGTATATTGGTCCATCTGGTGAGCAGAAGACCAAGCCGACACAGCACTCTGTCGCTGCTCTTCGTTCAATTGGTATCCAACCGGATGCGCTTGTGCTCCGTTCGGACCGCCCAGTTCCGGAAGGAATCAAACACAAGATTGCCCTCATGTGCGATGTCGATCGTGAGGCAGTCGTGAGCTGCCCGGATGCTCCAAGCATCTACGACATCCCGAAAACTCTTTATGATGAGGGGCTCGATAGCTATATCGCTGAGCAATTGGCTCTCGATACCGGAGAGGTTGATTGGGATGGCTGGGAAGACCTGCTCGAGGTAGTTCATCATCCAAAACACACCGTCACAATCGGTTTGGTCGGAAAATATATCGATCTTCCTGATGCCTATCTTTCTGTAACGGAGGCTATTCGTGCCGGAGGGTTTAGCAAGAATACCAAGATCGAGCTGCGCTGGATTCAATCTGACTTGTGCGAGACCGATAGTGGTGCCGCCGCTCAACTTTCAGAACTCGACGGCATTGTTGTGCCTGGCGGTTTTGGTATTCGAGGAATCGAAGGCAAACTCAATGCCCTGAAGTTTGCCCGTCAGAATAAGATTCCAACCTTGGGAATCTGTCTCGGGCTTCAGTGCATGGTCATTGAATACGCACGAAATATGGCGAGCCTTCCGGGAGCATCCTCTACCGAGTTTGATTCAGCAACCGAGTTCCCAGTTATTTCGACCATGGCGGAACAGGTCGCAATTTTGGCCGGGGGAGATCTCGGCGGAACGATGCGTCTTGGCCTGTATCCGGCCACCTTGCAGGAGGGATCTGTCGTTCACGGACTCTATGGCAGCACGGATGTTCAGGAACGCCACCGTCATCGCTACGAGGTAAATAATAGCTATCGAGAGCAGATTGCCGAAGCAGGCCTGGTCTTCAGCGGTTTGAGCCCGGATGGTAATCTGGTCGAATTTGTTGAACTGAACCCAGTAGAGCACCCGTTCTATGTTGCAACTCAGGCGCATCCGGAGCTCTTAAGCCGGCCAAATCATCCACATCCATTGTTCCGTGGCTTGGTAGCAGCAGCGCTCGAGCGAAAGCTTTCGAGCCAACTCTTTGAGGTAAACGGACAAGCAGCCGAATAAGCGGGAGTGCCTTCGTCGGGCCGAACAAGGGTGGGGTCACGCCCCACGAAGGCACTTAACAATGATTATCAGCCGAGGTTGAGGAGGTAGTCGTGAAATATGAAGCAGCTGTGCAAAAGTATCTGCGCTACGTCTTTGCGGAGAAAGGTCTCGCCGAAAATACCGGTCTAGCCTATCGCCGAGACCTAGCCCGATATGGTGAGTTTCTAGCTGAATCTGCGATTTCTGAACTGAACTTGGTGACCCCGGAAGATATTTCTGCCTATACCAGAGCACTCAGCGCTATCGACCAAAAGTCTGCGAGCTCCATCGCACGGATGCTGTCAACAGTGAGAAACTTCTCACAATTTTTGTTAGCAGAAGGCATCACCACCCACGATCCCACGATCCGTCAACGCCAGCCGAAACTGCCGCAGCGATTGCCGAAAGCAATCAGTGTGCAACAGATGCAAGATCTGCTCGCGGCAAGCGAAGGGGATACTCCATCACGAATTCGTGATCGGGCGATGCTTGAAATGCTCTATGCGACCGGTGCCAGAATTTCTGAAATCACCGAATTGAGTGTTGATGACATTATCGATGGTGAACTCATCCGGGTGCGGGGTAAGGGCAGTAAGCAACGCATTATTCCCATGGGAAGCTATGCCCAGAAAGCGCTTGCAGACTACCTGGTTCGGGTCCGTCCGGGACTCGCTGCCAAAAGTAATAAGAATAGTCACTTTTTGTTCTTTGGCACTCGCGGCGGCAAAATGACCCGACAGAATGCTTGGATCATTATCCAGGAGACCGCTGAACGCGCAAATATTGGGGTACACGTTACCCCGCATACCTTCCGGCATTCCTTCGCGACTCATTTACTATCTGGTGGTGCCGATGTGCGAGTTGTGCAGGAGCTCCTCGGTCATACCTCAATCACCACCACACAGATTTACACCCTGGTATCAAAAGACTTTTTGAATGAGGTCTACCGGAGCAGTCACCCCCGAGCTCGTTGACGATATTGGCAACGCCCGGTTCGTCAGGGCTGATTTGCACTCGGGTTACACTAGAATTTCAAGAGATGGATAAGCGCAATCGTTGAGATTGGGCCGTATGACCAACCGTGAAGAATTGCAAGGAAATCATGAACGCTAGCGCAAAAAACACTGAAGATGGTTCTCTCGATGCAGCGGGACGTCCAATGGTTGAGTTTGCAGTTCCAGTAGCGCTCAAAGGCCACGGTCCGGCGCGGGTGATCTCTTTGTGCAACCAAAAAGGTGGTGTTGGCAAGACAACGACAACCATCAACCTCGGCGCCAGTTTGGCCGAATACGGCCGCAAAGTTCTACTCATCGATTTTGATCCACAGGGTGCACTCTCTGCCGGTCTCGGTATCCCCAGCCATGATGTTGCCACTGTTTATGACATCCTCTTGGGGCATGAAAAAGATATTAAGAAGGTTATACAGCGCTCACGTGTTGAAGGTCTTGATGTACTTCCGGCAAATATTGATCTCTCAGCAGCCGAAGTTCACCTGGTCAACGAGGTCGCTCGTGAACAAATTTTGGCCCGCGCACTACGTCCTATTTTGAACGATTACGATGTGGTGCTCATCGACTGCCAGCCTTCATTGGGGCTGCTCACGGTGAACGCACTCACGGCAAGCCATGGGGTGCTCATCCCGCTCGAATTAGAATATTTTGCTTTGCGCGGGGTCGCACTGCTGGTTGAGACCATTGAGAAGGTCAGAGACCGCCTTAATCCGGTGATTGAGCTGGACGGTATTTTCGGAACCATGTACGACTCCCGCACGCTGCACAGCCGTGAAGTGCTGGAGCGCCTGGTTGATGCCTTTAGCGACGATGTTCTGCACACGGTTATTAACCGCACGGTCAAGTTCCCGGATGCTTCGGTGGCTGCCGAACCGATCACCACATTTGCCCCGGAGCACAAGGCAGCAGAATCTTACCGAACACTGGCACGCGAGCTCATCGCCCGGGGTGCCATTGCCTAGTTCTGGGCAGCACTGCTCCAGGGTTCGCCTGGCAGAGCAGGTGCTTTCTGGCGAGACGCCTGTGGCTCAAGACTTAGCTCAGAGCTTGGATTCACCGGAAACGGCTCCCACCTCGGTCTTTGCGCTGAGTCTGGCAAATTTTGAGGGTCCCTTCGATCTCTTGTTGAGTCTGATTGCCAAACACGAACTTGATATCACCGATATTTCTCTGAGTATTGTGACCACCGAATTTATCGGATATTTGAAAGGTCTGAGCAGCGAAGAGGAGCTAGATAAAGCGAGCGAGTTCTTGGTCGTTGCGGCAACCTTGCTTGATCTCAAGGTTGCCGGTTTGCTTCCTCGCGGAGAATTGGTTGATGCAGAAGATGTGGCCCTGCTCGAAGCCAGAGACCTGCTCTTTGCCCGATTGCTGCAATATCGGGCATTCAAAAAAGTGTCGGCCTGGTTCTCCCAGGGAATCGCCACCGAGGCTCTTCGGAATCCCCGTTCGGTACGACTTGAGGATCAATTCCGCAAGAAAACTCCAGAACTTGTCTGGACGCTGAGTCCCGAAGATTTTGCCGCGCTCGCAACCTTGGCGCTGGCACCCCGGGAAATTCCTATGGTCGGACTCGACCACCTGCACGCACCTCTGGTGAGCATCCGGGAACAGGCTGCGCATGTGGTGACAGAGCTTCGAAGCAGGGGAAGTATGAACTTTCGCGAGCTGATTTCCGGGATTCATGAACCCGGAGTAATTATTGCACGCTTCTTGGCGGTGTTAGAGTTGTACCGTAATTCGGCCATTTCTTTCGACCAGGTTGAACCTCTTGGGGAGCTCACACTGCACTGGCGAAATTCAGACTGGAATGACGAACTCTTATCGAATCTTGGAGCCGACTATGACCAATAATGATGCTGTGGATGCAGCACCGGTCAGCGACGAAACCAGCACTGAAATTCGCGCCGGACAAGATGAGACTGCCGCTGAAGAGACTCTCACAGCAGCTGAGAGTGCTCTTGTGCTGAACCAGCGACTTGAGGCAATTCTCATGGTCGTTGATGAACCAATTTCGGTCGTTAACCTGGCGACAGCCAGCAAGAGTCCGGTAGCAGCAACCAAGAAGGCACTCGCTGCCCTGAAAGCTGACTATGATGGCCAAAACGGTACCGTCGCTCGTGGTTTTGAGCTGCGTGAGGTTGGCGGTGGCTGGCGCTTCTACGTTCGGGCCGAGTTCGATGAACTGGTGAGCGACTATGTTTTTGCCCAAAACCCGAGCAAGCTGAGTCAAGCAGCACTCGAAACTTTAGCGGTGATTGCCTACCGACAACCGATCAGTCGTGGTTCGATAGCCGCAATCCGTGCCGTCAACGTCGACTCGGTTGTGCGCACCCTGCTCAGCCGAGGGCTGATTACCGAAGAATTTACCGATCCGGAGACAGGTGCAATCCACTATGTGACCACCGAACTCCTTCTCAGCCAGCTTGGCATTAACTCTCTTGATGAGTTGCCAGCGCTGGCACCGTTATTACCTGATGCCGCGGATCAGCTTGTGCGTGAGAATCTTAACACCTCGACTGACCCAGATGGAAGAAACGCATGAATACCTTTGACAATACTGATGCCTCACGTTTTGCAGATAAAAGTAATGCAAGCGACGAGGGGGAGCGCTTACAGAAGGTTCTGGCAAATGCAGGAGTTGCCAGCCGCAGGGTTTGTGAAAATCTGATTCTTGCCGGACGTGTCAGTGTGAACGGTCAAACCGTCACCGAGCTGGGAACCCGGGTTAATCCCGATACCGATGAGGTGGCTGTTGACGGAAAAGCCGTACACCTCGATAGCACCAAGCGCTATGTGCTGTTGAACAAACCAGCAGGCGTGGTCTCGACCCTTTCCGATGAGGAAGGCCGCCCAGACCTGCAGCCCTATGTGGTGGGCCTCGATGAGCGGCTCTACAATGTTGGACGTCTGGATGCTGAGACCACCGGTCTGCTGCTGCTGACCAATGATGGTGATCTTGCCCACGTGCTCTCACATCCCTCCTACGAGATTCGCAAAACCTACCTAGCCAAAGTGCAGGGGAACATTTCTGGCCGCGATCTGAAACAGCTCCTTGACGGTATTGAGCTCGAAGACGGATTTATTCGGGTCGATGAGGCTCGTATCCTGCCACAAAAGAACCGGAATATTTCGATTGTTGAGTTGACCCTGCATTCCGGCAGAAACCGCATTGTGCGCCGGATGCTCAAAGAAATTGGCTACCCGGTGATGGAGTTGGCCAGACTGAGCTTTGGTCCACTCTGGTTGGGGTCCCTGCCAATTGGTCAGACTCGAAATTTGCGCGAACCGGAATTGGTAGAGCTGCTCACCCAAGTTCGTAAGGCCAAGAAGTTGAAGGCAAAGCGTGAAGGTCCGGTGACCCTGGGGAGTCGTCAGAATCCGGAGCCGCAGAGCAAACCTAGCCGCACGGATCGTCCGAGTATGCCGTACAACCCGCCAAAACTGAAACCAAACCTGCGAGGAAATTTGGCACCGAAGAATGGTGGCCAGAGAAGAAGGTCACACAATGGTTGATACCCGATTAGAGGGACCGGTTCGAATAGTCGGCGCTGGACTCTTGGGTGCGAGTATTGGCTTAGGGCTACGGGCACGAGGTGTCGACGTTATCCTGGTTGATAGTTCTGCGACCCATTTACGCTTAGCTATTGATTACGGCGCCGGACGGGCTGCAAGCGAGCAGGACGAACCAAAACTCATTGTTGTTGCTGTGCCCCCCGAGCAGGTGGCAGAGGTTGTTGCTCGTGAATTAAAGGCTTTCCCGAATGCTCTGGTGACGGATGTTGCGAGCGTGAAGCTTGAACCATTAGAGCAGCTACGCGCTATGGGCGCCGATGTATCTCGCTATATTGGCACCCATCCGATGGCCGGTCGTGAACGCGGTGGGCCGGCTTCAGCTCGAGCCGATCTCTTCTTAGCTCGCCCATGGGTTATCGCTGGACATGATGAAATCAGCTATCGCGATGCTGGGCCGGTTGAAGATCTCATCCTCGATTTAGGGGCAACCCCGATTGAGCTCGATGTGAAGCGCCACGATGAGAGTGTCGCGTTGGTGTCTCATGTACCTCAGCTGGTATCTAGTCTGATGGCGGCCCGTTTGGCTGGTGCAGAAGATTCTGCCGTTGCGCTCGCAGGTGGGGGACTTCGGGATGTGACCCGCATCGCGGCTTCGAATCCTGAATTATGGTTACAAATTTTGCAGGCAAATACCGAACCGGTGCTCGAAGTGCTACGCGAATTCAGTGCTGATTTGGCTCGTGTTATTGAAGCCCTCAGCGATCTTGACCAGCGTGGCGCTCGCAGCGCCATTGTTGAGAT
>JBARYA010000129.1:0-11954 GCA_049647625.1 Microbacteriaceae bacterium
CCACCGTGCTTGGAGTTCGGACTTTCCCTCTTGCCGAGATCGCCGAGCTAGATATCGTGGTCAAACAACGGGCTATTCTTGACCGGATTGCCCGCTTGGATGCTGAGGGCGAACATCCTCGAACGGAACTGGCAATACCTGCAGAGGCCGTGATGGTCAGCTGGGGCGGCGTCACGCCGCCACGAGCAGGGTGGCGACGTGTGCTTGATATTCAACCAGCAGCATTGAAGCAGATTGCTGAGGAAGGTATCGCCGAGATTGCGGAAGTTATTCCCGGCGAGTTGGGTGAAGCCAGAGTACGGAAAGTGCGCGGCGAAGTGTGGGGAAGGAATGTCGCGGATCGGCTCGGACTCAGCGAGGATATGGCACTCTGTGCCGGCATCGGTTTCGCGGCGCTTTCACTCGGATTCCTCGACAAAACGGAACGCCTGACAGTATTTGAGAATGGCCCTTGGCTCCGGGTGAGTAGCCCTTATGGCGATGTCTTAGCGCGCAAGCACGGCTAATACTGGCGCTGTCGGCTTCGGCAGCTCAATCCCTACAAGCTCGCCACAATAGACCGTCCAACGGTTCTGCCGGTAAAGATGCATCCGCCAACGAAGGTGCCTTCCAGAGAGCGATAGCCGTGAATACCACCACCACCAAAGCCATTGGCTTCACCGGCGGCATAGAGCCCAGGAATCACCTCGCCGTTCAGACCCAAGACTTCGCCCTTGAGATTACTCTGAATGCCGCCCAAACTCTTTCTGGTCAGTATATTGAGCCGGACAGCGATGAGCGGGCCATGTTTTGGATCGAGAATGCGATGCGGCGAGGCAACGCGGATAAGTTTGTCGCCCTTGTAATTTCGAGCGCCACGGAGGGCCGTAATTTGGAGATCCTTGGTGAACGCATTATCCATTTCTCGGTCACGCATTTCGAGCTCGTGGCGGATATTTTCGGTGTCAATTGGCACATCCGGTGTGAGTTTTTGCATCTGCACCAATAAGTCTTCGAGAGAATCGCTAACGAGAAAGTCTTCACCCTTCTCTTTGAATGCTTCAACCGGAGCAGGGGCACCTTTGCCCAAGCGCTGCAGCAATAGCCGGATCGATTTTCCGGTCAAATCGGGATTCTGCTCACTGCCGCTGAGGGCAAACTCTTTTTCGATAATGCTCTGATTCAGCACGAACCAACTGTGATCATATCCGCTTTGGCAGAGGTATTCCAGGGTTCCGAGGGTATCAAACCCTGGGAACAGCGGCACCGGCAACCGTTTGCCGGTGGCATCAAACCACAGAGAGCTCGGTCCGGGAAGGATACGGATGCCGTGCATTGGCCAGACGGGTGCGTAATTTTTGATTCCCTCGACGTAGTGCCACATTCGGTCACCATTGATGAGGTTCGCACCGGCCGCTTCTGTGAGCTGCAATCCTGACCCATCAACATGTGCAGGTACCCCAGAAAGCAGAGTTTTGGGCGGGGTGCCCATTCGGGCTGGCCATTGTTTCCGAACCTGTTCATGGTTTCCACCAATTCCTCCGGTGGAAATGACTACCGCTTGGGCGCGAAATTCAAAGTCCCCGGTAACCTCGCGATTGGATTGGACCCCTCGTTCGGTGTTGCTTTCGGCCAGTGTGTTACCTCGAACCCCAACTACCACTCCATTTTCAAGCACAAGTTCGGTCACCTTGTGCCGAAATGCAAAGCGCACTCTGCCCTCAGCGTGGGCGCTGCGAATCTGCTGCTCAAATGGCTCCACCAAGCCAGGACCGGTACCCCAGGTGATATGGAAGCGAGGCACCGAGTTACCGTGCCCACCGGCGGTGTAGCCGCCGCGTTCCGCCCAACCGACGATCGGAAAGAGCTTGACGCCACGCTCTCGCAGCCAGGCTCGTTTTTCCTGATCGGCAAAATGCAGATACGCTTCGGCCCACTGTTTGGGCCAATAATCTTCTTCGCGGTCAAATGCGGCAGAACCAAACCAGTCTTGTCGAGCCAACTCTATGGAGTCTTTCACTCCGAGCCGACGCTGCTCGGGAGTGTTGATCATGAAGAGCCCGCCAAAAGACCACCAGGCCTGTCCGCCTATCCCGGCCTCTGGCTCTTGATCGACCAGGATGATATTTTTTCCTGCGGCCAGGATTTCGGCAGCGGCAACCAGCCCCGCTAAACCTGCGCCAACAATGATGGCATCACTTTTGGTGCTGGTGTTCGTAAGTTTCGGCATAAGACTTCCTTGTCGGCTGCGGGTATTCATGTTTTTGAAAGTTAGGGGCTGCTAGCTGCTGGTTTCTGTCGTCGGAGCCTCGGCACTATTGACCAGCATCCGGGCTGCTCGCCCGATGTAGTCCAGAAATGTTGCTTCATAAAGTGGAGCGAGTTTCTGTAGCTCGATCGCCGCAGTCATATGCTCTAACCAATGGTCGCGCGCAGTTGGAGTCACCTGAAATGCATTGTGACGCATCCTCAAGCGGGGATGTCCACGCTCCTGAGAATAGTGCGTTGGTCCACCCCAATATTGGATGAAAAACTTAGCCAAGCGGTCGATCGCACCCTCAAGATCGTGAGCGGGATACATTGGCCAGAGCAGTTCATCCCTCTGTACGCGGCTATAGAACTCTCTGACAATACTGTAAAAAGCAGCTTCGCCGCCTAGTGCGTCATAAAAATTTTCTTGGATGGGGCGAGTCAGCGGGATGGATTCTTGGCTGAGTGGTGCCTGTGGCTCGGCAAACGGCCCGGTGGTGTCAAGGGGTTCGTGTTCCGGTGGCAGGTTCATATCAGGCTGGTTCATTTCTGGGTATTTTTGCGTATCTTTGGGAGGGCTTTGGTTTCGACCCGTTCATCAGCATCAGGGGGAGGCTGGGTTGCGATCGGCTTCGTTTTGGCGGTGCCGTTTGCTGTTGCAGTGGCAGCGGTATTCAACTCGCCCGTTTGCAGAATCCCGGCTTTCACCTCAGCGCTTTGTTGTTTATCACCGGTGATTACCATGGCGTTACTCAGCGCCAATGAGACACCAGCACTATCGAGGGCGTGCTTGAGGCGCAAACGCAGTTCGCGGGCACCGGTAAAGCGCGCCGATGGTGAAGTTTTTACCACCAAACGCACAACAACCTCTCGGGCATTAATGGTTTCGATTCCCCAGATTTCTGGCTTATCAATAATTTGTCGTTTCCAAGCGGTGTCTTTTGAGAGCGCAATGGCGGTATCCAGCATGACCTGTTTGACGCGTTCAACATCCGACTCATACGACACAGGAAGATCAATAACGATGCGGGACCAACCCTGGGACATATTTCCAACGCGCAAGATTTCTCCATTACGCACGTACCAAACGGTCCCGTTCACATCACGCACTCGGGTAACGCGTATGCCAACGGCCTCAACCGTTCCAGTCGCTGGACCGAGGTCGACCAGGTCGCCGACGCCCAGCTGATCTTCAAAGACCATGAGCATGCCATTGAGCACATCTTTGATTACGTTCTGGGCACCGAACGCCAGGGCAGCACCGATAATACCGGCGGAGGCCACCAGGGCAGTGATTGAGAAACCGAGACGGTCAAGTATCAGGATGAGCGCCACCGAGACGAGTGACCAGGTTACGAGATTACTGAGCACCGATCCAAGCGTGCGAGTTCGTTGCACCACCCTCACGGCGTCTAGGGGAGAAGCCGAGAGCGCTTGGGTATCCTGTACCCCGTGCTTCGACTTCACCCCAGACACAACTCCGCGAACAACACGGCGAATAGCAATGAGCAATATCCAGCGAAGAACAATGGTCGAGATGATAATGATTGCAATAACAACAATGCTGTTGTATTGCTCAAACGTCGCCATCAGCCAATCCCAGAACTGCTGTCCTTCTGCCATGGAATTTCTCCTCTGCTACCCAGCTAGATCTAGGCGCGATCCTTTTCTTGTGCCATCAGAGCACGTTCAATACCGGCCAAATTCTCCAAAACCAAACGACTGAGGGCAGGGATGTCGGTATTGCTCTTCAGCCAGGCATTGGTTTTGTCAACGAGCTGCTGATTCGCCAATCCAGCTGGATAGAGACCGGTCACCAGGTAGGCGGCAATCTGATAGCTACGGCTGGCCCAAATTTCGTTGAGCGAGTCAAAGTAGCGTTCCACGATTGCTTCCAAAGTGGCTGGATCATTCACATGCTGAACACCCATAGCGACAGAACGAACAATCACATTCGCTTCAGTATCGTTATCAACCACGCGTGAGAAAGCGGCAAGCTTTGCTTCGGCACTTGGAATAGTTGCCAGAGCGCGGGCTGCGGCCTGCTGACCGTTGGAAGTGTTGTCGGCGGCGAGGGCCTCTGCGATCTGTGCTTCGGAGACGCGACCGCCAAGGGTCAAGCCTTCGAGTAGCTCCCAGGCCAGATCGGTGTCAATTTCCAAGCCCTTGAGCGTAACCGCACCTGTGCGAAGCGATTCGAGCGCATCGTAATGACTCTCAGTGTTGGCAATTTGGGCAAAGAATTTCACGAACTGGAACTGGTTATCGCTGCCGGCTTCTGCATCCTGTGCGAGCTGCCAGAGCGCATCGCCAACGCGATTGACGGTCGCTTCGCGGCTCTCTGGAGTGACATACATTCTGGCGGCGAGGAGGAGCTGGCTGAGAGTGGTACGAAGCGTGGTGCTCTCGTTCTCCGTGGCAATATTCTTCAGCACAAGGTCAATGTAGCTATGGCTCGGGGTTTCGCCATCGCGGGTCGAATCCCAAACTGATCCCCAAACCAGTGAGCGGGCCAGTGGATTAGCAATGCTGCCAAGGTGTTCGATTGCTGATGCCAATGAGCGCTCATCGAGGCGAATCTTGGCATAAGCCAAATCTTCGTCATTGAGCAACACCAAATCAGGCTGAGTTTTGCCGACCATCTCTGGCACCTCGGTGCGTACGCCATCAACATCGAGCTCAATCGACTCGGCGCGCTCCAGACGTCCATCGACCACATTGTAGAGGCCAATCGCCATCCGGTGCGGTCTGATTGTTGGATAATCAGGATGCGCTGATTGCACCACGGCAAAGCTCTGGAAGGTGCCGTTTTCAACCCGAAAAACCGGCTTCAGCGTATTGACACCGGCTGTTTCAAGCCAGAGTTTTGACCAAGAGCCGAGCTCACGGCCGCTGGTTGCTTCCAGTTCGCGCAACAAATCAACCAGTTCGGTATTCTTCCATTCATGCTTCCGGAAGTACTGTGCGACACCCTGAAAGAAGTTGTCACGGCCAACCCAGGCGACGAGCTGTTTCAGAACCGAGCCGCCCTTGGCGTAGGTGATGCCGTCAAAGTTGACCTGCACATCATCAAGGTCGCGAATTTCGGCAACAATCGGATGGGTAGATGGCAGCTGATCCTGACGATACGCCCAGGACTTTTCCATGGCGTTGAAGGTGGTCCAGGCTTCATGCCATTCGGTGGCCTCAGCGACGGCGAGGGTCGACATATACTCGGCGAAGCTCTCGTTCAGCCAGAGATCGTTCCACCAGTTCATGGTGACCAGATCTCCAAACCACATATGTGCCAATTCGTGCAGGATGGTGACCACACGGCGTTCCTTGATGGCGTCGGTCACCTTGGAGCGGAACACATAGGTTTCGGTAAAGGTGACCGCACCAGCATTTTCCATTGCTCCGGCGTTGAACTCCGGCACAAAGAGCTGGTCATACTTTTCGAATGGGTATGGATAGTCGAAAATCTCTTCAAAGAAGGTGAATCCTTCGCGAGTTTTGTCGAAAATATAGTCCGCATCCATGAACTCAAAGAGTGAACCGCGGGTGAATACTCGCAGTGGAATTTCACGACCATCCGAACTGGTGAGGGTACTGGAGGTGGAATGATACGGTCCAGCAATCAGGGCGGTGATGTAGCTCGAAATCACCGGGGTCGGGGTGAACGACCAGGTAGCCTTGCCAGCACCGCTGGCTACCGGTTCTGGGGTTGGCTGATTCGAGACGACTTGCCAATAGTCTGGTGCGGTTACGGTAAACGTGAAGGTGGCCTTGAGGTTTGGCTGCTCAAAGACGGTGAACATCCGGCGTGAATCTGGCACCTCAAATTGACTATACAAATAGACTTCATTGTCTACCGGATCTACGAAACGGTGTAGGCCCTCGCCGGTATTGGTATAGGCAGCGTCGGCATCAACGACGAGAACATTCTCTGCCGCCAAATTATCCAAGCGAATACGGCTATCGGCAAAAACATCATCTGGGTTCAGCGCTACTCCGTTCAGGACGGCACTATTGACTTTTGGAGCCACCAGGTCGATGAAGGTGGAAGCACCGGCGCTGGCACTAAATTTCACCGTGGTGACACTTGAAAATATTTGCTCGCCCCGGGTCAGGTCGAGAACCACATCATAGGAGTGAGCGTGAACAATCTTTGCGCGCTCTTCTGCTTCAATGCGGGTGAGGTTTTGTCCTGGCATAAGAAATCCTTCAACTTGCGAAAATATGAACTGATTTCAAGCTTAGTGCGCTCAGCTAAGCTATGAAGTATGCGCATTCATATAGCAACAGATCATGCCGGGCTGGAGTACAGCCAGAAAATTCAGGCCCATCTTGCGGCCCAGGGTCACGAGGTCATCGACCACGGTCCAACGAGCTACGATGCTCTGGATGATTACCCTGCTTTCTGCATTAATGCAGCCCGTGCCGTAGCACGCGACCAAGCATCCGGTGTTGAAGCTCTCGGGGTGGTCTTTGGCGGTTCGGGTAACGGAGAGCAAATTTCTGCGAACAAGGTGCAGGGCATTCGGGCTGCGCTGGTTTGGAATATTTCGACAGCAGAACTTGCTCGACAGCACAATGATGCGAATGTAATCTCCCTCGGTGCCCGTCAACACGAATATGAAGAAGTGTTGAGCTTTATTGATGCATTCATCGCTGAGCCGTTTTCAGGCGAGGAACGCCACGCTCGACGAATTGCCCAAATGGCCGAATATGAAACCACCGGGGACATCGTCGGCAAAGGTGTTGTCTAACACACGCTCTTGCAGGAAAGGGTTATGAACCATGCCAGAAGGTCATAGCGTTCACCGGATTACCCGACAATTCGCACACAATTTTGTCGGACGACGGGTAGAGGCATCCAGCCCCCAGGGGCGTTTCGCTGAGGGTGCGATGACGCTCAATGGTCGCACCATGACCGATGCCCAAGCTGTAGGCAAGCAAATGTTTCTCGAATTTGGTGAGGACTTGTGGCTCCGCGTGCATCTCGGCATCTATGGCGCTTGGGACTTCGCCGGGGTTATCGACGTTGATCCAACAATCCTTTCTGCTGGTGGTCGGATGGGGCAGACCAATCAGCGGGGGACTGAACTGGGTGATACCGACGCCAATCAAGCATTCCCTGCCGGAATCGATCTCAACGGCATCGAAGATTCGGTGCTGTCAATTGGTGCTCCTCGTCGTGCACGTGTGCGGATGGGGGAGGAGACAACTCGAAACTCTTCAGACCCGGATGGGCTAACCGGCATCGAATCTGCAGCCGAACTGGCATTAGAAGATTTCCCTCCAGAACCGGTCGGACAGGTTCGCTTGCGTCTACTTACTGAAAACGCAGTGGCTGACCTTCGTGGACCAACCGTCTGCGAACTGATGGTTCCCGAAGAAATGGCCGTGGTTTTGGCTCGTCTTGGACCGGATCCGATGAGTTTTGATGGGGATAGCCCTGAGGCCGAGCGGGCCGTGGTTGACAAAATTCGTGGCAGCAAGAAAGCCATTGGGCTGCTGCTCATGGATCAATCGGTTATTGCCGGTATTGGCAATGTGTACCGCGCCGAAATGCTCTTTCGTGCGCGACTCAACCCACACACCCCTGGAATGAAGCTCAACGCCTACGAGATTAAAGCACTCTGGCAGGACTGGCGGGTGCTCCTCGCCGAGGGTATTCGTACCGGCCAGATGGTGACTATTGATGGACTCCAAGGAGACGACTTCGCGCTCGCGCTCGCCGATCGGGAACACCGGCACTGGGTCTATCGTCGGGCTGGGCTGCCCTGCCGAGTCTGTGGTACTCCAATTGTGCTCGAAGAGATGGCAGCACGAAACCTGTTCTATTGCCCAAGCTGTCAAGGCTAAAAGATTCATCCTGCTCGGAATATTGAGGATACTGAGCAGGGTTTGATTTCAGCATCCGTTTTAACGACAACGTAGACGGGAGCTGAGCTCTACCGTCTACGTTGAGGTGCGATGTCAAGGTTTCCAATGTATTTCTAGGGGAGAAACCGAGAATCATCGTAGTGGATTGAGTGTAACGCACACCGCCAATTGCTACAAGAGTTTTGGCGTCGACAGCTACTTACTGATGTGGGCAAATAGGAACCAGCGGTCCTGTTCGAGGGTGCGAGCAATCTCGATGGCAATATCTTGGCTGGTCGGATCAATATCTTCGAGTTCAGTGATTGCCGTGTGTACGACCTTGAGTGTTGCATCGATTTGGGCGATAACCTCAGCGATCATCTTCTCGGATTGCAAGAATCCGCTCGTAAGTTTTGGTGTTTTGGTTTCTTTGGCAACCACCTGGATGCGCGCATCCACCGGTAGGCCAAGCGCGACAATCCGCTCCGCTGCGACATCGGTGGCTGCGCGAGCGTTGTCCACAATAGTGTCAAGTAGCTCATGTACCGCGATGAAGTTCATGCCACGAACATTCCAGTGCGCTTGCTTACCGTCTACGGCAAGAGCTGAGAGATGAATCACCACCGGTGAGAGAAACTGGGAAACGCCATTGGCAACATCGGCATCTTGGACGCTCTTTTTAATCGTTGTATCAGTCATTGCAAAATCTCCTCAAACTGGTTCCGTACCTTCCAAGCTACTCGGAAACATAAGGATTTCAAGCAAGCTGAGGCTACGCTAAGCTCACTCACAGCAAGGATGCATCGAAAATTCTGGTCCTTGAAGGTAAAGATTCCAATGCGTAGAAGAAAGTCCCATAAATAGTATCAATAGTAATACTATTTATCATGGTCCGTCGTGATAATCTCATTGAGAAAATGCGAAAGAATGCTTTGAGTAACGGAGGGCAATTTTGACGAACACAATCCCAAACGCGGAACACTATTGCTATCGCGTGACTTGGTCTGCGGAGGATAACGCTCATATCGGTACTGTTGCCGAATTCTCTTCATTATCTTGGATTGCGGACAAACCTCAGGACGCGTTCAATGGAATTCTTGATCTCGTAGAAGAAGTTATTGCGGATATGTTGCTTCAGAACGAAACGCCACCTCAGCCTATTAGTGAGCGTAAATTTTCCGGAAAATTTCTGGTACGAATTCCATCGGAGACACATCGCCAACTTGCGCTAGAAGCAGCGGAGCAGGAAGTCTCTTTAAACCGCTTAGTGGCATCACGCCTAGCGTCATTCTGACTTCATAATTGATTTAAGCGCTGATGCGTATTTTTCTTCGAGCCGAGTCCTGGTTTGAAGATCAAGTTTTTCTAATCGCTGAGGGTCGCTATTATCCAGTAGATCTGCAATCTTGACCGAGAGCGCAAGGGGGTTCGCTTTCACTCGCGCATAATATGCTTCGCTGCTTTCGTTTGGAACACGTGATATTGCAAGTACGGCTGCGACTATTTCGGCGGGGAAGAGTACTTCTAGCATGGTTTGCATGAATTGCGGTTCAGAGTAATCCTCGACCGTGTCATGCAATATTGCGACTATTTTTCTGGGAAAGCCTTCGATGGTTTCAGCGACCCTCATTGGATGGTGAATATAGTCGGCACCTGATTTATCGAATTGTCCATGATGTGCAAATGTCGCAATTTTTAGAGCAAGCTTCATATCGAACTCATCCAAACGCAGTAACTCAGTGCTCAGATCGGATTGGCTCGCTATTGCTGCATCGTCAACAGACAATTCCTGAAGAGCCTCGTGAAGTGAAAGATGATTATCAGTTTCGTGTTGCGCATTCATAGCTTCATCATATTTTCTAGCTCAGACATCCATGTGGGGATGACGGGAGCCATTTCGCTCGGACCGCCGATTCTATATGTCGAGATGGTTGATTTTATGGGGGAGTCGAATCGTCGGTGACCGGCGAAACGGGCCCACGACACCCGTCGTATACCCCGTTAAATAAAAAGACCCGCCACGAGGGCGGGTCTTTTTATTTGGAGGGGATGACGGGAATCGAACCCGCACAGCCAGTTTGGAAGACTGGAATTCTACCATTGAACTACATCCCCATTTCAGGCCCCGAAAGAGCTAAAACGGTCGTATTCGAAGCCTTCAACCAAGATTGAAGTTTCAAACACTTACGACAGTTTAGTATACAGAAAAGTCTGGGATTGCACATTCGCTCAGATTACTTTCAAGAAAAATTCGGGTAGAGTTACATTGCTGTTGAAAAGTGTGGCACAATAGTCAAGTTGCCTTAAACGGTATACGGGGCGTAGCTCAGCTTGGCTAGAGCACCCGCTTTGGGAGCGGGGGGTCGCAGGTTCGAATCCTGTCGCCCCGACAAATTATTTAACACACAAGTTATACACAAAGCATTTCCCAGATGGTTTGTGAACGCAGCACAACCTACACGTACAAATTAAAAAATGAGTAAGCAGCTGCGAAGCTGTTGTTGTTTGAGGAGAATATCCGGTTATGGTTACCAGCACTGTTGAGAAACTTACTCCCACCCGAGTCAAGCTAGTCATCACAGCAAGTCCAGAAGACTTGAAGCCAAGCATCGATCATGCGTATCAGCACATTGCCGAGCAGGTCAGCATTCCTGGCTTCCGCAAGGGCAAGATTCCTGCAGCGATTATCAACCAGCGTGTTGGTCGTGCCGAGGTGCTCAGTCACGCAGTCAACGATGGCCTCGACCGTTTCTACCAGGCAGCACTTGCTGAGCATGAGCTTCGCCCAATGAGCCGCCCTGAAGCGGATGTTGTGCAGCTTCCTTCGGAAAAAGATTTCAGCGGAGACCTCGTTGTCAATGTTGAGGTTGAGGTTCGCCCGGAGTTTGATCTTCCAGCACTCGACAAGATCAGCCTCAAGGTTGAGGATGCTGTTGCTTCTGCAGACGAAATTTTGGCTGAACTCGATCAGCTTCGTGCCCGTTTCGGTACGACCGTCGTTGCCGATCGTCCGGCAAAGAGTGGCGATATGGTGCAGCTTGACCTCGTTGCTGAAATTGATGGCGTTGAGGTTGACCGTGCCGATGGCATCAACTATGAGCTTGGCTCAGGCGAACTCCTCGAGGGTATCGATGATGCTGTGGATACTCTCACCGTTGGTGAAGAGACCACCTTTGAATCTGAACTCATGGGCGGCGAGCACGAGGGCAAGAAGGCTTTGGTTAAGGTCAAGGTTCTTGCCGTCAAGGAACGTCAGCTTCCAGAAGCGGATGATGATTTCGCGCAGGTTGCAAGCCAATTCGACACCCTTGCAGAGTTGAAGGCAGACCTGAAGAACACCGTTCTCGAGTCAAAGAAGTTTGAGCAGTTCTCTAGTGCTCGTACCCAGCTAGTCGACACCCTGATCGAGAAGACCAAGTTGGAAATCTCTGACAAGATCATTGAGGACGAAGTTCATCGTCACCTAGAGCAGGAAGGCCGTCTCGAAGACGAAGCCCACCGCGCCGAGGTTACAGAATCAAGCCAGAAGATGCTCCGTCAGCAGCTCATCCTCGACAAGATTGCTGAAACTCGCGATGTCAAGGTCAGTCAGGATGATTTCAGCCGCTATGTGATGCAGAATGCTGCACAGTACGGTATCGATCCAAACGAATACGTGAAGCTCCTTGATCAGCAGGGCCAGGTTTCTTCTGTTGTTGCAGACCTTGCACGCAGCAAGGCAATCTCGCAGCTGCTCGGTGAAATCAAGGTTAGCGATAAGTCCGGAACCGTTCTTGATTTCAGCCAGTTCCTTCCAAAGGACGATGAGACCAGCCCATTGATTGATATCTTGGGTGAGCCTGCCGGTCACGATCATGACCATGATCACGATCACTAAG
>JBARYA010000130.1:0-5426 GCA_049647625.1 Microbacteriaceae bacterium
GGTCTCTCCTCCGAAGCGATTGAAGCCTCAGAAGCCGTTATCGAGATTTCGCAGTTCGGTTCGACCAGATCGATCAACGCTTCAGCAGCCGCAGCTATCACCATGCATAGCTGGGTGCTGCAACATAATTTTGGAGTGTTGCCCGGACGAAGCAGCTAGGACCTAGCGGTTTTGTGCCGCGCGGGCCTGAGTGAAGAGTCGCATTTGTTCGGGGGTGCCGGTGAAATTCTGGATACTCGGGTTATTGATAATTGCTTGGAACCCTTTTTCTACCAACGTATTCTGAAGATTCAGGGTGCGGAGTCCGCTCAGATCACCCAGTACTGAAGCATCCTGAATGGTGGTGTCCACGAATTTAAGTGAAGAGAGCTGTGGGAGTGACTTCAGGAAATTGAGCGCGTAAAAGAGAGAATTCCGGAGCTCTAAATCTTCTAAGTTTTGCAGCTTTTTCAGCTCATTGAGGACCGGCTGGTAGGCACTGGCAACAGAGAGGCTTTTCAGTTTCTTTAGATTTCCCAGAGCCCCAATTTCATCGATGATGGGGGTTAGGTCGGGGAGTTTCAAATTTCGCAGTGCCGGAATATTCGCCAGGGCGGCGAGTGCTTTCG
This sequence comes from Microbacteriaceae bacterium, assembly GCA_049647625.1. Taxonomy (GTDB): domain Bacteria; phylum Actinomycetota; class Actinomycetes; order Actinomycetales; family Microbacteriaceae; genus JBARYA01. The sequence goes on from JBARYA010000130.1 coordinate 609, forward strand.
CGTCTGCTTGCTCGATGACGAGGGACTCTGAACTGGACTTGGTAGCCGGAGCGGTGTTTGCTTGAGCGGCAGCAGGGACGGCTGCGGGAACGGCCGCAGGCGTAGCAGCAGGTGCCGGAACAGCTGCTGGAGCAGCGGAAGTAGGTTTTTGGGCTGGCGTTGCAGCTGGGATGTTTGGACTAGCAGGGCTTGGCAGGGGAGTTGCGGCTATATGCGGGGTGGGGATGCTGTGCTGCTGTGAAGCGCTGGTGGGTTGTGCCGATGCTGCGGCTGCACTGCCAACAATTCCGGCACCTACAGCAGCCGTCGTGCCGATAACACCGGCAGCACTTGCCGCAGCGACACCCAAACTGCTCTGTGGCTCGGCTGCTAGCTCACCGATTGGATGGGAGGATATTTCCTGAACTTTACCGATCGGCTGTTCACTGACACTCGGGAGTTCACCAATAGGATTGTTTGCTCCGAAGTCGCTGGAGGCTCCGATCGGTGGCACATAGTTACTCCCGAGCGGGTTCGTTGGGTCAACTTTCGCGCCTCTGGTGCCCCCAGAACCGAGCGGGAAAGTGATCGTATCGAGAATCTCAAGGAAACCAACCGGACGGTCGCTACCATTGTTCATCCCAAAGAAATATGGGGCAGACCAAGCATCAGCACTCCGCAATCTGAGCACCTCTGGATAGCCCTCACGGACTTCAAGGCTGGAAGCGACAGCAGAGAGCAGCTCCGCAATGTTTTCTGCAACTGGGTATTCCTTGCCACCATTTTGGAGCACGGCGGTCACGGCACCTGGTGTGGAGTCATCGTCGGAGAGCCTGACACCGAGAAGGCGTCCCTGATTATCTGCGGCAAATGGCAACCAGCCCACGAGGGCCTGATTGCTCAGAAGCAGGGCTTGTATTTGCGCGGTAGTCAAAAGCTTCAGGCCATACAACAGTCCAGGGCTTTTTTGGGTTTCACCGTCACCCAGAGAAATGAGCTCAAGAAGCTGTACATCGATTGGGGCCTCTAAGAGTTCGGCGATTTCCTGGAGGTCCTGCCGTGAAGCGGGCAGATTGAAGCCGATTGCCGGAAAAGTATCCAGGTGGTCGAAGATTCGATGAGCTAAGCCTCGGACTGTGCCGTACGTTGTTGTGACCATAAGGCAATTCTATGAGGCTTTGGTAGACTGGTGGGGTGTCTGAGATAGACACCGTTTTTTGTAAAGACTAAGAAGAAGGAAAATCTGTGCCTGCAATAGTCTTAATTGGTGCCCAATGGGGAGACGAAGGGAAAGGCAAGGCTACCGATTTACTCGGCAACCGTGTCGATTACGTCGTCAAATTTAATGGTGGAAACAATGCCGGACACACGGTGGTCATTGGGAAAGAAAAGTACGCACTTCACCTCTTGCCTTCTGGGATTCTCTCACCCGGTGTCACCCCGGTTATCTCGAACGGTGTTGTTGTCGACCTGGATGTGCTCTTCCACGAAATTGAAGGTCTAGAGGCCCGTGGAATTGATACTTCACGTCTGTTGATCTCGGCTAACGCCCACATTATTACCCAGTACCATCGCACCCTCGACAAGGTGACTGAAAGATTCCTTGGCAAACGCCAGATTGGCACCACCGGGCGGGGTATCGGCCCTGCCTATGCTGACAAGATCAACCGGGTGGGCATCCGGATGCAAGATCTGTTTGACGAGAATATTTTGCGGCAGAAAATTGAGGGCTCGCTCTACCAGAAGAATCACCTCTTGGTGAAGGTCTACAACCGTCGTGCCATTACGGTCGATGAGATTCTTGAAGAGCTGCTCCAGTATCGCGACCGTTTGAAGCCAATGGTTGCCGACACCGCACTCATCCTGAACCAGGCGCTTGATCAGGGCAAGACCGTACTCTTCGAGGGCGGCCAGGCGACCATGCTTGATGTCGACCACGGTACCTATCCGTTCGTGACCTCATCGAATGCGACCTCTGGCGGTGCCGCAACCGGTAGCGGTGTCGCACCAAATCGTTTTGACCGCATTATTGGTGTCGTTAAGGCCTACACCACTCGCGTTGGTGCCGGTCCATTCCCAACCGAGCTTGACGATGAATTTGGCGACTTCTTGCGTGATCGTGGTGGCGAATTCGGCACCACCACCGGACGCCCGCGTCGCACCGGTTGGTACGATGCCCCAATTACCCGCTATACCGCACGCATTAATGGTGTGACCGATTTTGTGCTTACCAAGCTGGACATTCTGACCGGTCTCAAAGAAATCCCGGTCTGTGTTGCCTACGATGTCGATGGGGTACGCTTCGACGAAGTTCCAGTGTCACAGACTGATTTCCACCACGCCAAGCCAATTTACGAGACATTCCCCGGCTGGGAAGAAGACATCTCAACCGCACGAAGCTTTGAAGACTTGCCGAAGAACGCACAAGATTATGTTCTTGCACTTGAGGCAATTTCTGGCTCACGGATTTCTGTTATCGGTGTCGGTCCGGCCCGAGACGCGGTTATTGTGCGTCACGAACTTGCCTAGCCCGTAGCTGAGTCACCTTTTAAAGGTTCTCAATGCCCCCCATCTTGGGGTGGGTGAACAGAGGGTTAATTCGCCTTTCTTCTATCGTTTTGTCACCCCCCGGTAGTAGCGTAGTTTGCAGCTGAGATTTCAAGGGAGGTGAAATGGCAACTACGGTGTCTGGGGAACCAACGATGCATGGCGAGCTCATTTCTCTTGAACCTTTGCAGCGCGGTCATTTACCTGAGCTCTATACCTTTTTGGGTGACCGTTTGGTTTTTGCATCAGGCTTTGGCGGGGGACTTTCCGCTTATACTGAATCCGCTGAAGCGTTTGTGAGTTGGGCTAGTGAGTACTTGCCTTTCAATACCGGTATTCCATTTTTGGTGCGCATTTCAGGAGGACCAAATACCGGAACCGCCGTCGGTACGGTCAGTATCATTCCCTGTGCCGATAATGTTCTTGGCGAGCTCGGTTGGTCGGGTTTTGACCCGAGAGTTTGGGGGTCAGGGGTTAATGCTGAAACCAAGCTCCTCTTGCTCAGATATATGTTTGGTAATGGATGCGAAAAAATCCGAGTGCATGCTGACAATCTGAATTTGAGACACGAGGCGCGGGGGAATTTTCCTGTAACTCCACGTGGCTCGGCCCCTGTGGACGCGGCTTCCACGGGAGAAATTATCCTGATGAGTGCCAAACAGTATTCTCCAAATGATCAGGGATACGAGATTGGCATGCATGAATGGCCGAAACTTCAGACCATGCTTTTGCATCGTATCAAGCAACAGGGTGGTCTCCCCATCCAGATGAGTTCGCTCTAGGGCCACCAAACTCGGGCAAGTACCGGGAGTTTCTTCATTGCTCTGACGAGCGCGGGCACAACTCTGATGCGTCACTTGGTATTCTTATTGGGTACCGATTTGTGGTGATTGTCGCTCACAAGAGTAAACATGCGGCAATTGAACCATTTCCAACGATGAGCAGGAGACTTCATGTCCACTGATGAGCAGACCGCAGCAGAGATTTTGCCGGAACTCGCCCAGTTCCGACACAGCATTGACAATATTGATGCTGCTCTCATCTATATGTTGGCGGAACGCTTCCGTTGCACCAAGCAGGTTGGGCTCCTGAAGGCAACACATCAGCTTCCACCTTCAGATCCCTCACGGGAGAAGGTGCAGATTGCTCGGCTACGTCAGCTTGCTATCGATGCAGCGCTTGACCCGATATTCGCAGAGAAATTCTTGAACTTTGTGATTGCCGAAGTGATTCATCATCATGAAGAAATTGCCAGCACCGATAGCTGAGCTGCAGCTCTGAAACGAAGGATGCGGTTGTTCCTCCCGAGTGTGGGCGGAACAACCGCATTCATGTTTTCGTGCTAATTTCCGAAACGGTTTGTCAGGGTAGCCTGGCTGGTAGCAATGGCCTCTTCGAGTGAAATCGAGAAGAAGTCCTGAACTTCTACCTCGCCACTGCGATCGGTAACGCCAATGCGAAGCACCGGATAGCCGCGTCCTTCGGCAAGTCCGCGGAACTTGACGTCTTCTTCGCGTGGAACGGTAACCAACATGCGACCAGCAGACTCTGAGAAGAGTGCGGCGGTGGCATCGATACCGGCTTCAGCCATGAGTTCGGTGATCCAAATACGGGCACCGAGGCCGAAACGGGTTGCACCCTCGAGTACGCTCGTCATCAAGCCACCATCGCTCAGATCGTGGGCGCTGGAGACGATGCCCTGGAGGGCAGCATTTCGTACCAGTCCAGCCAGGGTAATTTCGTTCTGCAGATTTACCTCAGGTGGCATCCCGCCCAGGTGGCCGTGAATTTCATCAGCCCAGGCTGAGCCATCAAGTTCATCGCGGGTGGTGCCGAGAAGATAAATATTCTCGCCCTCATCCTGCCAGCCGCTCGGGATGCGACGGGCAACATTGTCAATGACACCGAGCACACCAACAACCGGAGTTGGGAAGATCGGCAGATCCCCGGTCTGATTGTAGAAGCTTACATTGCCGCCGGTGACGGGAATCTCTAAGACCTGGCAGGCTTCTGCCAGAGCATCAATGGTTTGAGAGAACTGCCACATTACTTCAGGGTTCTCGGGGCTACCAAAGTTGAGGCAATCGGTGACTGCGGCCGGGGTTGCGCCGGTTACGCCGACATTACGGTAGGCCTCTGCGATTGCGAGCTGGGCGCCACGGAATGGATCAAGTTGGCAATAGCGACCATTCGCATCGGTGGCTATTGCAAAGCCGAGCCCGGTGGTTTCATCAACCCGAATCATTCCAGCATCATCCGGATAGCTCAGTGCAGTATTACCCATGACGTACT
>JBARYA010000131.1:0-6956 GCA_049647625.1 Microbacteriaceae bacterium
GAAAGAAACGCCACGAAGACCATGAATATGGCAAAAGGAAAGCTCCGACGAATAGCCGTTGTGTGGTCCTGCGCTGATGCCTTCTCATTGGGGGTAAATGCCCAGAGCCAAAGGTACAGTAATATTCCGGCGCCCATGACCAGGCTACTGAGAACAAAACCCAGACGTACCCTCGTTTCAGGTATGGCTAAGTGCTTGGCCAATCCGGATGAAACACCTGAGAGAGTACGATTTCTTGGGCGGACAAGAGGCTGACGCTGTTTTGGGGCGCGCAACAATGTTCCATAGTCAACAGGTTTTTGCGAAGTATCCACAGCTAAATTCAAACAGAAAAATCGTCACACCCCTACCCTCATGACAATTCTCAGGGATAAGTCAGGGTGAACCCCCATATCGCTACGCGAGCTCTGATTGCAAGATTGATATATGAACGATCAATCCGAATCATCAAAAGCATCCGAGCTTAATGAGCCAGGACCAGAAGTTCCCACGATTGGGAATGATGCTCAGGGGACTTCCGAGTCGCAAGCATCTGGTTGGGGCCCAAATTATCAGCAGTCACCCTATAGCGGGCAGCTGCGATTTTTTGATTGGATCAGGAGTCTCGGAATCGTTCGCCAACCGGGTTGGATTGGTGGTGTGAGTGCTGGCTTGGCATACAAGTTTGGTATCGATGTCGCCCTGATGCGCGGGATTCTGGTTGTCCTTGCCTTGCTCGGCACACCCGCACTCCTTGCGTACGCAATTGCCTGGGCCCTCTTGCCAGATACCACCGGCAAGATCCATCTTGAGGAGCTGCTCCGTGGGAACCCAGAACTGCCATTATTGGGTGTTGGGTTGACCCTCCTCCTTGGCCTCTCAGCTTTTGGTCGAGGGATTTGGCCGGGATTTTTTGGGTTTAATTTCAGCTTCTTTGGAGGATTTTGGTCCACCATTGCCTCATTAACAGTCATTGCAGGGGTCATTGTCGGTGTCTATTTCCTTTCACGATCTCTCGGCCAGGGGGGAAGGCCACCAAGCAATTATTCGGGACCAGCTGCAGCAGCATCCGGCAATCCCTGGGTAGTTGGAGAAACGGTGACACCCGGAACCACAACCACTGCTCCCCAACAGTCCCCGCCACAGCATCCAGTGAACGCGAACGCTGATCAAATGGCTGAGTGGCGTATTCAGCAAGAGGCTTGGCGTAATGAACATAATGCCTGGAAAGAGGCTCAGAGTCGAGATCGGGAAGCCTGGAATCAAGCCCGTCGCGCTGAGGCACAAGAGCGCCGCCGAGCTACGATGGAGCACCACCGGCGGATGAAGGAAGCATATCGCTTACGCAATCCTCGGCTACCAGCCGCACTGATCTTTATCATTCTGGGAATGGCTCTCATTATCGGGGCGCTGGTGAGCTTTACAATTCCTGGTCCGGAACGCATTGTGCTTGGCATAGCTGTTTCTGCTGCGGTTCTGGCTCTCGGGATGGTGATCGCTGCACTTTGTGGTCGTAAGACAGCATCACTTGGATTCTTCAGTTTTCTGGCCATCCTTACGGTGGTATTCGGTTCGGTATTCTCCGGCCTTATCGTTGGTGGTGTTCCTGAGCAGGTTATGCGTACTGCTGATATTCGCCCCACGCCTTATGAAATCCCAATCGGGCAAATCTATGTCAACATGTCACATTTGAGTGACAACCCGCCAGATCCGCAAAATAACCGGCTTACAATCAAGCAAAATTTGGGTCAACTTCATCTCTATCTTCCAACAAACACTTCGGTTGAGATTCGAATCAAGCAGACCATTGGCTCCACAAAAGTGAATGCCGTACACAGCATCGAAGGCGCACGTGATTGGTTGGAGCGTGATGGGCAGACACTCCGGGAGGGGACGGTATCATCTGGTTTCGCTCTGGGCGAGAAGCGTTACCATATTGGTGATCCGCAGAACCCAGAGTTCTATATCGTGATCGAACAATCCATTGGCAATATCATCTTTGAGGGTCAATTTAAAGATTTGACAATCGGGCTGCCGAATTATTCAAATTTGCCAGACAGAACCATTGATTCGCAGATTGTATTAGGAGACAAGTGATGAAAGAGACAGCTGAAGTCCCGAGCGAGCCTCACCAACATCAAGAAAAAGGAACGACAATGTTTTCCTCAGAAATGTCGGGTCAACAGAGTATTGCGGAACAAGCATCACGATCAGTGAAGTGGCCGACTCTCGCCTGGGGTTTGTTATTCCTGAGCGTTTCCGTGCTCCTTATCTGGGCCCTTCTCAACGGCTATGCTAACTTCTGGAGCATCCTCTTCTTGTTCAACTCATCACAGTGGTTGATTGCAGGAACAGTTTCTATCGGGGTGCTGATTTTGCTACTCGGGCTCGGTGCATTGGGGCGGAAAAAACGACAGCATCCCGTGCAGCGGCCATATCCTCACAGCGGAAACTAGTGCTCGCGCTGGGGGAGTCCGAGACGATCGCAGGCGAGTTCGTAGAGTTTGACCACTTCGCGTCGAATTTCGGCTCTCTCTGAAATTTCACCGCTTGGCCAAGCCACCGTGGCGGCGATCGCAGTCTTGTCATCGGCGATCCAGTAATCCCAATGCCCGGAGACTCCATCCAAAGAGGTCATAGTGGCTTTGACAGCACTTGGCTCGATGAAGGCTCGCATAATCAATAAACTATCGTCATTGTGGTCATCATTCATGTGATGTAAAACGGCGGCTACGATTTCTGGGCTGAAAGTACTCATGTTCCAACCGTATGCCAAAAATTGGCAAAAGATAAGCCTAGGATGGGAACTATGACTGCAAATAATTTGCGCCCTCTGGGCCACTCTGGACTTATCGTTTCCGCCACCGGACTCGGATGTAATAATCTCGGCCGTCCGGGCACGATTACCGAGACTCAGCAGGGCGTCGATGCCCTCATCAGCTCGGCGGTTGATGCTGGAGTAATCTTCTTTGATGTTGCCGACACCTACGGCAAAGAGCCTGGGCTGAGCGAAAAAATGCTCGGCATAGCACTCAAAGACCACCGCGATGATGTGGTTATTGGCACAAAATTCGGCATGGATATGAAGGGCGTCAACGGTCAAGACTTTGGCGCTCGCGGTTCACGCCGTTACATTCGCCGTGCTGTAGAGGCATCGTTGACCAGACTTGGCACCGACTATATTGACCTCTACCAGTACCACGAGCCCGATGGGGTGACTCCGGTCGAGGAAACCTTCGGCGCCATGAGTGAGCTGGTTACCGAGGGCAAGGTTCGCTACATTGGTCACTCGAATTTCCCTGGCTGGATGATTGCCAAAGCGGATGCTCTGACCCCTAATGATTCAGGTGTACGGTTTATTTCTGCACAGAATCAGTACAGCCTGCTCTCTCGTGAGATCGAGGCAGAGGTGGTCCCATCCATAGAAGATCACGGCCTCAGTCTCATCCCGTACTTCCCGTTGTATAACGGTTTCCTTACCGGCAAGTATCGCCGCGATGTTGTTCCAGAGGGAAGTCGCCTTACCCACTCACGCCAGGCTGTTCTCGAAAACGCCGATTGGGATCAGCTTGAGGCCTTCGCTCGTTTCGCCCAAGAACGTGGTGTTACGGAAATCCAGGTTGCTTTTGGTTGGTTGTTGGCGCAGAACAGTGTTGATACGGTTATTGCCGGTGCCACCACCCCGGAACAGATTGCTCAGAATGCGGTTGCAGCCCTGGCATGGCAGCCAACTCCGGCTGATCTTCTTGCTTTGGATGAAATCTTTCCGGGCGTTCCTGCAGCCGGCGGTTATCTCAAAGGTTAGAGCCTTCTTGGGTTGGGGTTCCGGCAGCCTTAGGCGCCGGAGCTCCCAGCCGAGGTGATGGAAACATCCACCGCAGAGAAATTGAGATGCGAGCGGGATGCTGTGGGGCCACGTTGGCCCTGATAGCGTGACTGATTTTCGGTCGCACCATAGGGCTTTTCGGTTGCTGAAGACAGTTTAAAGAAACAGAGCTGTCCAATTTTCATTCCTGGCCAAAGCTTTATGGGCAGTGTGGCCATATTGCTGAGCTCCAGCGTGACGTGTCCGCTAAAACCGGGGTCGATGAATCCAGCGGTTGAGTGGGTGAGGAGACCGAGCCGTCCGAGGGAGCTTTTTCCCTCGAGGCGAGCAGCAATATCATCCGGCAGCGTCACCTGTTCGAAGGTTGAACCGAGTACGAACTCTCCGGGGTGCAGAACGAAGGCCTCACCTGGATCAACCTCAATCAATCGGGTCAGCTCTGGCTGATCCTGTGACGGGTCGATAACCGGGTACTTGTGATTATCGAAGAGGCGAAAGTATCGATCGATTCGCACATCGACGCTCGCCGGTTGAACAGCTGCAATATCGAATGGGTCGAGCTTCACACGGCCGGATTCGAACTCAACTTTGATGTCACGATCAGATAAAAGCATGATTTTAGCCTACTAGACTAGAACATGTACCGAAGCCTCTCCCTCAGGGGTCAAGGATGCGCGGGTATAGTTCATTGGTAGAATGCGACCTTCCCAAGGTTGAGAGGCGAGTTCGATTCTCGTTACCCGCTCAAATATGAAAAGAGACCCCTTGTGGGTCTCTTTTCATATTTACGTGACCATGACGGGGACTCGTCGGATCCGGTTCTATTAATCGAGGGCGGTCTGTTTGGCTTTGACCGGAATCATCGTGCCTAAGCCGGCGAGCAAGACAATGACGATACCAATAATGGCCCACTTATTGTCACCGGTGGTGCTGATAAAGACGGTGATGATGGCGCTGGTGATAAAACCTACAGCCCTGCCTGTTGTGGCATAGAGCCCGAAGATTTCTCCTTCGCGTCCGATTGGCGTGATTCGGGCAAGGAAGCTTCGGCTCGCTGATTGTACCGGACCGACAAAGGTGCAGAGAATCAGGCCGAGAATCCAGAAACCGACGAAGCCTGGGCCGCCTTGGCCCTCATCCTCACGTGGAAGGAAAAAGATTCCCAGCCCGGTCAGGCTCATGGCTATTAGGCTGATGATGATCACATTCTTGGGGCCAATCTTGTCATCAAGTCGACCGCCAACAAAGGTGCCAATGCCGGCAATAAGGTTCGCGGCCACAGCAAAATAAATCACCATGGATGAGCTGAAGCCGAATACTGTCGCAGCAATAATTGCACCGAAGGTGAAGATAGCGCTGAGGCCATCACGGAAGATTGCACTCGAAACCAGAAAGAGCAGAACGTTTGGCGATTTCTTCGCCATCTTTGCAATGGTTCGAACAAGAATGCCGTATGACTGAAAATAGTTTGGCTGTTTGCCCTGATCAGTCTTTGGCAGCTCGGGTACCTTGAGCAAAACGGGGATAGCAAAAATTGCAAACCAGATGGCGCTAACAACGATCGCGACCCGGATATTGAGGGCACCACCATCTTGGGTGCTCGCCAGTGCGAGCAGACCGGCATGGCCTTCAACCCCGAGTAGGTCTTCAATAAAGAGCACCAGCAGGAGGAGTAGTAGAACAATTCCACCGATATAGCCCATGCCCCAGCCAAAACCAGAAACGCGTCCCATATTCTCTCGGGTAGAAATCTGTAACAGCATGGCGTTGTAGTTCACGCTCGCAAACTCAAAGAAAACATTTCCAACAGCGAGGAGGATGGCGCCGAGGAGGAGGAAATGGGCGTGCGGTTCCACAAAATACATGGCAAGCATTGAGAGCACTACCAGGCCAGTATTGACGGCGAGCCACAGCTTGCGTTTGCCAGATCCATCGGAGCGCTGACCGAGGACGGGGGCGACGACGGCAATAACAAAGCCTGCCACCGCGAGGGAAGTTGAGATGACCGAGGTGTTTGCCGCTTGTTCAGCAATATATGCAGTATTACCGGCCGGAGTCCCCTTGCCGTCGATGATTGCCTGTGGAATGAAATAGTCCGAGCTTAAGTAGCGACTGAATACGAAGGTGGTGACCACGGCATTGAATGCTGCGGATCCCCAATCCCAGAGCGCCCAAGCCCGCACCCGGCCCTTCATCGTTTTCTCTTGTGCAGCCGATGAGGTGCCCATTGTGGCTATTGCGTCGGTGTCTGAAAATCCGGTGATTTTCGGAGCGTCTATGTTCTCATCTGATGATTGCTGCTTGCTCATGTAGCCCCCTGGCTTTAGCGTCGTTGACAAAGAAATGCTTCTGAGTGAAATTGCAAACCTATTGTTTTCGAGCATATCGGCATTTGGGTAACTGGTGCCTCAACCCGGAATGAATATTCGATGGTGTTTGCCAAAACTGAAAAGTTGAGTCGAGTTAGCTCAACTTTTGCTGTGAGTCCTTGACATCACAAATGGGAGGTGGCAAACTTGAGTCAGAGCGGCTCAAGTTGCTCACAATTTTAGAATTTGAAACCTCGACTAAGGAGAAAATATGTCAAGAGCAGTAGGAATTGACCTGGGAACCACCAACTCGGTGGTTGCAGTGCTTGAAGGCGGCGAACCAACCGTTATCGCCAATGCTGAAGGGTTCCGTACCACCCCGTCGATTGTTGCCTTTACCAAGGACGGCGAAGTACTGGTTGGCGAAACCGCAAAGCGCCAGAACGTTACCAACGTAGACCGCACCATCTCATCGGTGAAGCGCCATATGGGTACCGATTGGAAGACCCAGGATATTGATGGCAAGAAATATACTGCACAGGAGATTTCTGCCCGTATCCTGATGAAGCTCAAGCGTGATGCTGAGCAGTATCTTGGCGACAAGGTGACCGATGCGGTTATTACTGTACCGGCCTACTTCAACGATGCTGAGCGTCAGGCAACCAAAGAAGCCGGCGAAATCGCTGGCCTTAATGTGTTGCGCATTATTAACGAGCCAACCGCGGCAGCTCTTGCCTATGGTCTCGATAAGGGTAAAGAAGACGAATTGATTTTGGTCTGTGACCTCGGTGGTGGAACCTTCGACGTTTCGCTCCTTGAGGTTGGCAAAGACGATGACTTCT
>JBARYA010000132.1:0-2551 GCA_049647625.1 Microbacteriaceae bacterium
GCTGGGTGCCGATTGCTTTGGTTATTATCGGTATTGGTATGACTGTCGGTAATCACCTCGGTGGACGCCTGGCCGATATCAGCATCAAACGCGCCGTTATTGCATCCTTCATTTTTACCGCTCTCGCCCTCACTGGTGTGCTCATTTGGGCTTCGTCAATGGTAGGAATTTTGATTTGTCTTGCGCTGATGGGCGCAGCGGCCTCATCACTATCACCGACAATCCAGGTTCGATTGATGGATGTTGCCCAGGAGAGCAAAACGGTAGCAGCTACCGCAAACCACGCCTCGTTGAATCTGGGTAATGCTCTCGGGGCTGCTCTTGGAAGTGTGGGTATTGCCGCCGGTTTTGGTTATGTTTCGCCAATCGTTATCGCAATCGGGCTGACCCTTGCCGGTTTCGGGATCGCGCTGGTTTCGTTCTGGTTAGAGCGTAAAGAATTGCGGCTCGCAGCCTAAGAAGACGTACTGTGCTCAGCTGGTAGCAGTGGTCAACTCGTAGCGGAGAGCGCAGAAATCGCAATACTCAAAGCAGCCAGCAGCACCGCGCTGGCGATTGCGATGTTGCTGAAACGTAGCCACGTGCTGAGAGGGGAGCTCACCTTTCTTATACCGACGCTGAGCAGCCCAATGGCTATAGAGAAACCCACCACGGCAATGCTGCCCATAACAATGACGCCAGGATGATAGCCGGCGGGATCTTCTAAAAGCTCACCAAACACAATCCAGCGATATGACCAGTACGCGGTTCGGATAATCGCAAAAATTCCGGCGTTGATGAGTGAGAAGACAACTATTTGAGCGGAAGTGCTCGGGTGGCGTCTCGCATAAAAAAGCCGCAATATCAGCATCGAGATCAGAGATGTTATTGCGATGTATATGGGATGCCAGCTGGCTATTTCAGGCGAATTGAGTGGTACCGATAGCCAAGTCATAAATCCTACCCAAAAGGGAGCTTGGGTGAGTGTCGAGATGATTATGGCGCTGTAGAGAGCAACAATAACTGCGGCGCAGCTCACACTCATCGCGACCGTATCGATCATCGACAAGGCACTCTTTTGCTGCGACGTTTGCTGAGACGCTGGCTGGATGCTCATGCTGGCATCCTAGCTGAGTTGCCGTGGCTTGTCCTCAACAACAACGTGGGACGTTGGATTCTGTGGAGAGGGGAGTCCGTGAGCTAGAAGATCCCTGGAAAGAGCGTGAGCGCCAACGGGTAGCCGACGAAACTCACCAGGTCAATGACGAAGTGGGCAATGACGAGTGGCATCATACGTCCCCAGCGCTGGTAGACCCAGGCAAACACGACACCCATCACCAGATTGCCAAAGAATGGGCCGATGCCCTGGTAGAGATGGTAGCTTGCCCGAAGGATGGCGACCGCGACTATGATTTTCCACGGTGTCCAATTGAGCAAGCGCAAGCGCGCAAAGAGATAGCCATTGAGAATAACTTCTTCTAAGAGTGCCGCCTTCAGTGCGAGCAGTACAAGTACAGGTACTGTCCACCAATGGCTATCTAAGACAGTGGGCACAATGGTGACGGTGATATTCATCGCCCGTCCGCCGAGATAGAGCACCAGACCTGGGATGCCGATTGCCGCACAGAGCGCCAGTCCGAAACCGATATCCTGCCAAATACGAGTGAAATCAAATCCCAATCTCGTAAACGGATTCATTGAAGCATCCGCAGCAATGGATTCCGCGCTTTCAATGCCGGACTCGCTTATCGACCGCATCCGTCCTGGTAGCACCCAGAGCAGGTACATCACCAGGGCGACCGGAACCACACCCAGTGAAATGCTGAGTAGTTGGTAGATCAGGTCGAATATGGCCTGATCGCTCAAAGGCCGGTTTATTGTGGCCGTTTGTTGGTTGAGGGGGGTGACTGAGGTGAGTCGGTAGACGATCGAAACAATGGAATAGATTGCGCTGGCACCCAGTGACAAGAGCAGCACAATGCCAATTTCACTTCGGATGTGTGCCCGGGTGAGGAGTTTGCTCATCTAGAGTGCCCGAGCTTTGTTCGGAGACTTGGTGGCACGTGGCATCTGGCAGGCCGGTGTGCCGCCAGGAAGCAGGTGTCGGAACCGAGCAACGAATGCATAAATCCCAAAGCTCACGATATTGATCAGCGGCAAGACCATAAAGAAGCCAAGGAATCGCCAAGCAAATTGTGGTTGCAGCTGCAATAGTCGAGCGAGTGCTCGATGTCCGGCGTATTGTCGTTTCCGGTCTATTAACCAGATCCGTTTTTCGCAGTCTTCGACCGTTAATCCGAAAGTTTCGAGCTCAGCAAATTGGAACGGGAGGTACTCAGGATTGTTGTCAAAAAGACGTCCCATGATGCCAATTGAGCTTGTACAAAATGCACAATCTCCGTCGAAGATAAGAATAAATTCTGTAGCTTCTCTCACATTTGAGCCCATTTTTGCTCTTTTCCTGATTTTGAAGGGCGAATTGCTCGGAATTTTTGTGCTTAAGATATCCAACAAGTGTTGCCACTTTAAGTTACTACTGGGTAACAGTTTGGTGTTTTATTTAGCATATTCC
>JBARYA010000133.1:0-17951 GCA_049647625.1 Microbacteriaceae bacterium
AAAATCAGGTCCAATCTTCAGAGCTTCGGGCCTATGCCGAAGAGTTTTTGCAGGTGTTGGAGCTTCCAGCAAATCTCCAACGGCCAAAAGCCGCACCGACCAAGAAATTTCACGATGCAATGGCTCCCGTCAAAGGGCTGCACTATCTTCCAGAGCTGGTGGACCGTTACAACCAGGTCAAACGGGAGCGAAATTTGGTGGAGTATTCCGATCAAATCGCACTGGCCCTCCGGGTAGTGAGTGAGGGAGAAAACAATCCGGTGGCGGCGAACCTCCGGAGTCGCTATCGGGTAATTCTGCTCGATGAGTATCAGGATACCTCCGTGGTCGAGAGTGCATTGCTCAGCACACTCTTCAGGGGGAGCGCCGTGATGGCGGTTGGTGACCCACACCAGTCCATCTATGGTTGGCGCGGAGCGAGTGCCAGTAACCTCAACCGTTTCCGACAAGATTTTGGTGTGCTCCCGGATACCCCCGACTACTCTCTGATGATTAGTTGGCGCAACGATCACAAAATTCTTGAGGCTGCCAACCATGTTTCTGCCCCGCTTCGGGAGAGCAGCAAGGTGAAGGTTGGTGTGCTTGAGGCCAGTCCGAGCGCCGGTCTTGGCACCATCGAATCCTTCGTCGTAGAACAAGAAGACGAAGAAGCAGCCCGGGTTGCCGATTGGTTTGCGGCCAATATCCAGGAACATTTGGAAACGGGCAAAGGCGATGCGGCCAAAATGGCTATCCTGTTCCGGGTCAAAAAATCGATGGGGGTTTTTGCCGCTGCGCTGAAAGAACGCGGTATTCCACACGAAATTATTGGCTTGGGTGGGCTGCTCTCTGTGCCAGAGGTGCAGGATGTGGTGAGTGCTCTGCGGGTGGTTCATGATCCACATGCCGGGTCACCGCTGATTCGTCTGCTCAGCGGTGGTCGTTGGCGAATTGGCGTCAGAGACCTCTCCCGGCTGCGCTCATTGGCCCATAGCCTGGCCAAACGCGACCAGAATCAACGTGAACTTCCCGAAGAATTCCACGAAAAGCACTTTGAGTCAACAGCATCCGAAGCCACGGTATCAATTATCGATGCCCTCGACTTCATTGATGTGGCCAAAGCCGGCCATCGCCTGCTCGAAGGGTTTAGCTCAGAGACTCTGGCACGTTTGAAGGATGCTGCGGCCATCTTCGCGAGACTTCGTCGTCTGGCTGCCGTGATTAGCATCCCGGAATTGGTGCAGCAGATTATTGAGATGCTCAATCTTGATATTGAACTGATTGCGAATGAGACCAGGCAGGGTAGCCGTAACCTAGTGGCATTCAGGCAGTCTATTCAGGGATATCTCCACAGTGCACAGCTGGGGGATGGGGCCGATCTGCACGGGCTCCTGGAATGGTTTGATCAAGCCGAAGATGAAGACGGCAAGATGAAGCAGGAGGCCGCCCCCTCGAATCCGGGCGCGGTTCAATTACTGACCGTACACACTGCCAAGGGCCTCGAATGGGACTATGTTGCCATTCCTCGAATGGTGCTGGGTAATTTTCCCTCGAATAATACCCGGGATGCGTCCGGCTGGGTGGGATATGGCCGTCTGCCGTACGATTTGCGCAGCGATGCCGAAGACTTACCAGAATTTCTCTGGCGCGATGCCGACGATCAGGTAGGCGTCTACACCGCATTCGATAACTTTAAGGTCACTCTCAAAGAACATCAGCTTCGTGAAGAGCGTCGACTGGCATATGTCGCACTCACCAGGGCACGTTCGAAGTTATTGCTCAGTGAATCCTATTGGTCGGGGAACAAAGTTCGCTCAGAGGAAATCGGGATTTTCTATCGCGAATTGGCCGATGCCGACCTGGTCATCGAAGCCCCGATAATTAGCGAGCTTGCGAGTAACCCGATGCTCGATAATGGGCCAACCATGAGTTGGCCGAACGATCCGCTTGGACGCCGCCGTGATCGGGTGCAATCGGTTGCGGCAGATTTTGCCAATCTTGACGCATCCTCTGCTCCCGACCCAGAAATCCAGGAGCAGATTGATTTGCTGATCGCGGAGCGAGAAGCACTAAAGCAGTCCGGTGGCGGTGCTCGCTTGCCGAATCGGATTCCAGCATCCCAATTCAAAGACTTTTTGGCGAATCCGCAAGAACAATTGGAATCTTTAGCTCGTCCGATGCCACAAAAACCGTTCAAACAAACCCGTCTCGGTACCCGTTTCCACACCATGGTTGAGTATGAGGCCACCCGCTTTGGCCAGCAAGAGCTCTTTGATGCCGAAAGTTTTGAACTCGATGAGGGCGCTGATGACTACGCTGAGCTCCAAGAACTTGCTGCGCTCAAGGCCAATTTAGATCGTTCCGAATGGGGTGGCATCCAGCCTGAGGCTGTCGAATTAGAGGTGCACCTGCCACTTGCCGGCAAAATTGTTGTCTGCAAGATTGATGCGATCTATAAAGCACCAGCAGGGTCTGGATATCGTTACCAGGTTGTCGATTGGAAGACTGGAAAAGCCCCACAGACCCCGGCGGAGATTGAGGATCGACTCTTCCAGATTCACCTCTATCGCTTAGCGTTTGCGGAACTCTACAAGCTCAAGCTCGAAGAAGTCGATGCGGTGCTCTACTACGTTGCTGCGGATAAGGTGATTCGTGCCGAGGAGATTGTTGGCCGGGCTGTGCTCACTCAGCGTTGGCAGGATTCACTCGACCGGCACTAAAGCGAGCAACCCAAAACGGTCACACTGAAGAGTTCTCGCCTATGATTTCTCGGCGAGCAATGCTTCGAACTATTCGCGTTCGAGCTTGGAACTTTCCTCATCCTCAGATGAGTCTTCGAAAAGCTCAGAGCTCAGGCCTTCACCGTGCGGGCTATTGAGCGGCAGAATCACCGGAATAGCATCCGTCTCAGTGTCAGGCCGATCGATTCCAGAATGGTTCAGATATTCGTGCACCTGGGTTTCTGAGAGTGGCTGGTGCTCGTTGTCATTCAGTGGGTTGTTGAGGTCGTATTGCACCCGGTCGAGCAGGCTGTGCAGCATCGAGATTGCATCCTCAACGATGGATTCATCTTTACTATCAACACCGTGCAATAGCCAACGGGCAAGTTCCAGTTCAGCATAGAGTGCTGTTCGTTTGCGCAGCGCCTCATCGAGCATCACACCACGAGCCTGGGCATAGGCATCGAGTACTGATTCGGCAGCATCCGGATGCAGTCCCGTCATCACCCAAGATAGATCGAGTGCAGGGTCGGCAACTTTGAGCCCAGACCAGTTCAGAATTCCGGTGATATCGTCGCCAATCGCAAGAATATTCTCAGCACTCAGCCCAGCATGGATCACCGTGGCCTGGAACTGCCAAAGGCTGACATCGGTAGAAATTCTTTGCCAGCGCTCTTCAATCACCGCAGGAACTTTGCCGGTATCCAGCGCACGATCGAGCAGGGTCAGAGTCTGAGTACGGCAATCGGCAGCCGTGTAGTGAATCAACCCGGCTTGGCTCACCACACTGGCCGGAAGTGAATGGATGGCGGCAATCGCCTGACCCAAGTGTTCGGCTAAGGCTGATCCGGCAAGTACTGCATTGGCTTGCACACTATGGCCATAAACATAGCTGAACACCACAACTCGGCTCGGGCCGTACGGGGCTTTGCCGAGAAGGCTTGGGATTTCGAAAGGAAGACGATTCCTCACGCCCTCGGTGAGGGCTCCAAGAGCAACCAATTCTGCGGACTGTCGGTTCTCTGCGGATTGTCGCTTCGGTGCCTGCACTTTGAGATGGTGGCCATCACTTGCGGTGAGCAGCACGCTATAAAAATCTGCTGACGAGCCGGGGAGAACGGTTGCAGAGCTAACCTCCAGGCCCGGAACGGCTGCGGTGGCTAAAGCGGCTAAAGTTAGTTGAGACCTCGTCATATCATTTAGGGTAAATCTATTTCACCAAAGCGGCGAGGTTACCACGCCGTAACCCCCAGCTTAGGAGTGTCGAGTGTCGCAAAGCGCCGAAGAGCTTTTAGCTCAACTCGACGAACAACAGCGCCTCGTTGCGAGCACGTTCCACCGCCCTCTTGCGGTGCTTGCCGGTGCCGGTTCTGGGAAAACACGGGCGCTCACCTATCGCATCGCTTATGGGGTTCGTACCGGAAAATACCAAGAGAATCGTCTGATGGCGTTGACCTTTACCGCCAGAGCCGCCGATGAGTTGCGCTCACGACTCAACGTTCTTGGTGTGCACGGTGCCGGTGCGCGAACCTTTCACGCCGCGGCGCTGGCCCAATTGCGCTATTTTTGGCCGCTCGCTGTCGGTGGTAAACCGCCAATGATTTTGGAGGGCAAGGGTCGGGCACTGGCCGAGGTGGCTGAATCATTTCGGATGCGCTTTGATGCTGCCGTTTTGCGGGATGCGGCCGCCGAAATTGAGTGGCGCAAGGTGAACCAGCTGAGCATTGGGCGCTATCTGAGCTTTGACCGTCCGCTTCCGCAGGGTTTTTCGGCGGAGAGCTTTGCCGAGTTTCAAGAAAAATATGAGAGCCTCAAAGTCGAGCGTCAACAACTCGACTTTGAAGATGTTCTGCTCGCCATGGTCGGCATGATTGAGGCCGAGCCGGTTATCGCGGAGCATGTTCGCCAGCAGTATCGCAGCTTTTTGGTCGATGAGTATCAGGATGTTTCGCCGCTCCAACAACGACTTCTCGAGCTCTGGTTGGGTACCCGAGACGATCTGATGGTTGTGGGGGATATCTCGCAGACGATTTATTCATTTGCCGGAGCCTCGTCCGAGTTCCTGAGAAAATTTCTGCACAAATACCCGCAGGGCGAAGTGATCAAACTCGAGACAAACTATCGTTCGACCCCGGCAGTGGTTGCTCTGGCAAATGCGGTGATCCGGAATGAGCCGGGTGCCCTAGAGCTGGTCTCCAGCATTTCCCCAGCAGTATCCTCTGCGAGCAATCCCGAACCTGTTCGGAGTGTTTATGCCAATGATGCCGCAGAGGCCAAAGGGGTGGCGCAAAAAATCGCTTCGTTGTTGGAGGCAGGAACCCCGGCGAGTCAAATTGCGGTGTTGTACCGTATCAATATTCAAGGAGCGCTCCTTGAGGATGCGCTTGACGCTAAGAACATTCGCTATCAGGTGCATGGCGGTCACCGATTCTTTGAGCTTCGTGAGATTCGGCAGGCAATTATGCTGCTCAAGGGCGCATCCCTCACCCTCTCGAAGGAACCGGTTGTGAAAGCTGTCGAGGATGTGCTCTACTCCCTCGGCTGGCGAGAGGAAGCTCCGAAGCATCCGGGAGCTTCCCGCGATACCTGGGACTCCCTCAACCAATTGCGCGAGATGATTGATAGGGAGCGTCACAACACCCTGGGTGATTTTGTGAACGAGCTCCTACACCGGCAACAAACACAGCAGGCGCCGGAGCGGGATGCGGTAACGCTGGCCACCATCCACTCGGCGAAGGGCATGGAGTGGGCGGCAGTGTTTTTGATTGGACTTTCTGAAGGCTTATTGCCCAGTTATTTTGCCGAGAGTGAGCAAGAAATAGCTGAGGAGCGACGGCTGCTCTATGTCGGGATTACCCGGGCTAAACGGTTACTGCAGCTGAGCTATTCGAAGCAAAATCATTATGGTGAGAGCCGAACTCCATCTCGTTTTCTGCAAAATCTGGGCGGCAGCAATAGCACTCCGGGTGCGGAAACCACTCCTGCTTAGATATTTCACCATTTCGAAGTATTCGGATTGATTCGTGTCGATCTGAAAATCCCTCAGAGTGGATACGATCAAGTTGTACCCGAAGTTCTGCGATAGCACGCAAGAAGAGTGTTCCGTGCTCGCTCGCCGCACACAGACCTAAAGTTTGAGTGCTGGTGGTGGCCAGCCAGGGTTGCTCCTCTTCTTTCCAGAGATAGAGACAGTAGTTGCAGGGGCCGATTCCGGGCTGAATGAGGGGGCCAATGCGCACGCCCTGGTCGCCAAAGACTACAGGCAAGTGCAGGGTTTCATTCTGGAGGTGTTTTTGGGAGTGTTCCGGGAGGCTGATAAATCTGGCGACCAGAATAACCAGTGGCCGAACATTTTTCTCTTCTGGGTTCGAAAGATCTTCACTGCTTTCGTATCCAACACCGGGCCAGATTCCTTGCTCGCTGTGCAAGAGCCCCCAGACGCGCTCGCAAAGCCGAGATGGCCCCTCGATGCTCACACTGAACCTCCGAGGTTTAACAGGTTCCTCGAGAACCTCAGGAAGAACCTTTGGCAAAAGGTCCCCATCGAAAAGGAGAGCGGGACTGAGGGAGCGGATGAAATCCTCGAGTTCGGCAGGAGCAATTTTGCCCCGTGCAGCCATCATCTGGATCCCACCAAGACTGAGGCCGGTTTTCAGCCCCTCAAGGATCTGGGCATGGGTATTGCTCAGGTTCCGGAATACAGAGAGTGCACTGTCATAACCCAGTTGCAGGGTGCTGAGGTCCCGCCAGAGCAGTGGAAAGTCGGGGTTCAGTTTATAAGCCATGCCCGCATTATCGGCGGCAAGTCACTTTCACACCAGAATTATCCACAATTCCGCTCGACTGCGGGAGAAGAAGCTACTCGCCGTCGAGAAGTTTGCGCAATTCCTCATCAAACTCGTCTTCGACAACTCCGCCATCTTTAAGACTTGCGATGAGTGTGCTTGGATCCTGGATGTCCTCGGCACTCGGCAGAATATCCGGATGATCCCAGAGGTCATCACGTCCCTCAACTCCCAGCACGTCCCCAATTTGACGCCACATAGCGGTAGCTTCCCGAAGCAGTTTCGGACGCAACTCCAACCCGACCAGGGTTGAGAATGCTGACTCTGCTGGTCCGCCGGTCGCCCTGCGGCGACGAACAGCTTCGGCAATTGCGGCAAATTTGGGTAGGCGAGAGCAGGCCTTTTCGGTGACCAAATCTACCCATCCTTCAACCAGTGCAAGGATGGTTTCGAGGCGGTGCAGGGCGGCCTTCTGCGCTTCGGTCTTTTGCGGAATAAGTTTTCCACTCGCCAAAAGCTCACGAACGGCCTCTGGGTTTGATGGGTCAAAATCTTCACTCAATTCGATAATCTGCTGCGTATCGATGGTGAATCCCTGGGCGTGTTCAGCAATCGCCGTGTTGAGCGCCAGCCTGAGCCATTTGGCATGCCGGAAAATTCGGGCATGTGCTAATTCTCGTACCGTGAGATAGAGCTGAATTTGGTCTTCAGGGACATCCAAATCTTTGCTGAAATTCTCGATGTTTTGGGGTAGAACCATCGGATGATCATCGCTGAACAGTGGCATTCCAATATCGCCACCGGATACCACCTCTTGGGAGAGCTGACCGACAACTTGCCCCAATTGCATGGCAAAGAGGGTGCCGCCCAGGCTCAGCATCATTGACTCAGCGTTTCCGAGCATTCCTGCCAGCTCTTCCGGAACATTGCCCTCCATTGAACGGCTGAGGGCGCGGGCAACACTCTTGGCAACCGGTTCGGCCAATTCGATCCAGACCGGCATGGTTGCTTGAACCCATTGCGAGCGGTTGGCAATAGAGAGCGGCTCGCTGGCCTGAGAAACAGTGGTGACCTCGCCGAGCCAGAGCTCTGCAAGTGCGGCGCGTTGGCGATAGTTTTCTGCGCTCGCAGGACTGACACTGTGCTGATCTTTGCTGGCATGATCTTTTGCCTGATCACGAGCAATATCCCAGTTCAACCCCTGCCCAGGATGCTGGGTAGCGTTCATGAGCTGTCGCATCAAATTTGCCAGCTCGTTTGGATTCATGGAAAGTCCGGCTGCTTTTGCCAGATCTTCAGGCCGTATCTCGCCGCCGCCCGATAGGAATCGCTGCAACATCTCGCGAAATTCGTCTTCGGCTCCGTTATGTTCTTGGTCGTTCACCGTTGACCCCTTCTCGTTGTTCTTTAGTTTAGGCGAAGAAGGCTGATTTCTTCTGAAGAATTTTGCCCACGAAGCTCGGTTTCTCTCTCAGCAAAATTTGCTACAAAATTCCTTTGAGAATTCGCTCTCGGCATATCCTTATGGGGTGATTTCATAAGGTTTTCGCGTAAACTGGGGCGCAATGTCTGAAAAATCCCTATCAATGATGTCTGCGAGCTGTCTCTCCAGCACAATTGTGTTGACCGTAGACGGGACGGTGTCTTAGATGAACCGAAACGCTCATGAAAACCTCCATTTCAGTTCTGAACCAAAACGTCGGAATTGGATCGGTTGGGTGCTACTGGCACTGGTTCCTCTGATTGTGCTCGTTATTTCGGTGCAACCGGCCCCCTATGTGATTTCGATGCCCGGTCCGGTATACAACACCCTCGGAATCGTCGAGATCAATGGTGTTTCTTCACCGATGATTGCGATTTCTGATGCAGAAACCTACCCGGTTGATGGGCAGTTGAACCTCCTTACCGTGAGCCAGTATGGCAATCCCGACCGGCTTCCAAGCTGGGCGCAGGTGCTGGCGGCCTGGTTCGATTCAAGCCAGACCATTACCCCCTTAGATGTCGCGTATCCTCCTGGGATTACCACTGAGGACATTCGTGAACAGAATCATATTTCGATGCAGAACTCTCAACAGGAGGCTATCGCTGCAGCGCTGAAACTTCTGGGGTACCCGGTGAGTGGCAAGTACAGTGTGCATTCGGTCCTAGACAGTTCTCACTCCTTTGGTTTGATTGAGCCAGGCGATGTTTTGCTTGCGATCAATGGTTCGCCGATTACCTCGGTCGATGATCTTCGTGCCTTTCTTGCCACGAATGGCACCAGTACTGCGGTCACTCTCACCGTGGTACGGGATGGCACTGAACGTGATGTGCACATCACCCCCACACTGGTGGATGGTCGGGCAGCGCTCGGCGTTTTTCTCATGGCGGAATATACCTTCCCAATCCATGTACAGATTGAACTGAAAAATGTTGGCGGATCAAGCGCTGGCATGATGTTCGCCCTCGGGATTATTGACAAACTGACTCCCGGTTCATTGACCAATGGCATCAATATTGCCGGCACTGGAACCATTACAGCCGATGGCACCGTTGGTCCAATCGGCGGCGAACCCCAGAAAGTGGTTGCTGCGAGTCGTGCTGGAGCCAAATGGTTCTTGATGAGCGGGGTGGATTGCCCTGACCTTCCGGCAAAAACGCCAGAGGGGATGACCATTATTCCGGTCGACAATTTAGAGCAGGCATATGAGGCGGTTCAGAAGATCGCGGCAGGTGCTGTGCCGGCCGATTTTGCCTCTTGCTCAGCCCGCTGAGACTATCCCAAGGTTTAGCCCAGTTAGAATGTTCCTAAGCAACGTAAACGATAGGTGTCCAAAGTAGTGAGCAACTCGTCTAAAACTTCCTCTGTGATCCCCAATAAGGCCAGACTTCCACTGATCATTACCCTCGTGGTTTTGGGTCTTTTGGTCATGGGTTTTTTCTTTTTCGCTGGTGTCTATGCTGACATCCTCTGGTTCAATCAATTGGGCTTTCTTGAGGTACTGACGACTCAGTGGATTGCCACCGGTGCCATGTTTATTCTTGGTTTCCTTGGGATGGCCGTTCCGCTCTGGGTGTGCCTGGAAATTTCGTTCCGCTCACGTCCGGTTTACGCCAAGCTCAATTCTCAGCTTGACCGCTATCAGGAAATTATTGAGCCTCTCCGGAAGCTTGCAACCTGGGGTATCCCCGCTGCTTTCGGTGTGCTCGCCGGTATGGCGGCAGCCGCGAGCTGGCCGATTGTTTTGGCCTGGTGGTTCCGCACCCCTGGTGGGAATCCAGACCCACAATTTGGTCTTGATGTTTCGTTCTACCTCTTCGAATTGCCATTCTATAAAGCCCTTTTGAGCTTTGTATCGGCAGTTGTGCTGATCTCTGCACTGCTGAGCATTGCGGTTGCCTATATTTATGGCTCGATTCGTATTAGCACCAAAGAACTTGCAGTTGCTAAGGCCGCCCGTATTCAGATTTCTGTTTTGGTGGGTCTCTTCATCCTGGTTCAGGCTGCAACCCTCTGGATGAGTCAATACGACACCATGACCTCCTCAAGTTCAGGATTACTGACAGGTCCTTCATACACTGATGCAAATTCTGTGATCCCAGCGCTTCAAATCGTTGCCGCTATCGCTGTTCTGGTTGCGCTCTTGTTTGTTGTCACCAGCTTTACCGGTAAGTGGCGGTTGCCAATTATTGGTACCGCGCTCTTGATCGTTTCCTCATTGCTGATCGTGCAGGCGTATCCGTTCATCACCCAGCGTTTCCAGGTTGATCCAAACGAGGCAACTCTCGAGTCTGAGTACCTGCAGCGGAATATGGATGCCACCAGAACTGCCTTTGGCGTTGCGGATGTGGAGAAGGTGCCCTATAACGCGATATCTGAGGCTGAGGCCGGAGCTCTCCGTGAGGATGCCGAAACCACCACCAATATTCGTCTGATTGATCCAGCCCTGATCACCGATACCTTCCGTCAGGAAGAGCAGAATAAGCAGTATTACCGTTTCCCAACCCGTCTCGATGTTGACCGTTATATGGTCGATGGCAAGGTTCAAGATACGGTTATTGCACTTCGTGAGCTGAACCAGGCCGGTCTTGGAACTTCGCAGAGCTGGGTAAATAACACCATTATTTACACCCACGGTTTTGGTGCGGTTTCGGCTTACGGTAACCGGAAGGCAGCCGATGGTCTGCCAGAGTTCATGGAGTCGGGCATTCCGTCAACCGGTATCCTCGGCGACTATGAAGAGCGCATCTACTTTGGTGAGTACAGCCCGAAGTACTCCATTGTTGGCGGTCCGGATGGCATTAAGCCAGAAGAAATTGATTATCCAAACGATTCGGATGACGATAATAGCTCAGCTGCAATGACCACCTTCAAGGGAAATGGTGGGCCAAAGCTTGATAGCCTCCTGAACCGTTTGGTCTACTCGCTGAAATTCCAGAGCGAACAGATTCTCTTCTCACAGGATGTGAACGAAGAGTCACAGATTCTCTACGATCGTCACCCTGCAGTTCGCGTGGGCGAGGTTGCACCGTATCTGACTCTGGATTCTGATCCGTATCCAGCAATTGTCGATGGGCGTATCGTCTGGATTATTGACGCGTACACGACCTCTGACCAGTATCCATATTCCAGTCATGTCAACCTCAACCAGGCAATTACCGATTACTACACCCAGCCTGGCCTCAGCACCAAGACGGTGAACTACATCCGGAACTCGGTGAAGGCAACTGTTGACGCTTATGACGGCAAGGTGACTCTGTACGCCTGGGATACCGAAGATCCGGTACTTGCGACCTGGAATAAGATCTTCCCGAATTCCCTCACACCGATCTCTGAAATGTCTGCAGAATTGATGCAACACGTCCGCTATCCATCGGATATGTTCAAACTGCAACGCCAGATTTTGGGCAAATACCATGTTGGTACCACTGCGGCACTGTATAGCGGTTCGGATGCTTGGATCACCCCGGGTGAGCCAACAGCTTCGGCTGCGACCGCAGCCCGTTTGCAGCCACCTTACTATTTGTCAATGAAGCTGCCGAATGAGGATGAGTCTTCGTTCAAGATTTATTCGACCTATATTATTGACGCCCGTGGTTCTGAGAGCCGGAACGTACTAACCGGATACTTGGCTGCGAATGCCGATGCCGGCGCAGTTGCGGGCCAGCGCTCTCCAGACTATGGAAAGTTGACCCTCTTGACCCTGCCAAAGACCACCACGGTCAACGGTCCGGGACAGATGCAGGCAAACTTTAACTCGAACACCAATGTGGCGAACCAGCTTGCTCTTTTGGAGCAGGGTGGACGCACCACGGTGGAGCGCGGTAACCTACTGACCCTCCCTGTTGGTGGCGGTTTGCTCTATGTACAGCCTGTCTATGTTCGAGCTACCGGTGAGACCACCTATCCGCTCTTGCGCAAGGTGCTTGTCGGTTTCGGTAACGAAATCGCCTTCGAGAACACGCTTGGCGAAGCCCTCGATGTGCTCTTTGGCGGCGACTCTGGTGTTGATCCGGATGATCACGGTGATCCGAGTGATCCTGTACAGCCGGGTGATCCGGTCGATCCAAACGATCCGGGAACAGAAAATCCGGATCCTGGGACACCTTCGAATGGCGTTCTCGCCAATGCAATTGCTGACGCAATCGCCGCAGTCACTGAACGTGATGCCGCAATGGCAGCCGGTGATTGGGCTGCATACGGTGTCGCAGACGCGAAATTGCAAAGCGCTTTGAAGCGCGCTGAGGCTGCCCTCAAGTAGAGCCTATTCAGCGCAATTAATATTGAAGCCGGTCTTCCACCTCTGTGGCAGACCGGCTTCAATCATTTCGTTACCGGAAAGTAAACAACTGTTCAGCTCAATTTGGTTATTAAGTCCCCAAGTACTATTTATACTGGACATATAGTCCGTAGTTGATGGAGGAGATTAACATCCAAAAGGTAGATACACTCGTCTTTGATTTTGACCATACTATTTCTATAGGAAATGGTCCGGTACTCGCTTATGCAGAGCAGATCCAATCACGTCAATTAGCACAGGATGCAGAGTTCGCTGGTTTTGCTGAAGAAGTGAGCGCAATGTTGACCGACTATCCGGCGGGCGATTATCCTGGTCTCACCGCTAAGGATGCTTACTTTTTGGTTCACGAGCTAGCCCTCAAGCGTGGAGTGCCACAAGATCTTATTGATGAGTCTTATTACGCCAGTCGGGCACTCCTCGCAACAGAACAGGCTCCGATTTTTGCTCCTGAAGGTCTGGCCGAGTATCTAAAAACTGTCAAAAATGACCGTGGAGATTCTCTCCGGGTAGTTTTAGTAACCAATGCTCCAGCGGAGCGTATTCCTGAAGCTCTTTCGGTTATTGGTCTGGATCAGAGCTTCGATGAAGTACACACCTCTGCCAAGAAGCCACTGGGAATGATCGAATTGATTAGGCCCTGGCTCAGCGAGGGTCGGGTGCTCTCAATCGGGGACATCTGGGTGAACGATCTTGCGCCGGTACAAGAACTCGGCGGACACACTGCCTATATCACCAGCAATCCCGAGCCACATCAACCCGATTTCTGGGGGCAAGATGTTTCTGTCCTCCTCCCAAGAATCACCGAATGGTTGGATCTCCCGGCCACTTCAGACTTCACCTCCGAGTAACTGCCCACCACCACAGATAAACCCTCAAAGGAAAAATAATGTCAAAGAAAAGGTTCCTGCTCCCCGTAGCAGCAATTGCGGCAGCGGCACTTCTTGCTGGCTGCGCATCAGATGGTAATAATAATGGTTCAGGCGAGGAAGAGCTCACTCCGCTCACCCTGCAGTTTGTACCAACCCGTACCGAGCAAGACATGGAAGCTGCAGCACAGCCATTGGCTAAGCTGCTCTCCGAACAGCTCGGCCGCGAGGTCAAGGTGACCATCGCTACCGATTACACCACCATCATTGAGGCCATGGCTTCAAACAAGATCGACATCGGAATCATGCCACCGGCAACCTACGCCATCGCACATGACCAGGGTGCTGCGGATGCAATCCTTTCTGCACAAATCCAGGCTACCGATGAGAAGACCGCAAGCAAGATTCCTGGTGAATTGGTTGATGGTTTCCGCGGAGAAATCTTGGTTCGCGCCGATAGCGGCCTGAACAGCCTCCAGGACCTCAAGGGCAAGAGCCTGGCAGTACAGGGTCCAGCATCAGCAAGCGGATATATTTTCCCAATCGTTGAAATTAGCGAAGCCGGAATGGATATCCACAAGGATATTAGCCTGATCAACATTGCCGGTATTGATAGCGCAATCCTTGCGGTCATCAATGGTGAAGTTGATGCCGCACTCTCATTCGAGGGCGGACGCAGCATCATGAAGGGTGACTTCCCGAACATCACTGATGAGGTTAAGGTTCTGTACTTGACCAAGGCGAAGATTCCGAATGATGCTATTGCTGTGAACACCAAAATGGATGCTGCTCTTCGCGAGCAGGTGCGAGCTGCCTTCTTGGCAATCGCTGCAGATCCTGCTGGCCTCGAGATCGTCTCGAAGCTCTACTCCCACATGGGCTATGTTGAGTCAAATGACAGCGACTTCAACATTGTTCGTGAATACACCAAAAAGGCTGCAGAGCTCTAAATCGCTCAGCTAAGATTTTCGCAGAGTGTTGCCCGAGTGGTGACACTCTGCGAAAATTCTTGAGTAGACGCCATGCGCAGCAGTGGGGTTAATGCTCCACTTGCATTTTCTAGATTTTAACCGTGAAGAACACAGGGTGCCAGATGATACTTTTCAAGAATGTCAATAAGATCTATCCCAATGGGGTGCAGGGTCTCAAAGATATTAATCTCGAAATCGCTGAGGGCGAGTTCGTATCAATTATCGGTCTCTCCGGTGCCGGGAAATCCACTCTGCTTCGTTCCATCAACCGTCTGAATGAGATCAGCTCTGGCGAGATCATCATCCAGAATGACAATATCTCCACCGCCAAGGGCCAATCATTGCGTCAGATTCGCCGCAAGATTGGCATGATTTTTCAGGGGTTCAACCTGGTTGGCACCAGCTCGGTTCAAAAGAACGTCATCGTTGGTCGATTGGCATACTATTCGGTTTGGCGAAGCTTGCTCGGTCTCTTTAGTAAAGAAGATTACGAACTCGTCAATAATGCTCTTATTCGAGTGAATTTGCTCGAGAAACTGCACACCCGTGCCGACCAACTCTCTGGTGGCCAGCAGCAGCGCGTTGCGATTGCGCGAGCACTGGTCCAGCAGCCAACGATTTTGCTCGCTGATGAGCCGGTCGCATCGCTGGACCCGATTACGACCGATCGCATTATGAAAGATTTGAAGAAGATCAGCTCCGAGCTGAATCTCACCGTGGTCACCAGTCTGCACTCAGTCGAGCTGGCACGGAACTACTCCACTCGCATTATCGGTATGAGCAATGGGGTTGTCGTTTTCGACGGAACTCCAGAGGAAGCCACCGACGCCAAATTGGGTGAAATCTACGGCGAGGAATATTTGCGGCTCAGCAATCCTGAGGCCGAAGTAGACGCATGAAGCTCCAGGACACTATTCACCGCGGCCTGCCGACGAAGCTCGCAATCTTTGCGATCTTTCTGCTTTGTGTCTGGTTTGGTGCGGGCAAGAGCGAGGTAGATCTCGGCGCTCTCCTCGGCAACTCAGAGCAGATTGCCATTGTGATGCAGCGGCTAATGCAACCGGATTGGAGCTATCTGCCAACGGTAATTCCAGCAATGATCCAGACCGTACAGATGGCCATTGCCGGAACATTTATCGGTGTTGTTTTCGCGCTTCCGGTATCTTTTTTGGCCACAACACTCATCACCAATAATCGACTCATCACCGGAATCTGTCGCGGAATTCTGAACATTATCCGCACCATCCCGGATCTCTTGTTGGCATCCCTGCTGGTCGCAATCTTTGGCATCGGCACCTTTACCGGTATGCTCTCCATCGCTATTTTCACCTTCGGTATGACCAGCAAGCTCTACTATGAGGCAATCGACACCATCGATTTGAAACCGGTTGACTCGCTCATTTCGGTTGGTGCTTCGAAAACCCAGACCGCTCGTTTTGCAATCATTCCGCAAATTTTGCCCAATGTGGTGAGTTATTCCATGTACGCTTTTGAAATCAATGTGCGTGCCTCGACCGTTCTCGGTTATGTTGGCGCCGGTGGTATCGGTTTGATCCTGAACCATTCGATGAGTTTGATGCGTTACGACCGGGTATCGGTCATTATTCTGGCAATTTTGGTTGTGGTTGCCGTCATTGATATTGCGAGTTCCTGGGCGAGGAGGCGATTCCTATGAGTACAACACTTTTGGCTCCGGAAAAACCGGGAGGACCGATTCTTCGGATGCTCACCCGGGTAGTCCCCACCATCATTATTTTTGTCGTGGTCGTCTGGGCATTCACCGGTATTGACTTCAAAGGTCTGGGAAAAACTGCCGGCACGGTAACAGCCGCAATGTTCAAAGGTTTCCTCAACCCGGACACAAGCTTTGTTTGGAACGGCACCGGTGAAGACCTCATCGGCTTGATGATTCTGACCATCGCAATTGCTCTGATCGGTACCATTATTGCGGTTATCGGCGCAATTCCGCTGGCATTTATTATGGCGGCTGGACCGCATAAGCCAAAGGTGGTTTCGGGGCTTGCCCAGTTCGCATTGACCGTACTCCGAACCTTCCCGGAAATCGTTCTGGCCGTTATTTTTGTCAAGATGGTCGGACCCGGTCCTTTCGCCGGAGCGATGGCGATTGGCGTGCACTCCGTCGGCATGCTTGGCAAGCTGTATTCCGAGGAGATTGAAAAAATCCCGAAGCAGCCAATTGAGGGCCTGGTTGCCGTTGGTGGCAATGCGCTACAAACCCTGTGGTATGCAAAGCTGCCATTGCTTATTCCCCAATTTTTGTCGCTGGCACTGAATCGCTTTGAGATTGCGGTACGTTCGGCAACCATCCTCGGTATCGTCGGTGCCGGTGGCATTGGTACCCCAATTATCTTTGCGATCGCTTCGCGCAACTGGTCGCGGGTTGGCATTATTCTGATTGGCATTGTTATTACCGTTACGCTGATAGATATGGGTTCAGGGTATCTGCGCAAGAAGCTGAGGTAGCGATGGTCACAATCGACATCTACGGCAGTAGCGATGTTCATGCTCACTGGAAATTTCCTTCCGGGGTCAGTGGCAATGACAATTCGCCGATTTCGGGTGGCTTAGCGCGCATCCAGTCCTTTGCTCATGGAATAGACCGTTCACGCTCTCTGGTCATTGATAATGGCGACACCTTCAACGGTTCTGCCTTGGCTACATTTCTGGAGAATGCGCGGCATGATGCCGAACCTCTTTTGCAGGCTATCGAGGACATTGCCTATGACGCCATGGTTCCGGGAAATCATGATTTTGATTTTGGTTTGGCACGTCTTGAAGAGTTCAATCAGCGCCTCGGCAATCCGATGCTCTGCGCAAACCTTTTCCGGGCAGTTGAGAAGGACTCTCCGACATCAGTATTCGTTCCGTATCGAATTTTCGAAAAAGCGGGTATTCGCATTGCGGTAATTGGTTTGATAACTGCAGCAACACAACAGCTCAGCAACTATGAAAATGTTCGAGATGTGCATTTTGCTGATGTTGTTGAAAGCCTGAAACCGCTAATTGCTGCGCTCCGACCAGAGGTCGATTTGCTCATCCTGAGCTACCACGGTGGTTTGGAACGAGACCTTCAGAGTGGCCAGCCCACCCAGTACAATACCGGCGAGGACGAAAGCTGGCGGATACTGAGCCAGCTACCGGGAATAGACGGGCTGATCTCGGGGCACCAGCATCGCCTCGCCTCTGGAATGTTTCACGCCGATGGACGTGAAACGGCCTATGTACAGCCCGGATATGCCGGACAAATTCTGGGTAAGCTCAGTTTCGAATTTGTGGATGGACAATTGGTGTCGCGCTCAGCGGAATTGCTCGACTTGGCCCAGCAACCGGGTACAGGCGAGAGTCTCAACACCGGCGTTCTCGATGCCGTGACGGATGATCTTGAAAGCTGGCTCGATACTTCTTGCCCATTGAGTTCGAGCGCGATCTGCGACTATTTTTCAGACCGCCTCCACATTGATGCTGTGCTGTTGGCCCTGCCACACGAGCCGAGTTGGCGAGATCTTCGCACTGCACTTCAGTCTCCTTATCAGGTGCAGACACTGAGGCTTCCTGCGGCCGAATTCGCCCTCGGGCTGAAAGCGTTGCAGAATGCAGATCTCTCAGTCTTCGGGCAGAATCTTCCTCTGCAACCCTTGGCTGAGGGCCTTGGCGGGGACTATCGTTTCGCAGCAAACGTAGCAGCGACGCAATATTTTCCTCGCTCCAGGGTGGAATACTTGCAGGTGATCAACTTTTTTGATGAATTAGTGCGCCTGGCTTATCGCGGGCAAGCATGGGGGAGCGTATGACGCCAACAGTAGTTCATGACTTTCAGCAAGTCACTCCG
>JBARYA010000134.1:0-10498 GCA_049647625.1 Microbacteriaceae bacterium
CCCCACCAACGCAACATCGGCAACGGTCTTGAGCTCGAGGACGAGCTGGCCTTCCCAGCCAGGAGTTCCCAGCAGCGCAAAACCTGGTGCAATGCGCTTTTGTGAGGCAAGAGCGTTATTTCCTAGACCGCCGAGACCGCCCTGTGCGGCAACAAAACTGAGGCCTGCTTCATCGAGGTCTACAAGTTGCTTGCCGTTCGCGTCTTTGACAATGGTTCCGATAGGAACTGCAAGGGTCAGATCTTCGCCGGTGTAACCGCTCTTGTAACTGCCCATGCCGAAGGAGCCGTCCTGAGCTGAACGGTGTGGTCCACGGTGATAGTTCAGCAGGGTGGTGACCTGTGGGTCAGCAACCAAGAAGATGCTGCCGCCGTTACCGCCGTTACCGCCATCCGGTCCAGCCAGGGGCTTAAATTTTTCGCGCTTGACGGAAACACAGCCATTACCGCCATTTCCGGCGCGCAAGAAAAGAGTGACCTGGTCTACGAAAGTAACCATGATTACTCCTTTCTAAACAGTGCAGGCGGTACGAGATAGATCCCGACCGCCTGCGACTAGTAGCTGAACTTAGTCAGCTGAAACGATATTGACGACTTTACGTCCGCCCTTGGTGCCGAATTCAACCGCACCTGCGGCAAGAGCAAAGAGGGTGTCATCCCCGCCACGGCCAACATTGCTGCCCGGGTGGAACTTGGTGCCGCGCTGGCGAACAAGGATTTCACCGGCGAGAACCTTCTGGCCACCGTAGCGCTTTACGCCCAAGTACTGAGGATTTGAATCACGACCGTTGCGAGTGGAACTCGCACCTTTTTTGGATGCCATCTAATCTGCTCCCTTACTTGATCTCAGTGATCTGAATGCGGGTAAGTTCAGAACGGTGACCCTGACGCTTCTTATAGCCGGTCTTGTTCTTGTACTTCTGAATAATAATTTTCGGTCCACGAAGGTTACCAAGAACCTCAGCAGTGACCTTTACTTTTGCCAGTGCCTTCGCATCGGTAACGACCTTCTCGCCGTCAACCAACAGTACTGGGGCTAGTTCGATATTTCCTTTATCGTCGCTCTTAATGCGGTCAACATTGAGGATAGAGCCAACCTCTACCTTTTCCTGCCGACCACCGGCGCGCACAACTGCGTAAACCAATTTGAAACCCTTACGTTTGATTGAAGATTTTTTGACATAGGCGAATGGGAGCACCTAAGAATGCCAACAACCTAGCTTAGCTGATTTATGGCCATTCGGTCAACTTGAGACTGGAGTGTCACTCCCCAGTTTCGGCAGCGCCACCATTCTCGTTTTTGTTCTCGAAATTCACGCTCACCCTGCGGCTCCGACGTGATGGTGCGGAGGTGCTTTCGGTGCGAATCGCGGGAAGCGCATCTAAAACTCCGGCCAGATCCTGTTGCTTTGCAGCAAGCTGCGCAGCGCTCAGCTCTGAACGATCTTTGGCTGCCGATGGTGCTGGCATTTCGATGATTGAAGCGGCAGCTGGAGCAGAACCATTCGCAGCATTCTCTCGGGCAGCAGTACCCTCACCAAGAGGTGAAGACTGCGGCGCTGACTTATTAGCAGAACGATTACTGCTCGAGCGACGTGAGCGCTTTTGAGCCGGCTTCTCGTTGACAACCGCTACTGAAGTTACTGCCTCGGCAGTTTCCTGCACTGGCTCGGCAACTACATCTGATTTCTCGATGATTGGGATTGCCCCGGTGGTTGGATGAATCGTGCTGGCAACAATCTGCGCAACAGCATTCTTCACATCTTCGGTCAGCTCACGCGCTTGAGGTGCCGTGTTTGCGCCATTGCCGTTCGTATTTCGGTTTCGGTTATTATTCCGGGGTTTACGAGCAGATTGACCGTTTGGCTGAGAAGAATCATCAACAACAGTGCTCTGAATTTCTTCAAAGGACTCCGCCAATCCGAGACCAATCTTTTTGCGGGTCATTTGAACCAGCCCAAGAGAAGTCACCTCAGCCACTTGATGTTTGGTGCGATCACGGCTCAGGCATTCGACCAGGCGTCGCAACACCATATCTCGGTTTGATTCGAGCACCATATCGATGAAGTCGATGACAATAATGCCGCCAATATCACGCAAGCGGAGCTGACGAACGATTTCTTCTGCCGACTCCAGGTTATTCTTGGTAACCGTCTCTTCGAGGTTTCCACCGGATCCGATGAACTTACCCGTGTTCACATCTATAACAGTCATTGCCTCAGTGCGGTCAATAATCAAAGAACCACCGGATGGCAGCCAAACCTTGCGATCAAGCGCCTTTGAAATCTGTTCTGCAACCCGATACTCGGCGAAAACATCTTGGGTGCCGGTATAGGGTTCAACCTTGTCGAGAAGGTCCGGAGCGATCTGGCTCAGATAGCGATTAATCGTGGATACAGCCTCGGTACCAGAAATAACGAGCTTCTGGAAGTCTTCGTTGAAAACATCCCGAATGATTTTTGTCAGCAAATCAGGTTCAGAGTGCAAGAGGAAAGGCGGCTTGCCCTTCTCAATCTGCCCCTGAATCTCAGCCCACTGTGCAGTAAGCCGCTTGATATCGAGGGTGAGTTGTTCTTCAGTCGCTCCTTCGGCAGCGGTACGAACAATCACACCGGAGTTTTCTGGAACAATCTCTTTCAAGATCTTCTTCAGGCGAACACGCTCTGGCTCAGCCAATTTGCGTGAAATACCGTTCATGTCACCGTTCGGTACGAATACCAAATAACGACCTGGCAAAGAAACCTGGCTGGTCAGACGAGCACCCTTGTGCCCGACCGGATCCTTGGTGACCTGCACCAAAACCTGATCACCAGACTTGAGCGCCAGCTCAATTCTGCGCTGTCCGCCTGGGTTGTCGGCACTATCCCAATCAACCTCACCGGAGTAGAGCACAGCATTGCGACCACGACCGATGTCGACGAACGCGGCTTCCATACTTGGCAACACATTCTGGACCCGGCCAAGATACACATTGCCGATAAGAGAAACATTGCTCGAACGAGTCACATAGTGCTCGGCAAGAATCTTGTCTTCAAGAACAGCAATCTCAGTAATACCGGACTTGGTCCGAACCACCATGGTGCGATCAGTGGACTCACGGCGAGCCTGGAATTCAACCTCGGTGATCACCTGACGTCGACGATTCACATCGCGATTCTCTCGACGACGCTGACGCTTTGCCTCAAGTCTTGTTGAGCCGCGAAGCTGTGTCGGGCGTTCGTTCCGGCTATCTTCTTTCGACTCCCCACGACTCTCGCCACGGTTGTCATTGCGGTCGTTCCGGTTGCGGCC
This sequence comes from Microbacteriaceae bacterium, assembly GCA_049647625.1. Taxonomy (GTDB): domain Bacteria; phylum Actinomycetota; class Actinomycetes; order Actinomycetales; family Microbacteriaceae; genus JBARYA01. Next base: position 3,291 of record JBARYA010000134.1, read on the forward strand.
ATCACGATTGTCTTGTGATCTCCCGGATGTGCCATCTTCAGATTGGGTGCGACGGTTCTCAGAATTCCGCACCGAGCGGTCCTCGCTGGTGCCGCGAGTACGCTGACGGCGACGCGCGTTATCCGATGGCTCGGGCGCAGCAGCCAAACTCGGCAAATCTGGTGCAAAGAAGATGAGTGAAGTTGTCGACTCTGCTTTCAGCTCTGGGTAAACAATCGCCGGAGCAGCGGGAGCCTTCTGCGGTTCCTCAACTTGAGTCTCAGCGGCAGCACTTGCTTCTGGCTCAGTAGATTTTTCGGTGGTCGTCGCAGCTGGAGCCTTCTTGCTTGTGCTTCTACTGCGGCTTCGTGCCTTTGTCGGAGTGGTCGTCTTTGTTGACTCCTCAACCGCTGAGTCTGCGGGAGTCTCGTCTTTAGCTGTGGCTTCTGCTGCAGCTGAAGGATTGGAGACGTCTTCTGCCTCGGTAGCGCTGCTTGTAATAGCTGGCTCGATAGCTTCTTCGGTCACACTCAGAGAAACCTCTGAGCCATCCTCATCGACAACTGATTGTAAAACCTCGGCACCGGCAAAACTATCTTCGGTTTCAATCGGCGGATTAATTTCATCAACAGGTCCGATTTTTGACCGGGATGATTTCCGGCGACCAATACCAAACTTGTTTCTTGTGGGTTCTTTTTTATTATTTTCTTCTACCACGGGGTAGTGACTCCTTTGCCGGACTATTCGCTATCGCGCAGCTTTTGCCCGGTACTCTTCTGTCAAAAACTCAAGGTTTTTGCTCAAACGTTTGTGTATTTGTGGGCATCTTGCCCTAAAACTCTTCTTGGTTAGCCCAGAACACTTCATGATGCAGTCGCTTCAATCTCAACGATTCTGCACGCATGTGTTCTTGCGTAAACCTCATCTGGCCGACTTACAACTTTGCCGACACACTTCCGAAAGACTCGCTTTCGGCAAACTTTTTATAGTTGATGGTCCGCGCGCGGATTCCAACTTCAAATAATTATCTCACGGAATTCATCAATTGTTCGTAAAATGCTGTGAGATAATCGTGAAATGAGCCAAAAACACATCCAAAACACCGAGACTCCGCGCTCCCTCAGCTTGGGAATTGTTTTGATTCTCACGGGCATTGTGGGTTGGATATCATCATTTCAGTTGACCTTGGACAAGCTCAAATATCTTGCAGACCCAAATGCTGTGCTCAGCTGCAACTTTGGGCTCACCGTTCAATGCGGAGCGAATCTCAATTCAGCACAGGGCGAGCTCTTTGGATTCCCCAATCCCCTGCTCGGTATCGCGGCCTTTATCGTGCCAATTCTTTTCGGAGTACTCGTCCTTGCAAAAGCAAGAATTCCACGCTGGATTTGGCTTGGTTTCAACCTCGGAGTAGCCCTCGGTTTCATCTGGGTACTCTGGTTCGCGTACCAGTCAATCTATATTCTGGCATCGCTCTGCCCGTGGTGCATGACCATGTGGTTGGCAATGATCCCGCTCTTTTACACTGTCACCTTCTGGAACCTCAAGGCAGGACACTTCGGTGAGGGTCTGCGAAAGATCGGCAAAGAACTCTATACCTGGACCTGGGTTTTCACCGTGGTCAGCTATTTCGTGATTGCGCTACTCGCCCAGCTCGAACTGGATGTTATCAATCGGCTCTAATTAGAACCAGATTCCCAATTCACGCACCGCGGACTCGGGTGAGTCGGAGCCGTGTACCAGGTTCATAATAACCGGGGTACCCCATTCGCGACCGAGGTCACCACGAATAGTACCTGGGGCTGCACTGGTTGGGTTTGTTGATCCAGCAAGTGAGCGGAAACCCTCGATAACCGAATTACCAGCAATGCGAATCGCAACGACAGGGCCAGACTCCATGAAGTCAACCAAAGGCTCGAAATACGGACGTCCCTCATGCTCAGCATAGTGAGCACTCAGCAATTCGCGACTCGCCTGAACCAACTTGAGATCGATGAGTGTGTATCCCTTTGCCTCAATACGGCGCAGGATCTCACCGGTCAGACCACGGCTCACACCATCGGGCTTAACCAAGACTAAAGTTTCTTCAACATTTTCACTCATGAGTGTTTCTTTCTCTTTGCAGAACTTCACGTTCAATCTGTTTCGCTTTGACCATCGTATACAGCCAGAGCAGGATAAAAATAATTCCAACAACGAACATGAGCTCATTGAGGAAACCGGTAGCAAGGAGCGCCAGCTGGAGAGTCCAGCCAAGGATATTTCCCCATCCGGTATAGCTGTATCTGGCCGCCAGAATCATAAGAGCGGCGAGCACCGCTCCCCCACCAAAGGCCCAGGCAGCGCTCAAAATATCGAGACCATAGACCGTGAGGCTGAGGAAAAATACTACGCCGACTTCGGTGTAGAGCAGGTACATTGCAAGCTTTTGACTCAGGGTGCGGCTCACCGCAGGGGTTTTGTTGCGCTTAGGCATGATTTGGCCAGAGCTCCTTTACCAGGGTTGTGGCTTCACCAACAAGAGCAATAGAACCGGTAATCAAGAGCACAGCATCCTCGGTTTCTTCAGCCAATTGTCTGCCCAAAATCAGAGCCTGCCGCAGATCGTGCTCGATCGTGACCGAATCAAAATAGCCCTCAGCAAGTTCGCGCAATTCCTCAGCATCAGCAGCTCGCTCGGAATGAGATTGACTAATAATTGCGTGATCGACGCGGCCCTGTAATTCGGCAAAGATGCCATCAGCATCCTTATCAGCCATTACCGCAAGAATCGCAATGACTTTGGGAAAATTGAAGTAATCGACCAAGGCTTGTGAAAGCACTGCGGCGCCGGCAGGATTATGTGCCGCATCGACCAAAATGCTTGGATTCTTTGAAATTAGCTGTAAGCGCCCAGGAGAATCTGCGGTACTGAGACCCTCGACTACGGCGTCGGCACTCAACATTTCACCGTCTGCCGCCAGCAGAAGCTCTACCGCGGTTACCGCTACCGCTGCGTTTTGTGCTTGATGATCGCCAAAGAGGGGTAAGAAGATAGGCTCGTACTCTCCCGCTAAACCTCGAAGAGTGACCAGCTGACCACCAATTGCAGTGGTGATATTACTCACACCAAAATCCAGTTCTTCAACGACCAGCTGTGAAGATACCGACGAGGCTCGCTCGCGAAGCTCATCGAGTGCCTCATCAGGCTGTTTCGCGCTCACACCAACGGCACCCTCTTTAAGAATTCCGGACTTGGTGTGGGCAATTTCTGCGACGGTACGTCCAAGACGATTGGTGTGGTCGAGCGAAATTGGAGTAAATACCGCAACATCACCGAAAAGAGCATTGGTGGAATCCCACTCTCCACCCATACCAACCTCAATGATAGCTACATCGATTGGGGCTTCGGCGAAACTCGCAACAGCAAGGATGGTCAGTGCTTCGAAATAGGTCAACGGTTTCTGGTCACTGGCAATGAGTTCCTCATCCACCATGCTCAACGCCCATTGAATATCGCGCCAATTCTCGGCCAGCGCTTCGTCACTAATAGCTTCGCCATCGATAACGATGCGTTCATTTACCTTGAAAAGATGTGGGCTGGTAAATAACCCGGTTCTGAGTCCGTGCGCACGAACTAAGCTTTCAGCCATCCTGGAAGTACTGGTCTTGCCATTGGTTCCGGTGATGTGGATGACCCGGAACAGAGCCGAAGGATCACCAAGAAGTTCAAGTGCCCGCACTGTCGGCGCTATCCGCGGCGCTCGGGGTTCGTATGAGATTCGTTGGAGAAGTTCCTGAAAAACGCGTTCGCCCTTAGTTGGCAATCTCGCCCTCCTGCCTGCTGACTCGAATATTCACTGCCCCGTTATTAGCGTACCGGTTCGCTGCTATGAGCGACTCAAATTCGTGACCGCTTTCATCTTCGTTATTGACCTTCAAGATGAGCGCCAAAGTTTCGGCTTGGATCATCCCACTGAATTTTTCAATCGCCGCAGCATCTGAATCATTCATCTGCATTTCGAGACGAATCCGATCAGAAACCTCAAATCCTGCTTGCTTACGAGTGTCCTGAATTGCTCGAATCATATCGCGAGCTAGCCCCTCAGCCTCAAGATCTGCCGTCAAGACGGTGTCCAGCAATAAGAAGCTCTCCGAGTTGAGCAGGGCGAGGGCTTTGCCTTCAGGTACACCACTGGTTTCGAGCTGGAGTTCGTATTCACCCTCCTGCAGCTCAACACCGCCGGCAATAACTAGGCCGTTTGATTCGCTCCAATCACCGGCTTTCGCAGCCTGGATGATTTGCTGAACCTGCTTGCCGAGGCGCGGCCCGGCTGCACGTGCATTCACCGTGAGTTTTTGACTAATGCCATAGGAGACAACGAGGTCTTCAGAGTATTCGCGAGACTCAACCAGCTTCACATTGAGCTCATCCTGCAGGATAGCCAACTCAGCAGCGCTAAATTGTTCAGCACCTCGAACAACAATGCTCGCTGAGGCAAGCGGAAGGCGAACCCGAAGGCCCGATTGTTTCCTGAGGCCCAGGCCTGTTGATACCAGTGCCCGAAGTTGGTCCATTCGAGAAACGAGAGCTTCATCAATGGTGAACTCATCAGCATTTGGCCAATCCTCAAGGTGAACGCTTTCGCCACCGGTGAGTCCCTGCCAGATCCGCTCAGAAATGAGCGGGATGAAAGGGGCGGCCAATCGAGCTACCGTTTCGAGAACGGTATAGAGGGTATCGAAGGCTTGGGTGTCGCTGCCTTCCCAGAAACGCTCACGGTTACGGCGCACATACCAATTGGTCAAGATTTCAACAAAGTCACGCAGTTTTATGGCAGCGCTCGTCGAATCCAAACTCTCAAGATCGATTGTGAGTTCCCGAATGAGCTGTCCTGTTTTTGAGAGGATATATCGATCAAGTAGATCTTCAGAAGTCGTACTACGCTTTGCGGTGTATCCCTCATTTCCTGCACCATTCACAGCATTGGCATAGAGGCTGAAGAAGTACCAGCTATTCCAAAGCGGCAAGATAAACTGCCGAACTCCCTCACGAATACCTTCATCGCTGACAATTAGGTTGCCGCCCCGAAGCACGGTCGAGGACATCAAGAACCATCGAATAGCATCCGAACCACTGCTATTGAAGGTATCGAATACGTCCGGGTAATTCCGGAGGCTCTTTGACGCTTTTTGCCCGTCATTACCCAGCACGATACCGTGGCTGATTACGTTCTTGAACGCTGGGCGATCAAAGAGCGCGGTCGACAAAATATGCATGGTGTAGAACCAACCACGGGTCTGCCCAATGTATTCAACAATAAAATCTGCCGGATTATGCGACTCAAACCAGTCACGATTGTCGAAGGGGTAATGAACCTGAGCAAAAGGCATCGAACCGGAGTCGAACCACACGTCCAATACGTCTTCAACCCGGCGCATGGTGGACTTTCCACTCGGGTCATCAGGATTCGGGCGGGTCAAATTATCGATAAAGGGTCGGTGCAGATCGTCAGGTCGTACCCCAAAATCGGCCTCAAGCTCATCCAGCGAACCATAAACATCAAGGCGTGGATAATCAGGATTATCTGACTTCCACACCGGAATCGGGCTGCCCCAATAACGGTTTCTCGAAATCGACCAATCGCGAGCATTCTCGATCCACTTACCAAATTGACCGTGCTTGACGTTCTCTGGTACCCAGTTAATTTCCTCGTTGAGCTCGACCATTCGGTCACGAATCTCGGTCACTCGGATAAACCAGCTCGAAACCGCCTTATAAATTAGCGGGTTGCGGCATCGCCAACAGTGCGGATAACTGTGCTCGTAGCTCTTGGTCTGAACGAGTTTTCCACGTTCCCGGAGCAGCTTGATGAGTGGTTTATTGGCGTCAAAGACCTGCAAACCGGCAACATCGTGCACGACCTTCAAGAACTTGGCTCCATCATCCACTGAAATCAGGGTTGGGATGTTTGCCGCATCACAGATGCGTTTATCGTCCTCACCATAGGCGGGTGACATGTGCACAATACCGGTACCGTCCTCGGTCGAAACGAAGTCATCAACGAGGATCTGCCAAGCAGACTCAGTGCCATATTGTTCGGCATCGGTGTAGTAATCAAAAATCGGGGTATAGCGCACACCGGAGAGCTCTGTGCCGCTCAGAGAGTTCTGAACTGCTGCGAGCGCTGCCGGAACATCCTCATAGCCCAGATCCTTCGCATAATTGCCGATCAGATCCTTTGCAAGAAGGAAGCTACGGCCTTGAATGGTGGCTTCCGCACTTGGACCGGCCGGAAGCGTCACGTATTGAATAGCAGGGCCAATAGCGAGCGCTAGGTTCGTTGGCAGTGTCCACGGTGTTGTTGTCCAAGCGAGAGCCTCTATGCCGGCAATACCGAGTTCAACCGCTTTCTCGCCAATCAGCGGGAAGGTGACGGTAACGGTTTGATCTTGACGCATCTTGTAGACATCGTCATCCATCCGAAGTTCGTGGTTTGAGAGTGGGGTCTCATCACGCCAGCAATAGGGCAGAACCCTGTAGCCTTCATAGGCCAAGCCCTTCTCGTGAAGTTGCTTGAACGCCCAGATGACCGATTCCATAAAGGTAATATCGAGGGTCTTGTAATCGTTCTCGAAGTCAACCCAACGGGCCTGGCGGGTAACATACTCTTGCCATTCACCGGTGTACTCAAGCACCGACTCTTTTGCAACGGCGTTGAAGGAGTCGATCCCCATCGATTCGATCTCACTCTTTTCGGTGATTCCGAGCTGCTTCATCGCCTCGAGCTCAGCTGGAAGACCGTGCGTATCCCAACCAAAACGACGTTCTACCCGCTTCCCACGCATGGTTTGGAAGCGAGGGAAAAGGTCCTTGGCATAGCCGGTGAGGAGGTGTCCGAAGTGTGGAAGACCATTGGCAAATGGAGGGCCATCGTAGAACACCCACTCTTCACAGTCTTGGCGGTTGGCAATTGACTTCTTGAAGGTGTCCGAAATTTTCCAGTATTCGAGGACTTCTTCTTCGATTTTTGGAAGGTTTGGGCTCGCTTGCAGAGCTTGATTCTCATTCTCTGCAGATGCGCTTGGTTTGGGGTAGCTCATTCGTTCTCCTCGAAGTCAGTCACGGAAAATTTTTCAAAGTGTGTTCTGACGAGGGCGCAAATTATCGCGCGGTACCACCTCGCTTACCAGTATTGGATGAAGTATTTTCGTCTGATACTGATCGCTCATTCTTGGCTGTTTCGGGC
>JBARYA010000135.1:0-13076 GCA_049647625.1 Microbacteriaceae bacterium
GATGGTGTTTTCAGCCCGCTATGACTCTGGGAGAGACGAAATTGGTAGAGCTGAACTAACCACTCAATATCGCTTAACGAGCCCCGTCCAAGTTTCAGATGTCGTAATGGGTCGGCACCGCGTGGTAGGCGTTCTGCTTCGACACGAGCCTTGATTCTTCGGATTTCAACCAATTGCGCTGGAAGTACTTCTACGGGATAACGATACTCATCAATCAGCGCAATAAAATCTGTTTGTAGCTGAGCACTGCCAGCGATAGCTCTTGCTCTCAGGAGCGCCTGAAACTCCCAGACTTCTGCATAGCGCTCATAATAGGACTGGTACGCAGCAAAAGAGCGAATCAGTGGCCCCTTTTTGCCCTCAGGTCGTAAATCATAATCGAGTTGAAAGGGCAGAATATGGTCGGTAGTGAGCTGCTTGAGTTCTGTTACCAGCGATACCGCAAGCCGTTGCACATCAACATTCTCAAGGCTCGAATCATCCAGTTCACGATAGACCATGATCACATCAGCATCCGATGCAAGACCTAGTTCTTCTCCCCCGAAACGTCCCATCGCAATCATGGCAAACTCAAGTCCTGGCGCACGAAGAGCTATCAATCGCTCAAGGAGGGCAGAGATAAGAGCACTGGTAATATCGCTCAGACTTTTACCCAACTCCACTATACTGAAGGCGCCGAGTGCCCAGGCCATTGAGGCTCGCAACACTTCTCGCCGACGCATCTGCAGGAGACGCTTGGCACTATCACCGATATCTTCCTCAGGATCAAGCAGCGTCGTTGCCTCATCCCGCAAGCTTTGCAGGCTTCTGGGTTGAAGATACTCATTTCCTTCAAGCCAAGCGGTCGCTTCCGGGATGGTTCCCAAAAGTTCACCAATGAAACGAGAGTTACTCAGAAGTTTCGTCAAACGATAGGCAGCCCCGGAGGAGTCACGCAGCATCCGCAAATACCAGTGCGTCGTTCCCAGCTCATCGCTTAAGCGCCGCAAACACAGCAGACCGTAATCAGGTTCAACCCCCTCTGCGAGCCATTGCAACATCACCGGGAGGAGATTTTTTTGGATCTGAGCACTGCGGGTCACACCGCTCACCATCGCAGCAATATGATTCAGTGCACCGTTCGGGTCACGAAAGCCAATGGCTTCAAGACGAGCACTCGCCTGTTCACTGCTGAGTGCAAAATCATTACGCTCGAGACTGGCAACAGCGGTGAGAAGCGGCCGATAAAATAACTTCTCGTGAAGACTCCGGACCTCTTTTTTGGCGGTTTCCCAGAGCGCTTGAATTTCGGCAGCATTCTTTGCCAGTTTGCTCGCCCGTGCCAGAATCCGCAATTCGCTATCACTCGTCGGTAAGAGGTGCGTTCGTTTCATTCTGCGCAATTGTAAGCGGTGTTCGAGCAGCCGAAGAATCCGGTAATAGGAGGCAAACTCTGCCGCCTCCTCGCGTCCGATATAAGTGAATTCAGTGAGTGCTTCAAGCGCAGGAAGCGTTCCCGCCTGCCGAATCTGATCATCCACTACCCCGTGCACCAATTGCAGCAATTGCACGGTGAATTCGATATCTCGAATCCCGCCAGGCCCAAGTTTTATTTGGCGATCAAGTTCGTCTGCAGGGATATTATCGGTAACGCGCTCCCGCATTTTTTGCACCGATTCAACAAAGTTCTTTCGCGAAGCAGAATTCCAGACCCGTACGGAAATTTGTTCCTCATAGCGTCGGCCGAGATCCAAATCACCAGCCATGGTGCGTGCTTTGAGCAATGCCTGGAATTCCCAGCTCTCCGCCCAACGATCGTAATAGGCCAAGTGAGACTCGAGCGTGCGCACTAAGGCACCCGACTTACCCTCTGGGCGTAGATTCGTATCTATTTCCCAGAGCATGGGTTCGAAGTTTGGATCAACGAGGTTGGCCATCATGCGCTTTGCTAGCCAATTCGCTCGTGGAATCGTCTCTTCTGCTGAATCTTCTGAACGGTCCTCAGTCACAAAGATAATATCGACATCACTGATGTAATTCAGTTCATTCGCGCCGGCCTTGCCCATCCCGATGATGGCAAGCTTTGGCAATTCTGCTGCCGGTACTGTGCTTTGTAAGCGTGCGAGATCTAGGCCGGCTTGGAGTGCTGCCGCAGCGAGTGCAGAGAGTGACGCTGTGACATCTTGGATGATTTCTTCGGGATGCTCGTGCATGGTGTCCCAGAGGGCGATTTTCGCAAGATTTCGTCGATAAACCACCCGAAGTGCAGAAATTGCCTGTGCTTCAGATTTTCGATTGTCATCCAAAGCGTTGAAGACAGAAATTGCCCGAGCAAACTCTGCATTCACCTTCTCCTGTTCGGGAAGAGCAGGTTCCTCGAGGAAAAGTGCAAGTTCGCTCTGGTTCCGGATAAAGAAATCAGCGAGTCCCAAACTGGCGCCAAAGAGCGTGTACAGTCTCTCGAGACTGCGCTCATCCTGCACAATCGATTGCAGCAGCTCAGAATCTTGGTGAGCCAGAATCAATAATTGCGCAACCGCCCCATCCGGATCGGCCGCCAAAGAAATGGCTTCCAGATGGTTCGGAGCAAAGTGTAGCTCTGCTACGAGCTCGCTCAAACGCCCTCGGGCTAAAGTCAGGTCATCAAAACCTGCGCGAGCTAAAGCGCTCAGACTCAGCTCAGTATTGGCCATGGACTAGAGCCTATTCAAATTACTTTCAAGCTCATAGGGTGTGACCTGGTTGCGGTAGGCATGCCATTCTTTGCGCTTATTCTTGAGGAAATAATTGAACACATGTTCGCCGAGTGTCTCAGCGACCAGATCGGATTCTTCCATGTTCTTCAGCGCACGATCAAGGCTCTCCGGAAGTGGCTTGTAGCCCAGTGCCATCCGCTCTGCATCGGTGAGTTGCCAAACATCATCTTCGGCCTCTGGAGGCAATTCGTAACCCTCTTCGATGCCCTTAAGACCGGCAGCCAAAATAAGTGCATAGGCAAGATACGGGTTCGCAGCAGAATCCAGCCCACGATACTCAACCCGAGCACTCTGGCTCTTATTCGGCTTGTATAGTGGCACCCGAACAAGCGCGGAACGATTATTGTGCCCCCAGCAGACATAGCTTGGAGCTTCGTCAGCACCCCAGATGCGCTTATAAGAGTTGACGAACTGATTGGTAATCGCAGTGATTTCTGGTGCGTGCATCAACAAACCTGCAGTAAATTGGCGCCCAATCTTCGAGAGTTGGTACTGTGCTCCTGCTTCGTAGAACACATTCTTGTCCCCCTCAAAGAGCGAGAAGTGGGTGTGCATACCAGAGCCTGGTTGGTTCACCAGAGGCTTTGGCATAAATGTTGCATACACGCCCTGCTCGATAGCAACCTCTTTCACCACCGAACGGAAGGTCATAATATTGTCAGCGGTTGTCAACGCATCCGCATATCGCAAATCAATTTCATTCTGCCCGGGGCCAGCCTCGTGATGTGAATATTCGACTGAAATACCCAGTTCTTCAAGCATCAACACCGAGCGGCGCCTAAAATCATGGGCGGTGCCACCAGGCACATTGTCGAAGTATCCGGCAACATCAACCGGTTGTGGACCTTCGGGGCCGAACTCAGCAGATTTCAGCAGGTAGAACTCAATCTCTGGATGGGTATAGAAACTCAACCCACGCTCTTTGGCCTTGTCGAGAGTTCGTTTCAGCACATTCCGAGGATCGGCGAAGAAGGGGGTACCGTCCGGGGTGCGAATTTCGCAGAACATTCTGCCGGTTGGGTCTGCATCGCTACGCCAGGGCAAGATTTGGAAGGTTGAGGGATCTGGGTGTGCGAGCACATCCGCCTCATACGAACGTGTAAGGCCCTCGATCGAAGAACCGTCAATACCAACGCCCTCGGCAAAAGCACTTTCGACCTCTGCCGGAGCAATCGCAACAGACTTGAGTGTTCCGATAACATCGGTGAACCAGAGCCGAACGAATTTGACTCCACGCTCCTCAATCGTGCGAAGAACGAAATCTCGTTGCTTGTCCATTCGTCACCTTTCCAGTAACAATATTAGGCTAATAGCTATGAGCACACTACGGCTGGCGTTGGGCCAAATAAACCCCCGACTCGGAGACTTTGTCCACAACTCTAAGCTTATCTGTCAGATGGCCAGCTCCGCACAGGCGGAGGGCAGTGATTTGCTCGCCGTCGGCGAGCTGGCGTTGACCGGTTATCCGCTTGAAGATCTGGCTCTGAACCCATCATTTCTCAAGGCTGCCCAGTTAGCCCTTGAGGAATTAGCGATGCAATTGGTTCATGATGGATCAGGAGAACTCGCTGTCATTGTTGGTCATCCTTCCGGACCGGTAGCTCCGGAAAAAGACAGTGTGAAAGATCCCTGGACGCCTGAAGACCCCATAGCCTTCAATTCGGCTTCCTTACTTTTTCAGGGCAAAGTGACACCGCTCCACCAAAAGCATCACCTGCCAAACTATGCGGTTTTTGACGAACAACGCACTTTTCTCAGCGGTAGTAAAACCCGTTATCTCAACGTTCATGGTTTTCTGATTGCGGTCATTATCTGTGAAGATCTCTGGCGTTTCGAAGGCCCGGTCGCACAGGCAAAAGAGGCCGGGGTCGATTTGATTTTGACCATCAATGCCTCCCCCTACACGCTCGACAAGGATGAACTTCGCTCGAGTCTGCTGCTGCAACGTGCCGAAGAAACCGCTGCGGATATTGCCTACGTGAACATTTTTGGTGGCCAAGATGAGCTCGTCTTTGATGGTCAATCAATGGTAGTTTCTGCCTCAGGAACACTTTTGGCACAGGCTTCACAGTTCCAAGAAGAATTATTGCTCACTGATTTGAGCCTTCAAGCAAAGCAGCATCGTAAAGTCATTGAAAACACCCTGAATCTGAACGGAAATAGCTCTGACCGATCTGTATTGCCCGCTCATACCGTTCAGGATTTGCACGGTGAACTTGCACAAATTTGGGAAGCGCTCAGTCTCGGCCTCAAAGATTATGTGCAGAAGAACGGTTTCAGCTCGGTTATCTTAGGTCTTTCCGGTGGCATCGACTCAGCCGTCTGTGCTGCCCTGGCAGTGGACGCACTCGGTGCAGACCATGTTTATGGGGTTTCGATGCCGAGCATCTATTCCTCCGACCATTCAAAAGATGATGCCCATGATTTGGCGGAGCGAACCGGATTACACTACCGGGTTGAGCCCATCGCCGAACTCGTCGCTCCGATTGAACAGCAGCTCAAGCTAGAGGGTATTGCCGCAGAAAATGCCCAGGCGCGCATCCGAGCCATGATCCTGATGGGAATATCAAATAGTGAGGGACAGCTCGTGCTCACTACCGGTAACAAGACCGAGGTTGCTGTTGGCTATTCCACCATCTATGGTGATTCGGTTGGTGCCTATGCCCCCATCAAAGATGTGCTCAAAACACTGGTTTGGGATCTCGCCAATTGGCGAAATGAGGAAGCCATCTCCTTGGGGCTGGTGCCGCCTATCCCTGAGAACTCGATCACCAAGCCGCCTTCAGCAGAACTTCGCCCAGGGCAAACTGACCAGCAAAGCCTGCCGGAATATCCGATCCTCGACAAAATTGTTGCCGGGTTCATAGTTGAACAAAAAAGCATTGCCGAGTTGGTCGCAGAAGGCTTCGAGGCAGAAACGGTGCAGCGCATCTACGGCCTGATCAAAAACTCTGAGTGGAAACGGCATCAGAGTACGCTCGGGCCAAAGATTACCGCCCGATCCTTCGGAAAAGACCGACGATTCCCCATTACGAATAGATATCAGGGCTAAGCTGAAACCATGGCATATCTGCAAAGCAACGACGAAAATGCTCCGAAACGGGTTCGAGTACGCCACTTTTCCCAGGCAAAACAGAGCGGCACAAAAATTACCTGCCTCACCAGCTATGACGTGCTGACCGCAGAGATTTTTGATGAAGCCGGTATCGATTTGCTCCTCGTCGGAGACTCTGCTGGAAACACCGTTCTCGGGTACGACACAACACTTCCGGTCACCGTGGACGAGCTCATCCCCCTCACTCGGGCCGTTGCCTCAGCGACGAAGCGCGCACTCGTGGTGGCAGATCTGCCCTTTGGTTCCTATGAGTCCGGTCCAGATCAAGCCTTGGCAACAGCGGTCCGTTTTATGAAAGAAACCGGCGCCCATGCCGTGAAACTCGAGGGCGGCGTACGTTCACAAGCCCAGATTGAACGAATCACCGGTGCCGGTATTCCTGTTATGGCACATATTGGTTTCACCCCACAAAGTGAACACGGACTTGGCGGTCATGTGATTCAGGGTCGTGGGGCTGGCGCAGAACAATTACTCGCCGATGCTCTAGCTGTACAGGATGCTGGCGCATTCTCCGTGGTCCTGGAACTGGTGCCCAGCGCTATTGCCGCCGAAATCACCCAGAAGCTCAGCATCCCGACTATTGGGATTGGCGCCGGACCAGATACTGATGGACAGATTCTCGTTTGGACGGATTTTGCCGGACTCACCTCAGGTCGCATCCCGAAATTTGTCAAGAAATATGCCGAGATGCGGGAGACGCTCTTGGGCGCTGCAAAGGAATATAAGTCAGAGGTTGAGACTGGCAGCTATCCAGGGCCAGAACACTCCTACGAATAGTTAATTCGATGCTCGCTGAGCGATGCCCAGGATTCTTCTGCGAGCAGCAAGTCATGTTCGCTGGCTAGAAGGGCACGCGATCCAAACCAAGCATCCGGTGCTTGCTGGATTCCAGCCACGGTCGTGAGGTGCTCTTCTCGGTAGAGAGTTGCCGGAGAGACTCCGAGATAGTGAAAGCCACACTTCTGAGCAACCCTCGCTGAGGAAACATTTCCGGCAATCGCCTGCCAACTATAGCTTGTGTATTCGGCAAAGGGAGAAGTAGGAATCCAATCCATAACAGTGTGCACCGCTTCAGGAAGATAGCCATTTCCTCGGGCAGTACCGCTCAGCCAATATCCTAAATCAATATTTTTGGCTTCAGCCTGCATACGAAAACCGACAACGCCAATGAGTGATTGTTCGATATCACCCTGAAGCCGAATCGCCCAGGTCAATTCCTCTTCGCTTTCCCAGCCCTCCGGCACAAACCGGTCTACAAAATAATCAGCATCTGATTGCTGATATGGCCAAGGAATGACCATCGTCTGTTCAAATATTGGATCCTGACAGACCCGAGTGATTACCGCCACATCCGAGCGCTTCGGCTGGTCGAGCAGAATTCGACTGCCAAACAGCTGTACCGGCAGCATTATTGTGCAGGAGGCGCGTCAGAATCTTCCGGAGCATCAGAATCTTCTGCAACATCATCGTCAGAATCAACTTCCAGATGCCCAGCAGGAACGCCCCAATCATCCTCAGCGGCCTCATCTGCGGCCCAGGCAGCCGAACGTTGGCGGATGCGGTCCCACGGCTTCTCTGCCTCTGAAAGCGTCTTGAAAGGGCCAATAAGCTCTGTTGGAACGGACTGCATGCCCTTCTCGACCTGGTTCGTTCTGGTGTTGTACCAATACTCCGTCATAAACTTGTTCCTATGCCTAGAAATTCGTCCGGTGAACTTATTCCCGGTGTCATTAACAATCTTCTCACTGTTCCCGGTTCAATTGTCAAACCTGAATATGTTGGGAAAGTGGCCCCGAGTAAGAACACGCTGGGCGATCGATACAGCAATGAAGAAATTGACCTGATTCGTGCTTCTGGAAGAATTGCTGCCGATGCTATCAACCTGGTCGGCGAGCATATCCGTCCCGGAATTACCACCCAGGAACTCGATCGGATTGGCCACGACTATGTGGTTTCACAGGGCGCGTATCCATCATGTCTCGGTTATCGCGGTTTCCCACGATCCAGTTGTACCTCAGTAAACGAGGTGGTTTGCCACGGAATCCCGGATGATACCGTGCTCGAAGAGGGCGATATCATCAATATCGATATCACGGCCTTCAAAAATGGCTACCACGGCGATACCAATCGCACCTTTGCTGTTGGACAAATCAGCGCTGAAGCTGAACTCCTGATCGAACGAACCCACGAGGCCCTGATGCGCGGGATCAAAGCGGTAGCTCCAGGGCGAGAAGTGAGCATTATTGGCCGGGTTATTGAGTCCTATGCGAAGCGCTTCGATTATGGGGTCATCCGTGATTTCACCGGTCATGGCGTTGGTCGCGCCTTCCACACCGGACTCATTATTCCGCACTATGACGCTCCTGAACTCTTCACCGATGTGATTGAACTTGGCATGGTGTTTACCATCGAACCTATGCTCACCCTCGGCGGCTATACCTGGGATATGTGGGCGGATGATTGGACCGTCACCACAAGGGACAAGTCCCTCACTGCCCAATTCGAGCACACCATCGCGGTTACCGAAAACGGTATTGAAATCTTAACGCTTCCCTAGGCCTCACAGTATTCAGCCCCTTCCCGGTAGAATAATGAGGTGAAGGGTCGGCTAGATGGTCGCGGTCGGTGCAAACCGGTCGAGGAACGTCCGGGCTCCGCAGAGCATGGTGGTGGGTAACGCCCACTCGGGGTAACCCGCAAGCAAGTGCAACAGAGAGTAGACCGCCTGGTTCGCCAGGTAAGGGTGAAAGGGTGGGGTAAGAGCCCACCAGTGGTTGTGGTGACACAATCAGCTAGGTAAACCTCGCCAGGAGCAAGATCAGACAGGGAACGATGACGCGGCTCGCGTAGTTTCCGGGTAGATTGCTAGAGGGTTGCGGTAACGTAACTCCCAGATAGATGGCCATCACCCATTCGTGGGTACAGAACCCGGCGTATCGGTCGGCCCTTCACACTAGCCCACACAATCAGTAGGTATTGACGAAGCTCTGCTTGCTATCCATCACCGTGTTTGCCACCGCATCTGCTCGCGCATTCTCTAGTCGCGGAACCCAGACAAATTTTGCATTCTTGCCCCGTAATAATTCACGCGCTTCAAGAGCTTTTTTTTGCATATCCGGATGTTTGATCTTCCAGCGACCACTCATCTGTTCGACCACCAGTTTTGAGTCCATTTTGACCGTAACGGACGCATCAGCATCGTGTTGAAACAGCCACTCAAGGCCAGAAACCAGACCGGTATATTCGGCAACGTTATTGGTGGCGTGACCGACATAGCGACCAATCTCTGCCAAGACTTTGCCAGTGTTGTCACAAACAACAGCACCTGAACCGGCAATACCGGGATTACCTCGAGAGCCGCCATCTGCCTCGATAATATATTCAGCCACTATTCCGCTGCCCCACCAGATGGAGTATTTCGGATAAGAATCGCCTGGCTCTCTGGGCAGAGAACCACTTCATCAAGATCGGTTTGAAGGATCATAGCAACATCCTCAGTGCTGAGATCGACACCGGCCATCGTCGAAAGTTTTCCACGCAATTCTGTCGCACCAAAACCATAACGCTGCCTTTGCCGCTCGTACAGTTCATAAAGCTCAGGAATCAAGCCGGATACCTGCATTTCTCGTGCTGCTTCGACTTCTGCGCGCTCAGTCTCCAGCTCATTTTGGGCCCCGCCCTGATCATTGCCAAAGCGAGCAATTTCGGTGAGTACCTGTTGCTCAACAACAAGAAGTTCAGCATGGGCCTGCTGTGCGTTTTCTAACTGTTGCATAAGTTCCAATTGAATGTCCTCAAGATTTCCCTTGCGAACAGTAAGTGAGAGAACCTCGGCCTCGATGCTCTGGGTTTCTTTTGCGCTGAGGCTTCCGGCAAGCAGTTTCGCATCCCGATCGAGACGATCATCAACGAGCTTCACATCTGATTCGAGTTTATTGAGATCAGATTGGGCATCTTCGAGATGGTGAACAGCATCGGTTATCTGGGCACGGACTCGGACGAGTTCAGCACGAGCAGCAACGAGTTCAGGATTCACCTCAAGGCCCTTGAGATCGTTCGAAATTCTCATCAAACGGAGGTCAATCTGTTGCAGATTAACTAACTTGTACTGCTCTTTGGGGCTAGCCTTCATGTTGTATCACCAAAAAATCCCATGGGTCGGTATTTGTCTTACTGATTGCTATCTTCACGTTCGGAAGAAGCAGTTCCAATTCTACGGCTGCTTGTTCAAGCCAAAGTGACTCAGCCGCCCAATGCGAAATATCAACCAGGGCTGGGGCGATGCCCTGGGCCGCCAGTTCAGTGATTTCTTGTGCCGGATGATGCCGTAAATCTGAAGTCACATACACATCAGATTCGCGTACCAGGGCTTCTGCCAGGTAGCTATCCCCCGCGCCGGCACAGAGCGCCACCCGCTGCACCAGTGTCTCTGGGTCACCGGCAACGCGAATACCGCTTGCGGTTACCGGAAGAATATCTGCGAGCAAACCGGCAAAGTCAGAGAGTCGTATCGGCTTGGCCAAATCACCAACAATGCCAATACCGGTATTGGGTGCCTTCCCAGGGTCAATGACCCGCGTTTTACTCAACCCAAGTTTTTTGGCCAGTACCGCAGATGTACCGGTGGGCACCACATCTGCATTGGTGTGCACCGCAAGTAGGGCGCAATTCGCCCGTATCAGATTGCTCAGAACGGCGCCCTGGTAACTCTGCTCAATGAGGCTATTCAGTCCACGAAATATCAGTGGATGGTGTGTGAGAAGTAATGAAAAGTCACCTTCTGCCGCTTCCAAAGCAGTCTCTGCTACCGCATCTACCGCCAATAAGATGGAGTGAATCTCTTGATTCAGATCGCCGGAGAGTAATCCGGAGTTATCCCAATCAGCCGCACCATCCTGTGGCCATAATTCCTCGAGGCGTTCAAGGACCTGTGCCAGGGTAAGTGTTTTCTTCTGCATATCCTAAGACTAACCAAGCCAGCTGGATTGTGCTTGAAGCTCTTCAGCATCCTGTTCTTGTTTGAGGATTTGTGGAATGCAAATAATGACAGTGAGCAATATGCCTAGGATGAAGGCCACAAGTACGCCGACGCCACTGCTGCTAATTGCAGCAAGAGAATCAGCGTCAGCCAATGCTGGCAGGAATTCCCAGCCGAATCCGGCCCAAGAATCAAGCACAGTACTTCCGGCAGAACTCAAGAAGGCGAAACCGAGTGCGCTGGAAACTAACCAAATGACCAGACCCAGAACATTCACCTGACCGTAGATACCGCGGAAATATTTCAGGCTTGCCGTATCGAGTGTCTTACGACGGATGACCGCGTGCACGCTCATGATGCCAAGCCAAGCGGCAAGCGGCACGCTCAGAATCGTGATTGCCGAAATGAGATACGAAACCGCTGAGCTCTCGAGGGTTACGAATACAAGCCCAAAACTGAGCCCTGCGATGACAATCATAACAAGGGCAGAATTGAACGGCCGTGAGGTTTTGAGAGCCAATGAACCCAGACCAAGCCCTGCCGAGTACGCCGAGACAACGAACATGGCAAAGAGGCCTAATACAAGTGAGATAAGCACTGTAAGTGCTGCCCAAGCGGGTACGAGGTCGAAAAAGCTCGCAATCGGATCACTCAGCAGTTGCTCTGCTACTTTGGCATCCGAAGCAGCCAATAATACCCCGAAACCCATGAGCAAAATTGCTGGTAGAACGGCGGCCAGAGTCGAGGAAATCAGATATGCACGTCCTCTGCCTTCGAGACTTCGATACCGTGAAAGATCTGCTGAGGAATTTGCAAGTGCAATACCGAGCACAACAAAAATGAGCACTATTGGCGACAGAATATTGAACCAATTTCCATCATCTATCAGCATGGAGTTGCTGAAGTGGATACGTTCCCAGCTGTAGAGAATCACGATGAGTGCAGAAATCAGTGCAAATACAGCGGTGGTTTGAAGCACAATAATCAGCAAGCGATAGCCGAAAATCACCACGCCAAGGCCAACAATCAAGACCAGACCCAGCGCAATGAGCACCATGGTGTCGGCATTTGGCGTATTGAAACCCAGCTGAATAGCACCCTGACTCAGCAATTGGGCGATGGTCAATGCTAAGAAAATGCACCAGGCAATTCGGAACAGACCAGCAATGATGGCGAGGGGAATATTCCCGTAATAACCAAAAGCAGCCCGTGAGGTGACGAGAGAAGACAGACCCGTTGATTTACCAAAGTAGGTACCGCTGAGCAGTGGAATTGCCGAAAACGCCACACCGATAACAACCCCGAGAAGAGCTTGACGGACACTCAGACCGTTCACCACGAAGAGCGCGCCAAGAATAATCCCCAGCAGTGAAGCGCCGAGACCAAACCAGGCCCAGGGAAGAATACCGACCCTTCCACCACCGGATGGGGTGACATCGTTCCCATTGCTCTCGAAGAATGGAGTGCGGGGTGCAACCTCTACTGCGGAATTTTCGAGCTCGTCTGATTCTTCTCCCGGAGACGCTTGGTGAGTTTCTGAGCTTTCACGAACTTGGCTTTGAGCTTGAATCAGATCTTCAACAGAGTGAGTCGCATCCTGCTCTGTGTTCTGCTCAGTGTTCTGCACGAGCTCATCAGACGGAAGGCTGGTTTCTTCAAGAACTTGAGCGCTGGAGTCTATGCCTTCAGAGTCTAGCGACTGCTCAATATCTGAGACGGGAACAATTGCAGGAAAGTGCTCAGCAAGATACTCGTCAAGCAAATCACTGTGCAAATTCGCTGGAATATCTCGCTTTGGAAGGGAATTTTCGATAGCTGTGGGGATCGCGTCTGAGATGTCTTCAATAACCTCGGCAGGCACATCCTGCACTGCAGCGTCTTCGGTGACCTGCTCTGCGACAACATCACTTACCGGAACAATCGCAGCAAATGATTTTGGGTTCAAGATGTTGTCAAAATCATCATTGCTAAACTCTTCCGAAAGATATGGCCGATAACTCGGTGCAGCCTGTTCGGCGCTTGGAAGCCCCGACGGAATCGCCGCCGTCACATTATCGTGTGCGCTATCTCCTAGTGATGAATCTTCGTGTTCCGGGGTTTGGGATTCCCCGGCATTGAATTCTCGGTCTTCCACAAGCGCTTCAGCGGAATGGAAGCTGGATTCGAGATAGTCTGTTTCGCCAGTGTGCTGGGCGACAACAACTTCAAGTTCATCATCGCTGGGATGCAATAGCGGCGCCGGCTCGAC
>JBARYA010000136.1:0-3528 GCA_049647625.1 Microbacteriaceae bacterium
GACGTTCAAGACTTCATTGAAGCTGACGAACGGCACGCACGCACCGAGGTGCCGCCATACAGTGTCGAAGATTATCTTGGAGACCTTGATCGGGTAACCGAGGGTAAGAACGATAAAGAACTGAGTCGGGTCGTTGCCGAAGAGTCACAAAAAACCATGCGTTGGTTGCACAGTCTCGGCATGAAATATCGCCTGATGTATGAGCGTCAAGCGTATGAACGTCCAGATGGTGGATACCTATTCTGGGGTGGCCTGCACGTCGGGAACGTCGGTGGTGGCGAGGGCATGATCGCAGAATACAACAGAGTTGCCCAAGAGCAGGGACTTGAGCTTCGCTACGATTCCGGCGTTGCCGACTTTATCGTTGAAGACGGCCGTGTTGTCGGAGTGGTTGTGGTGAATGCTGCTGCTGAGCGTCAAGAGCTCCGCGCCGAATCGGTCATCATGGCGTCCGGTGGTTTTGAATCGAATCCGGATATGCGCCAAAAATATTTGGGTGAAGGTTGGCAGAACGCGAAGGTTCGCGGCACCCCATACAACACCGGTGAACTCCTCGAAAAGGCTCTCGCGCTGGGTGCTGCTCGTGGCGGCGATTGGAGCACCGCACATAGCGTGCAATGGGATGCTTTCTTGCCTGAGAACGAGAGCAACCGAGAACTCACCAACCGTCTCACTCGGCAAAGCTATCCGCTAGGCATTATCGTCAACAATCAGGGCAAGCGCTTTTTGGATGAGGGTGAAGACTTCAGAAACCTTACCTATGCCAAGTTTGGTGGCGAAATTCTGCGTCAGCCCGATTCAATTTGCTACCAGGTCTTTGACCAAAAGTTGCGCCCAATGTTGCGCACCGAAGAATACGATATGCCTGGGATCTCGGTAGAAAGTGCCGATAGCATCGAAGAGTTGGCCGAGAAGATTGGGGTCGATGTTCAGAGCCTCAGCAAAACGGTCAGCGACTACAACAATTCGATTGATCGCAGTATTGTTTGGGATCCAACCATCAAAGACCATAGCAAGGCGGATGTTGTCCCGCCGAAGAGCAATTGGGCGACCCCGCTGGAGACCGGCCCGTACTACGCCTATGGGGTGACCTGTGGAATCACCTTCACCTTTGGTGGCGTCAAGGGTGACACCTTTGGGCGAGTGCTCCGCGAAGACGGTAGCCATATTGAAGGACTCTACGCTGTGGGTGAGGCCCTGGGCGGACTCTTCTCGAAGAACTATCCGGGTGGTACCGGTCTGGTTGCCGGTTTTGTTGTGGGACGTCGCGCCGGATCTATCGCCTAAGTAGCGTCAGCCCTGCGCTCTTTCTCGATAGAATGCTGGAGAGGAAGAGCGCAAGGCTACCAAGAGGAGTGAGATGCAGAAGCGGGTCGATGGTGAGGCTATTTATCTCACTCTGCGTCAGGAAATCCAACAGGGAGAACTCGGTGTTGAGGACTATCTCAAAGAAGTATCGGTTGCCGAACGATTCGGTGTAAGTCGCACTCCTGCCCGAGAAGCCCTTACTCGTTTAGTTCACGAGCGCTTTCTTGAGCGCACTCCGCGCGGGCTGCAATTACGTCAGACCAGTCCGCAGGAAATCATCCAGGTCTACGATGTCCGTATCACTCTCGAAGCCGAGGCCGCAGCGCAGGCCGCACAGAATCGTAATGTCACCGATCTGGTCAAGCTCGAGGGGCTTTTGCAGCGCGACTTGGCGCTCACCGGGCCGGATGATGACACCAGAACTCGCACAAACCTAGAATTTCATGAAGCGATCTGGGCGGCAACACACAACCCGGTGCTGATCGATCTGCTTGACCGGCTCTCTGTACACCTGATCCATAAACCGAGTTCGACACTCTCCATCGGGGAACGTTGGGCTGAGGCACTGGGCGAACACGCGCAGATTCTTGAAGCCATTCAACAACGGGATGCTACAAGCGCTCGCACTATTGCAGAAACCCATATGCGTACCGCCCGCGAACTCCGTCTTGAGCTTTTCAAACAACAGGTTTCAGCCTAGCGAAAAGCTCTCGTGCGGCATGCGCGTTGAATGAGTTTTAGCTATACGGAACGTATTCGATACCGAGGGCATCAGCGACTGAAGCATTTGCCACACTGCCCTGATATGTATTGAGTCCGAGCTGCAACGCCGGGTCGCTCTGCAATGCAGCATCGAGTCCCAGGTTCGCAATCTTGATGATGTACGGCATGGTTGCGTTGGTGAGAGCTCTGGTCGAAGTGTTCGGCACGGCACCAGGCATATTTGAAACGCAGTAGAAGGTGCTGTTGTAGACCGTAAAGGTGGGGTCCTGGTGTGAAGTCGGATGGGAGTCCTCGAAACATCCGCCCTGATCGATAGCAATATCGATGAGCACAGAACCGGCTTTCATCTCTTTCACCATGGCGTTGGTGACCAATTTTGGTGCAGCAGCACCCGGAATCAGTACCGAACCAATTACGAGATCTGCGGTTTTTAGCGCTTCAGCAATATCGTAGGGCGAGGATCGCAGGGTGTTGATCTGTCCCTTGTAACGGAAATCGAGCTCACGAAGTCTCGGCACGGAAATATCGAATACGGTCACATCGGCTTCGAGGCCGAGACCAATCCGAGCCGCATTTTCACCGGCAGCGCCGCCGCCGATCACAACAATATGGGCTTTCGGGGTTCCCGGAACGCCACTGAGCAGGACTCCACGACCACCGCTTGGTTTGAGCAAAAGGTTTGAGCCAATTTGTACTGCCAAACGGCCTGCCAACTCACTCATCGGCGCGAGGAGAGGGAGGCTACGGTCGGCGAGCTGAACGGTCTCATAGGCAATTCCTGTGGTGCGGGCATTCAGCAGAGCATCGGTGCAGCTGCGAGACGCGGCGAGGTGAAGATACGTGAAGAGAATCTGATCCTTGCGCAGCAATGAGAATTCCTCGCGCTGCGGTTCCTTAACCTTGAGGATCATTTCGGCTGTTGCCCAAACACTGGCCGCATCCGCTACTAATTCAGCACCGGCTTGGAGATATTCTTCATCGCTGAATGATGATCCCTCGCCAGCGCCGGCTTGAATCAGGACTCGGTGACCATGGGTGGAAAGCTCGTGAACACCGGTTGGGGTGAGTGCGACCCGGTACTCATTGTTGAGTACTTCTGTTGGGACACCAATAATCAAAACTGCTCCTCGTTGCTTGCTAGGAAGGTTGGATGATTTGAAACCATCGGAAACAATCTGTGACTCACTTGACCATCCTGCGATCAAGATTGCACTAAGAGTAACTCTAAACCTTTCTGCCTGTAGTGAACAGGTGAGAGCTGACTCTTCACACCGGGCTGGCATCGGATTAGAGTTAAGACATGACAGAGAATGTGATTATGTATGGTGCAGATTGGTGCCGCGATTGCCTACGCTCAAAGGCACAGCTCGATAGTCTCGATGTGAAATATACCTACATTAATCTGGTTGATGAACCAGAGCAGGCCGAGGTTGCCAAAGGCATTAGTGGACGTACCAATATTCCCGTCATTGTCTTTAGCGATGGTACCCATCAGGT
>JBARYA010000137.1:0-4060 GCA_049647625.1 Microbacteriaceae bacterium
GATGAGGTTCTGGTCTACGGTGATTGTGCCATTATCCCAGACCCGAGTGCTACCGAACTGGCTGATATTGCGATTAGTTCGGCGATGACAGCCGAACAATTTGAGATTGATCCACGGGTGGCCATGCTCTCCTATTCGACCGGTGAGTCCGGTACCGGCACCGATGTTGAGAAGGTGCGAGAGGCGACCGAACTGGTTCGGCAACGTCATCCGGAACTCCTCGTCGAGGGTCCAATCCAATATGATGCGGCCGCGGATGCTGTGGTGGCGGCAAAGAAAATGCCGGAATCATTGGTGGCGGGTCGGGCGACCGTCTTTATATTCCCAGATTTGAATACCGGCAACAATACTTACAAGGCTGTTCAACGCAGTGCCGGAGCAGTCGCGATTGGCCCGATTCTGCAGGGCATGAAGAAGCCAATTAACGATCTTTCACGCGGAGCCCTGGTTCGCGATATTGTGAATACGGTTGCTATCACCGCGATCCAGGCTCAGAGCCTGGGCCAAGATTTGGCGACCACCCCGATTGTGACCCAACACGTGTACCCTCGGGGTGAGGGATAGTCGAAGCGAGCCTTTCGGCAGCGGTTGAATAAACGAAAGACGAGAATCATGGCGCGTGTGCTGGTCATCAATAGCGGATCATCATCGTTCAAATATCAATTGATCGATCCGGAAAGTGCCGTGGTTTACGCCGAGGGTTTGGTTGAGCGCATCGGGACCACTGAAGGTATTTCCAGCCACGAAATTGACGGTGTCGAGCATCGCCTCGAGTTGCCCATCCCGGATTATGAAACCGGCTTCGAGCTGATGGTTTCGGCGTTTGCAGAGCATGGCCCAAGTCTCGATGAGGCAGAGCTGCTCGCGATCGGACACCGTGTAGTTCAGGGTGGTGCCCGTTACAGCGGGCCGGTATTGATTGATGCGCAGGTGGTTAGGGATATTGCCGAGCTCTCCTCGCTGGCACCGCTGCACAATCCACCAGCGCTGATTTGCATCGAGGAGGCGCAAGCGGCATTCCCAAATATTCCCCACGTTGCAGTCTTCGATACTGCCTTTCACCAGACCATGCCGCCGGAACATTACCGGTACGCGATTCCTCCGGAATTAGCCGACAAGCATCGGATTCGGAAGTACGGCTTCCACGGAACCTCACACGCTTTTGTCGCCAAGGGTGCTGCCGAGATGCTGGGCAAGCCGCTGAACGAGTGCAATCTGATTACCCTGCACTTGGGCAATGGCGCTTCAGCGACCGCGATCCGCAATGGCGAATCCATCAACACCTCCATGGGCATGACGCCGCTTGAAGGGCTCGTCATGGGTACTCGTTCTGGGGATATTGACCCGGGAGTGCTCTTCCAATTGCACCGGGTTGCCGGCTATAGCGTCGAAGATCTTGACCGGATGCTGAACCGCAATTCTGGACTCTTTGGTCTCACCGGCAGCGGTGATATGCGTGATGTTCAGGGCAAAGCCCGCGGCGGAGATGAACAGGCCAAACTCGGTTTGGAGATTTATTATCAGCGGGTGAAGCACTACCTGGGTGGATATTATGCCCAGCTCGGACGGGTTGACGCCATCGTCTTTACCGCTGGTGTTGGTGAGAATAGTGTTGAAACTCGGGCGGCGATTCTGAGCAATCTTGAGGAGCTTGGTATCGAGCTCGACCCTGAATTGAATGCGATGCACAGCAAAAAAGCTCGTGCTATTTCGACCGCAAGTTCGCGGGTGCAGGTGCTGGTCATCCCCACTAATGAGGAGCTTGAAATCGCACAACAGGCTGAGGCTGTGGCTCTCGGCGCCTAGCCTGGTGGCGTAGCCGTGCAAATGTGGACGGAGATGTGGCTAGAGCTACATCCGGACTTCACTCGGGGCAGAATACTTTCCAGGGGCTGTCAGCCAGAGCGGCTACGATAGAAGGGTGGTTACTGCACTCTATCGACGCTACCGTCCCGAGAACTTCGCTGATCTGATCGGACAAGATCAGGTCACCGAACCGCTGAGTGCTGCGCTGCGTTCTGGTCGCATCAATCACGCCTATCTTTTTTCAGGCCCACGCGGGTGCGGTAAGACCACTTCGGCCCGCATCCTGGCACGCTGTTTGAACTGTGCTGAAGGCCCAACACCGACCCCCTGTGGAGTGTGTCCGAGCTGTGTTGAACTCAGCCGTGACGGTGGGGGATCACTCGATGTGGTTGAGATCGATGCTGCCAGTCACAATGGTGTGGATGATGCTCGTGATCTGCGTGAGCGGGCAATTTTTGCACCGGCCCGCGATCGTTTCAAAATCTTTATCCTCGACGAAGCTCATATGGTTACCTCGCAGGGTTTCAATGCCTTGCTCAAAATTGTTGAGGAACCACCGGAGCATGTGAAATTCATCTTTGCGACCACCGAACCGGAGAAGGTGATTGGAACAATTCGTTCCCGTACCCACCACTATCCGTTCCGTCTAATCCCGCAAAACACCATGCTCGAGTATGTTGAGCGTTTGGCGGCCAGCGAAAACATTACCGCCGATCCGGGTGTCTTTGGCCTTGCCGTTCGTGCCGGTGGCGGAAGCGCTCGCGATACCCTCTCAATTGTTGATCAGTTGATGGCCGGTTCTGATACCGACAATATTGCCTACGATCGCGCCGTGGCGCTGCTGGGCTACACACATAGTGCGCTGTTGAATGAGCTGGTTGAGGCCCTGGCTGCGAGTGATGCAGCCCTGTCCTTCCAGGTGGTTGAGAAGGCCATTGATAATGGCCAAGATCCGAGGCGTTTTGTTGAGGATGTGCTTGAACGCCTGCGTGACCTGATTGTCGTGGCTGCGGGAGGCTTACAAGAATCCTCACTCCCAGGCTTGAGCGATGCCGAGCAGCAACTCTTCAAGGAGCAGGCACAGGGCCTGGGTGTCGAGAAGCTCAGCCTTTTGGCAGATATTGTTTTGGCTTCGCTCGATCAGCTTTCGGGCGCCACCTCACCGAAATTGCAGCTTGAATTAATGCTGGCCCGGATGCTGGTTGCCCTGCAGGGAATGCATGCAGCGCGGGTGGCACCACAGGCTGCTGCGCCGCTTTCTCAGTCGCAGGGGAATGCTTCCGCAAACACTTCGATGCCACAGCAACAGAATCAGGCAGCTGCACCATCTGCACCGCAGACCCGTCCGCAGCCTGCAGCGACGGTAACCGCACCCGCGTCACCATCCGCCGCTCCGAGTGCGCCACCAGCACAGCAGTCGGCCCCTGCCGCCCATACCGGTCCGGTGGATTTTGCCACCATCCAGCGGTTCTGGCCAACAATTCTTGAATCGCTCCAGGCCAAGAAGCTTTCCGCCTGGTTGATGGTCAATAACATTACTCCGATGGCTTTGAGCGATGGGGAAGTGTTGACCCTCGGGTTCCAGAGCGAACGCGATATGCTCGCTTTCCGCCAGCCAGGTCAGGGAACCGCAGCCGATCTGCTTCGTCAGACCATCAAAGAGTTCTTAGGTATCACGGTGAAATACCTGGCAGCCGCTGCTGGGCCGGTTCCTGCTGCTCCTGCTGCTCCTGCTGCGACTCGGGTATCAGCACCGGCACCTGCGCCGGCAGCATCTGTTCCGGCAGCTTCTGCTCCCGAAGCCTTTGAGCCAGCTCCGGACGATGTTCCGCCACCGCCAGAAGACGAGCCACCCTTTGAGGCTATGCCGCCACGACAAGCAGCAGTTCAGCAAGCAGCAGTTCAGCAAAACCCTGCTGAGCAAACAATGAAACCGGCCCCGCAAGCCAGCCAGCCGGTCGAGGCTCCAGCCAGTTTCGAGACCGAACGCTATGGTGAGCCAATTATCCGACAGATTCTGAACGCCAAACCGATTGAAGAAAAGAACTAAGCGCCGTGTATGAGGGAGTTGTCCAAGAACTGATTGACGAGCTCAATCGTTTACCCGGTATTGGTCCGAAGTCGGCCCAGCGGATTGCGCTCTATATTGTGCAGACCAAAAACTTTGATGTTACCCGTTTGTCCGAGGTTTTAGTTGAGGCCAAGAAGCGGGTGCGGTTTTGCGAAATCTGTGGCAACATTTCCGATCAGGAAC
>JBARYA010000138.1:0-7129 GCA_049647625.1 Microbacteriaceae bacterium
GTGCCAAGCTACACCTATTTTCCCTATAGTTACAATGCTGCGCGTGACGTCTACGTGGCTGGCAAGGGCTTAGAAATCCGGCCGCTCTGGGAAGCGCAATCTCTGCTCGATCGAGCCGGCGCCAAGACAACTGTGGCTGCCCAGGGGCAGCGGGTGCAAGATATTCTCGGTCCTGACATTACGGTCTTTAACGGAACCAAATAGACGACAATGTCCAGCGGTGAACATTCAGATGACCGGCATGGCGGGGGTGTTCGGAGTGCTGTCCTCGGCGCTTTAGCCATTACACTTTTGCTGGTTTCAGGATGTTCCATGCAGTCCGAAAGGCCTTCAGAGACCTCGGTCGGCACCGAGCCCAGTAATGAGCTCGGCGGGGAGGCGTTCCCTGAGCCGACTTTCGTTATTGAGCCGCTTGAAGACAACAGCTTTGATCGCACACAGCACTCTCTGCGGGATCCACAATCCATCTGGTTTATTGCAAACAAGAAGCTCCCTTTTGAGCCGAAGAATTATGTTCCAAAGGACTTGATTGTTCCTGCGGGGGTGCCGAATCGCCCCGGAGAGCCGCTTCAAGCAATTGCCGCTGAGGCGTTGAAAAAACTCTATGCCGATGCCTATGCCGATGGTATTCGGATGCGGCTCATCAGCGCCTATCGCAGTTACAACACACAGGTTTCGCTGTACAACCGTTATGTGGTTCGTGACGGTCAAGCCGCTGCCGACACCTACTCTGCCCGCCCCGGACACTCGGAGCATCAAACCGGACTCGTGGTCGATTTCGATGAATTTGGGAATTGCTATTTGGTGAGCTGTTTCGAGGGCACCGCATCCGGAAAATGGTTACAGGCCAACGCCTATAAGTATGGTTTTACTCTGCGCTATTTGAAGGGCAAAGAGAGCATTACCGGCTATATTTATGAGCCCTGGCACTATCGCTATGTTGGCCCGGAGCTAGCTGCAGAATTGCAGGGGAAGAACCTCACGCTTGAAGAGTTTTTTGAACTCCCGGCAGCAGGGAAGTATTGATGGCTCGCTCACATAGCCCTCAGATTGCTCGCTTCAGAGCGCTGATCGCGCTGCTCTCTGGGGCGACTCTTCTGCTCACTCTAGGAGGATGTGCCCAGAATACCGCTGGACCAGAACCAACATCCGAAATCGTAGCGAGTGCCAAGGTTGAACCGATTGAGCGGGTCTGGCCGCAGCGAATTCGGGTGTCATTGATGGGCGATATGTTGCCCCATGACTCGGTGAACGCGAACGCCAAAACCGGGGGATCCTACGACTATCAGAAATACTTTAGCCAAATTCGACAGATCTGGTCGACCTCAGAGCTGGTCTATTGCAATCAGGAAGCACCGAGTGCGCCCTCTGTAAAAGTTACTGGGTATCCACTCTTTAACGCCCCGGCAAAATTTGCCGAAGACTTGCATGCGGCGGGCTGCAATGCGGTGAACCTCGCCAATAACCATTCGGTCGATCGCGGACAAGCAGCAGCGGTCGCAACCCGTGAACTCTGGAACGGTATCAATCCACTCCTGCTCACCGGTGTGAATCGTTCTGCTGAAGAACAGCGCAAAGTGTCCTATACCGAGATCGACGGGGTACGGTTCGCACTTTTGGGCTACACCATGCTTTCGAATCAGGGCTTTGCCGATTGGAACCTCAATCACACCAGAAATGATGCTTTGGTGAGGGCTCAAATGGCGGAGGCACGGGCCAATGCCGATATTGTCCTCGTCTCAATGCACTGGGGGGTCGAGGATACCAATACCCCAAATAACACCCAGCGAAACTATGCCAAGTATCTTTCCGGACTGGGTGCTGATGTGATTATCGGCATGCATCCGCATGTGGTGCAACCCGTCGAGTGGTTACAACGCTCGGACGGGAAGCAGACCCTGGTCTGGTACTCGCTGGGGAATATGCTTTCGAGTCAGCTCACCCTGGCGCAGCGGGTCAGTGGTGTCGGGATGTTCGACGTGCTTGTCGAAGGGGAGAGCATCCGGGTGGTGGATCCACAATTTGTGCCGACCTTTATGTATTATTACTGGACTCCGGCACAGCAATCTGCGGGTAATTTATTGGCTCGTAAAGACCTGATGCTCTATCTGCTTTGGGATGCACAAAAATATCTGGATCTTGCCCGCTTCAATACCACCGTCGAGAAGCAATATGCTTATCTGCACAAGGCTCTCGGCTCAGCGGTGTCGATTTATCGTCCGGAGAGTCGCTAAAAGTTCGGCACTATGGTCGAGGCATTAGGCAAATGTCTTGAGGTAGTCTTCGTAAATCCTTTGTAGTGGCTCGAACATTTCCGCAATTATCCTAGGTAGTTCGACAGAACTCTGTTGGCTGGTAGCCCAGTGGAATACTGCCTCGAACGCTGCCGCTAAATAGGCATGACCAATGGCGTTTACCGCTAAGGTTTCTGCAGATTTCGGGAGATGCTGGTGGATGGCCTGGGTGATGAGTTTCGCAGCCTGGAGCTTGTAGGCGAGGGAAGCGGAGAGCTGCTCCTCATCCGATGCAATAATTTCAAGCTTCTTGCGGAAGATATCCGCTTCGCTGATCGGCAAAGACATGGATGCGATGAGAGCATCCTGGATGAGCATGGGGACGCTTCGGCCCTTGAGGTTTTCGTCGAGGGCGTTGCCTAGGGCATCCAAATAGTCGCCAGCAAAGAGCCAAAGCAATTGGTTCTTAGTGTTTACATAGCGGAAGACGGTGCTGCGGCTGACTCCTGCGGCATCGGCCACATCATCGATCGTTGTTTTTTGGTAGCCATTTTTGGTGAAAAGTTCTACGGCAACCTTCTCAAGTTGGCTCATCGAAGAAATCTTGGGCCGGCCGCGGCCGCGTTTTATCGGCTCGGCAGGTGTTCCTGATACCAGGTTCTTTTCCGCTACTGACATGTCGTTTCCCTCCCAAAGGTGACTTTCAAAATCAGCATTGATTTCGACGTTATGCGGTGCGCAGCAGATTCCCCAGGTCAAGAAAGCCCCAAAGAACTTAATCTGCACAAGGCCTAAATCAATAATGCCACATCAGCTATCTGACGGGTTGAAAGTTTCGCAACGAGTATGGGAAAAGGCATCAAATCCCCCAAATTGGGGGGTATTATGTTTGAGAGTCAAGTTTATGACGCTTAATAAAGGAGGCCCGGCCATGAAACGTCGGATATCTAAAGTTCTTGCGGTAGCTGCGATTGGTCTAGTCGCACTCACCGGTTGTGTTGAAATCTCAATGGATCTCAAAGTAAATAGCAATGAAACCATGGACGCAACCATGGAAATGAAGTACAACAAGGCCAAGTCTGCTGGCATGCTCGACGGCATCATGGACGATATTGACGGCCAAATTGCCGAGATGCAGGCCCAAGATGGCACCACATCCGTTACCAAGATCGATGACGCCAACTACATTGGTTTCAGAGCAACCGGTAGCGGTAGCTACACCGATCCATCGGTTATTGGCGGCTTTGGTGGCGAAGATATGGGCAGCCTCATCACCAAAGATGGGGCTGGTGTGCTGACTGTCACCATCCCGGTCTCTGATATGGGCGAGAGCGGTGGCGAGAGCGTTGCGATGATGAGCAGTTTCATCGACAAGTTCGAAATCAAGATCAGCTTTGATGGAAACGTTCTCGAAGCCAATAATGGCGGAGCTGTTTCCGGCAATACTGTCATCTGGAGCACCGATCAGGTACTGGCTGCAATGACCAGTGGCGAAGCGCTCGTGGTTCGTGCCAATGAAAGTGGCGGCGGCGGACTGGCACTCGGTGGCGACATGATGATGTGGGTCTGGATCGGTCTTGGCGTCCTGGCATTGATCATCATCATCGTGATCATCATCATGATTGCTGGTAAGTCAAAGAAGAAGAAGGCTCTTGCCCAGCAGCAGGGATATGCCCAGCAGTTTGGTCAGCAGTTCCCACAGGGATATCCTCAGCAGCCTGGTCAGGGCTACCCAGCTCAGCCGGGTCAGCAACCTTATCCTCAGCAGCCTGGCTATCCTCAGCAACCGGGCCAGGGCTATCCACAACAGCCTGGTTTCCCAACACAGCCACAGCAGCCGTTCCCGCCACAGCAGGGACAGCAGCCACAGGTTCCACCAGCACCTCCAGCACCACCGGCATAATTCGTCGGTAGCTGAACGAAGCTGATATTGGGGTTCTGACATCCGAAAGGGTGACAGGACCCCAATAGTGTTTAAACGATTCATTACGCTTCGAAGGATTGTTCGTTTGCGCTCCAAATTGCTTCGGTACGGTCGTTTACTATTCCTCTAGCGGTTATCTGAATGCAAGAAACGGGGCTATCGCCAGCAGAATAATGATCATCGCTGAGCGGAGATATTTGGCTGGCACGGTGCGCGCCACTTTCCAGCCGATGAGGACGCCCAGGGCTTGCGGGATTCCGACGATGAGCGCGAGCCACCAGTCCACCGCATCAATGGTTATATACGCGATACTTCCAACGGCAGCGATGGCGATGGACTGAAGCTGGGCTGCTGCCAAGACTGGCAGTAGCGGCATTCCGAGAGCAACGAAAACAGGTACGGTCAAGAGTGGGCCGCCAACCCCGAACATCCCGCTCGCAATAGCAATCGCAAAGCCCAGGGTGATCAGAGCCATTTGAGAAGGCTGTTTGGTGGAATCAGATTCTTCGACAGTCTTTCGATGTCTGAGCCAAACAAGCACGGCGGCGAGCGTGACGAATCCTGCAAGGAGTATCCCGAACATCCGCACCGATAAGAATGAGTTAAACAGCACGCCGAGGGGTGTGCCCAATAGGGCAGTCGTCAGCAAGATAATTGCGGTACGCAGGGTAGAGGGTTCTTGCAAATGTCCAGAACGGGTGAAGGCGAGCGCGCCGAGAGTTCCCGCGAGCAGCTGGGTCACCATTGCCGTACCCGAGATTGTTGCCGGTTCGAGATCGGTAAAGAGGAAAAGGCCAATCGTTGAGAGCACGCCACCAGGGCCGATAGCGCTGATGCCAACACCGGCAAGCAGCCCTACACAGGCAAGAAGGATAAGAATGGGCAAGCACCCAGTCTATCTGTTTGGGCCACAGCGACTTGTTGTGCCTGAGAGCCCTATTCGCTCGTCAAAGGATACGGCTCGATACCAAGCTCGTTTACCAGCGCTTCAATCCGACTCCGGATGTCGTCCCGAATTTCACGCACCGATTCGATTCCTTCTCCGGCAGGATCCTTGAGCTCCCAGTCTTCGTAGCGCTTACCCGGAAAAATTGGGCAGACATCGCCGCAACCCATGGTGATGACCACATCCGAAGCTTGCACAGTATCCGTGCTGAGAATCTTTGGTTGCTGGCTCGCGATATCAATTCCAAGCTCTGCCATCGCGGCAATCGCGACAGGATTTATCTGCTCAGCAGGCTCTGAGCCAGCTGAAAGCACCTCGACTTGCTCGCCGGCAATTGCACGCAAGAATCCGGCAGCCATTTGGCTCCGTCCAGCATTGTGTACGCAGACAAAGAGCACAGTGGGGAGGTTTTGTGGTGAAAGACTTTCAGGCATGGTCTTATGTTGGGGCAAGAGCGGGGGATGCGCAAGTAGGCACTGGTGAATTTTAGGTGAAATGTTTTAATCGGCAATTTTCGGCTGTATCGTTTCCGAAGAGCAGGTGTTGTGCAGCTGCCAAATTTTCCACAGTATGAATAAAGCCTCCCACGAGGAGAGGCTTTATTCATTGGCGGAGAATGGGGGATTCGAACCCCCGAGGGCTTGCACCCAACACGCTTTCCAAGCGTGCGCCATAGGCCACTAGGCGAATTCTCCCGGTATTGCACTCTTGAGCTTCAGAATTCTCCGAAATGCGCAATTGATTGCAACAGTGAAATCTTACCGGTTTGTGCCCGCCGTGGCGAACTCATGCAACATCCCAGACCTACTCTTCGGTGAGAGTTCCGCATTTTCAGAGAATTCTTGGTTTGGCGAGCTGGTGACATTGTTAGACTAGACGGAGCTCCTCACGCGGCGCTATCTGGGCTAACTCCCCTAGGACGGAAACGTAGCAAGGGTAACCTAGCTCTGGCGGGTGCGTGAGGAGTCTTTAAGACTGTATTTGGAAGGGCCGTAGGCAACACGCAATGACGCGAAGTATCTACATCACCTCCGCCGAAGGAAACTCCGGAAAGTCGACCATTGCCCTGGGCGTGCTCGACACCCTGAGCCAACAAACGTCGAAGATCGGGGTGTTCCGCCCGATTGCGCGCTCGACCAGCGAGCCCGACTATGTGGTGCAATTGCTGCTCTCCCATCCGGGGGTCAAGCAGAGCTACGAAAATAGCATCGGGGTCACCTACGATGAGGTGCACCAGGATGACAACCTCGCCCTGCAGAAAATTATTGAACGCTACCACGAGGTCGCTGCACTTTGCGATGTAGTGGTCATTATCGGCTCCGACTACACCGATGTGAGTGCGCCGACCGAGCTTTCCTATAACGCGAGGATTGCGGCGAACCTGGGTGCATCTGTGTTGCTGGTTCTGGGCGGACGCAAGTCTGGGGCACATGGCGGACGCGGCCTGGCGGAATCCCCGGGTCGCACTCCAGAAGAGATGGCCAACTTTGCTGAGGTTGCGGCTGAAGAGCTGACCGTGGAGCATGCAACCCTGCTCGGAGTGGTGGTAAATCGAGCGGCTGAAGACAATCTGCCGGCCATTATCGAGTGGGTTGCAGCCGAGGAGGCGCTCGGTGGAGTGCCGGTCTGGGCTATCCCCGAAGATAAGTATTTGGTGGCCCCAACGGTTCGCTCCCTGATGGAAAACCTGGATGGTGAATTTTTCCGCGGTGACCCAGAGCTGCTCACCCGTGAAGCGCTTGCAGTTGTTGTTGCCGGGATGTCGATGGAAAATGTCCTAACCCGTCTTATTGAGGGTGCGGTTGTTTTGGTCCCGGCAGATCGTAGCGAGGTGCTGCTTGCGGTACTGATGGCGCATGTCTCTGACACCTTCCCCTCCATTTCGGGTCTGGTGCTCTACGGTGGTTTCGAGATTCCACCACAGATTGTTCGTCTGGTTGAAGGTCTCGATCCGAGTCTGCCCATCATCCGGACCGATCTTGGAACCTACGATACGGTGCTTCGGGTCACCGAAACTCGCGGGCG
>JBARYA010000139.1:0-1781 GCA_049647625.1 Microbacteriaceae bacterium
TACCCTACCCGTTCCCATAGGCACTATTGTCAAAGACGCGAACGGTAAACAACTTGCAGACCTCGATGAAGCCGGCCTCAGTTTTGTTGCCGCTCAGGGTGGGCTTGGCGGCTTAGGAAATAACGCTCTTGCATCACAAAAACGTATCGCACCAGGTTTTGCGCTGCTGGGAACTCCTGGCTGGGAAGGCCAGCTTGTTCTTGAGCTCAAGACCGTTGCGGATGTTGCACTTGTCGGGTATCCCTCTGCCGGAAAATCAAGCTTGATTGCTGCTGTTTCGCAGGCGAAACCAAAAATTGCCGACTATCCTTTTACGACTCTTCACCCGAATCTTGGTGTCGTTGAAGCTGGCAGCACCCGTTTTACGGTTGCCGATGTTCCCGGCCTCATCGAGGGCGCGAGCGAGGGACGAGGACTCGGGCTTGAATTCTTGCGTCATGTTGAACGCTGCTCGGTATTGGTGCACGTTATTGACTGTGCCACGCTCGAAGCTGATCGCGATCCGATGACCGATTTTGAAACGATTCGCAAAGAATTGGCTGCCTATCCGGTTGCTGAAGGCATGGTTCCCTTGCTGGATCGCCCACAGATCGTGGTGTTGAATAAAGCAGATGTTCCGGATGCTAGAGATCTTGCTGAAATGGTGAAGCCAAGTTTTGAAGAGCTCGGATTAGTAACATTCATCGTCTCTGCGGCCAGTCATGAAGGCTTGCGCGAGCTGAATTACAAACTTGCTGAGCTGGTCAACAATGATCGTGAAAACCGCCAGATTGCTCAAGCAAATAAGCCTCGGGTCGTTATCCGTCCGAAAGGCCATGTCGCTGAGTATACGGTCAGCGAAGAGCAAACAGCTGATGGTCCGGTATATCGCATTCGTGGCGAAAAGCCCGAACGCTGGGTCTTGCAGACCGACTTTGCGAATGAAGAAGCCGTCGGATACTTGGCTGATCGCCTCCAGCGCATCAATATTGATAAGGAACTCTTCAAGGCTGGTGCTATCGCTGGCGCAACGGTCTATATCGGTGCCGATAACAGCATGGTCTTCGATTGGGAGCCAACCCTGACCTCGGCAGCTGAATTGATTGCTGGACCGCGAGGAACCGATTCTCGCTTTGATATTGGTGGACGTAAGACT
This sequence comes from Microbacteriaceae bacterium, assembly GCA_049647625.1. Taxonomy (GTDB): domain Bacteria; phylum Actinomycetota; class Actinomycetes; order Actinomycetales; family Microbacteriaceae; genus JBARYA01. The sequence continues at coordinate 1,136 of JBARYA010000139.1, forward strand.
CGCAATGAGCGTCGACAGGATTATTTTGATCGGATGGATGCAAAAGCGTTTGCTCGTGAAGAATTAGAAGAGGAAAGAAAAGCCGGTCTTTGGTCTGCCGAGGAGTCAGCAGAACAATCTGGATATTCCAAGGTGAACGATACAGAGTCAGAAGATGACCTCTAAGCCACAAAAATTAATCAGTTCGGCCAGAAGAGTCGTTGTCAAAGTTGGCTCTTCATCGGTGAGCGGTGCCAATGTGCACCAGGTTGACGCCCTGATTGATTTCTTGGCAGCCTCACATGCTCAATTTAACGAGATTGTGCTGGTTTCCTCCGGTGCCATCGCAAATGGTTTGCCATTACTGAACCTTGGAGAGCGCCCTGCAGATCTGGCAACGCAACAGGCTGCTGCCGCTGTTGGACAGAACGCACTGATGGTACGTTACCAGCAGAGTTTGAGTCGTTTTGGTATTACCGGCGCGCAGATTCTGCTGACCGCGAGTGACATTGATGGCCAAACAACTCGATCGAATGCAAAACGCGCTATGGAGCGGCTCCTCGAGCTGCGCGTGCTGCCGATAGTCAATGAAAACGATACGGTGGCAACTCACGAGATTCGCTTCGGTGATAATGATCGTCTAGCCGCGCTGGTCGCAGTGTTGGTT
>JBARYA010000140.1:0-3499 GCA_049647625.1 Microbacteriaceae bacterium
CTCGATAGCCTTCCGTAGCAACGGCATTCAGGCAATTGAGCTCGCTCTGAGTTATGTCAGCATTGCTTTGGGTGCAATCATCCTGCTGGTCCCACCCATCAGCACACGGATTCGTGAACGACTTGATGAGAAAGCAGTACTCGCGCAGACGGAACAGCGCGCTGAAATTGCTGCCCACTTACACGACTCAGTGTTGCAGACGTTGGCGCTCATCCAGAACCGTGCTGGAACCGCTTCGGAGGTTGGCAGAATTGCTCGTGCGCAGGAACGAGAGCTGCGTGATTGGCTCTACTCAGGGAGCGCACCAGTCACCCAGAACCTGGCTGCTGAATTGCAGGATATTGCCAGCGGGCTCGAGCTCGAGTACGAGGTGACCTTTGAGCTGGTGACGGTTGGGATTTCCGCAGACGAAGAGAGCGGTGACAGTGACACCAGCGCAGAGCTTGTTGCGGCAGCACGTGAAGCGATGCTCAACGCTGCACGCCACGCCGGCGGAAATGTTTCGGTCTATTTGGAGGTTGCCGCTGGAAACAGCATCGACCTTTATGTCCGAGATCGTGGCCCAGGTTTTGACCCGGACACATTACCCGATGATCGTTTTGGGGTGCGTAGCTCCATCCTTGGAAGAATGAGCAGGGCTGGTGGCATGGCAGAAGTTCACAGTGTTGCCGGACAAGGTACCGAGGTACATTTGAGTATGGCCAAAGCTAAACAATAGAGGACACGAATGAGCGGAGGTGCTGAAAACCATGACTGATGAACTCGTAAATAATATCCAAGAGCCTCACAACGAGGAGCTGGCACTGAGCGTTGTCATTGTCGACGACCACTCAATCTTCCGCTCTGGCCTGCGCGCTGATATTGGTGGCTCCCTGAATATCCTTGGTGAAGCTGCAAGCGTCGACGAAGCTATCCAGGTGATTCAGGATAAACGACCGCAGCTCGTCCTTCTTGATGTTCACCTCCCGGGCGGTCAGGGTGGTGGTGGAGCAGAAGTTATTTCTGGATGTCGCGAGCTGCTCACAGAAACCAAATTTCTAGCGCTTTCTGTCTCTGACTCAGCTGAAGACGTGGTCGGCGTGATTCGTGCCGGCGCTCGTGGCTACATAACTAAGGGGGCATCCGGAGCTGAGGTAATCGCTGCAGCGAACGCTGTGGCTGCCGGTGATGCGGTGTTCTCACCAAAGCTGGCCGGGTTTGTGCTGGATGCTTTTGGCGCCTTCGCCGGAGAGCTCGCAGAAAACAATGACGAGCTCGACCGCCTCAGCGCTCGAGAACTCGAGGTCATGCGACTCATTGCACGCGGCTATACCTATAAAGAGGTCGCGAGCGAACTCTTCATTTCGGTGAAAACTGTAGAAACCCATGTTTCTGCGGTCCTTCGCAAACTCCAGCTCTCATCCCGACACGAACTCACCGCCTGGGCCCTGGAGCGAAAGCTGCTCTAAGTATCGGATACTCTACCGCCTAAGTCGTCCCCCTTTGCGCCAAGTTCATACGCTCAAATATTAGGTACGGACACTCTAGGTCAGTAAACTAAGTATATTGTTGGGTTGATCGTCCACACTATATTGCTGTCGGGGAGCTACTGTGAATGACTATTCAAGACCGTTGAGATTCAATAAGCCACCTCACTGGCCTACGCCAACGGTTGAGTGGGAAGTGTTGAACCTAGGTTGGATTCCCCCTATCGGGTGGGCTCCATTGCCGGGCGTGCGACCAGCACCTTCGGAATGGACCTTCTGGGTTCATAATGAGCCTGATTGGACAGAATACGCCCGCGAAGTGCGTGCACCATATGTAAAGAAATTCTGGATCTGGGCGGGAATAGCTATTCTTGGGATTGTATTGACAACCTCCTCGCTTTCAAACACAAACTCAGGGCCAGCCGTTATTTTTGTCGGAGCCATTATTTTTGGGGCGCTTCGGGCAATCATTGCTCTGGTTATGGCTATTGCATCTACAAATGACCTTGAAAGCAAGATTCAGGCAAGTGCGAAGATCGGTAGAGAACTCGCCTATCAGAAGATATATCAGCAATATCTCCAGGAAGATTTATGATCTTGATGACCCCAGAAACCGCCTCGACACTCCTTCAAATCCCCATAAACTCACCTATGGAGGATATTGAAAAAGCGTTCCGGCGACGTGCCCGGCTCACCCATCCCGATCGTTTTCACGGAGCATCTGATAGTGATATTGCCTCGGCGAATCTTGCTTTCACCCAGATTTCTGATGCCCGGGAAGTTCTGCTTGAGGAAGCTCGGAAACGTGTCAAAGACACAAGTGCACCTCCGACATCCGGCCCGACCCCCCCCCCTAAAAAGCCACAAAGACAGCAAAGCACGCCGAAAACTGCCCAGACGTCAACGCCCAAAATGAGCTATGAAGAGTACGTCGAAAACCTGGGTCGAAGCCAGTGGGGACCAATTCCTCCACAGGCAGAACAAGAAACGTCTACAAAGACTCCCTCACAAAGCAGCGCTCAGGCGTCCCAAGCCCCTTTTCAACAAACAAACCCTACCCCGACAGCTACAACTCAACCAGAAGTTAAAGAGTTTGGCTGGGGAACTCTGGCGCTGATTTTTGGGGTTATTTTCGCCGCAATGATTGGAACGGGTGTTTTCAAATAAACTACCTACCTGTCCGCGAAGTACTCAAGACATAGAAAACATTTTTTCCCAGGCCAATTGCATTATCCAAGAAACCCCCACAGCATCCTGCGCCAGCACAGTTGGCTGCTGGGAATGGCAAGCTACTCCAAAGCAAAGCTGCTCCAACGCCCTCATGACTATTGGCCTATTCGAAAACCTCGCAGACACCACCCCGAAGAAAACGATTAACCGATCAACCTTCCTGTACGCCAACCAAATAGTCACGCTTAGCGTTGGGGCTATCCCAGATGACCCAACATATGCCAAAATACTCAAGACCGAATGCCGAGGCTGAGCTTCCGGTCCCGCAATACTGCCCTTGTTTCGGCAACTGTGCTGCGTTTATACTTGGTAGGTAAGCCTTAGCTAATCTTGGAGTTGTATTCTTATGGCCGAAGTACCTTTCTCTGTCGCCCTGCGCGAACGCACCTGGCAGAGCCACGGTGAAAGCGAGCACGCCGGATTCATGCACGATCTGATGAAGGGTACCGGCACCCGCGAAGATTACATCGCCCTCGTTGTGCAGCACTACTACATCTATGAAGCCATCGAAGCTCAGGCAGACGCCCTTGCTGATGATCCAATTGCCAAGAATTTCATCACATCCAAGCTCACCCGCATGCCCTCACTTGAGGCTGATCTTGAGTTCTTACTCGGCTCAAGCTGGCGTGAAGAAATTTCTCCACTTCCAAGCACCCTGAGCTATGTTGCCCGGATCAATGAGATTGGCACCACATGGGCTGGCGGATTTATTGCCCACCATTACACCCGTTACCTCGGTGACCTTTCCGGTGGTCAAGCAATCAGCCGGATGATGTCCCGGTATTTTGGTTTCGATAAAGAGT
>JBARYA010000141.1:0-2044 GCA_049647625.1 Microbacteriaceae bacterium
GCCCCTGATTCATCTGGATGCGTACCGCCTGGGTTCGGCTTTCGAGTTGGATGACCTCGGCTTGGATTACCAGACCTCAATCACGGTGGCGGAGTGGGGCAAGGGCATGCTGGAACACGAGTATGACTCCTGGTTGGAACTGGTTCTGGAGCGTATCCCGAGCCGGAATCTTGCTGCGGGGGCTGCTGAACAATCAGCTATTCAGGGCACTCAGGATTCCTTTTCTCAGAGCCAAGATTATGCCACGGTCATTGAGGAGCCTCGGAACTTTCAGCTCCTCGGCTTTGGTGAACGCTGGCAGGGGGTGACACTTGAGCATTCTGGCGATTGATACGAGCCTCGGCACTTCGGTAGCGGTTATTGATGAACTGGGGGAGACCCTCAGCGAGTTGGTAAACCTCGACCGCTTGGCCCATGTTGAGGTGATTGGTGATTTTATTGCTCGCTCCTTATTGATGGCTCGAACCGAAGCAGCAGAGCTGAGCAATATTGTGATTGGCGTTGGGCCGGGACCGTTCACCGGGCTTCGCGTTGGAATCGCGGCAGCCAAGGGTTTTGCGTCCGGATTAGGAAAAACCCTTATTGGCGTTTCAAGTCTGGATGCTCTCGCGCTCCAGCTCTACCGAGGTGAAGATTTGAACAGCTTCCACCGGGTGCGGCCTGGAGAATTTACCGGGCCAAAACGTCCCCGAAAAGATGTTCAGAACACATCTGTAGAGTCGGGTCTGGAAACAGCTTCGGAAGCAGATCTGTCCGATACTGTGGCACTAGCCGGAGTTGTCTTTCAACCCAAAGTCGACGAATTGGTTCATCTGGTTACCGATGCCAGGAGACGTGAAGTATTCCAGGCACACTATGCTGGACTGGACCAGAACGGCCTCCCGAAGCGTGTCGGCAAACTCGATCTCCTTGCCGGAGAGGCAGTTCCGGCACTTGCGATCACTGCGGATTGGCTTTCAGCGGTGAGCTTGGCTCGTTACGCGCAAACCGCACTCGCAGCCGGTGTGTTGTTATTGGAACCGAACGCGATCTATCTTCGTCAGGCCGATGTCACCCTGAGCGCGCCGAAGCGGGTGAGCTAGTGCACACCAAAAATTCGCACCCCTCGAGCTATATTCTGCGCGGTGCTGAGCTTGCCGACCTGGATCAGATCATTGCCCTCGAACGGCATATTTTCACCGAGGATGCCTGGTCGAGAGACAATATGCGAGCCGAGCTCACCAATCCTTGGGGAAAATATCTGGTCGCCTATGCCGATGGGCAAGAGGATATTCTTCTTGGCTATCTTGGTCTCTATTTGCCCGACTCCGAGCAGGCCGATGTGCAGACCATAGCGCTCGCCGAGGAGGTTCGAGGTCAAGGTCTTGGACGCTATCTGATGCAGGCTGGGATGGAAATTGCCCGCCAACACGGGGCTCGTGAGATTTTGCTCGAGGTGCGGGCCGATAATCCTGTGGCTGAAGGGCTCTATCGTTCCCTGGGTTTTGAACAGATTTCTGTGCGAAAAAACTATTATGGTGGCATCGTTGATGCGCTCATTATGCGAGCACCGCTTGCAGAACCGCACACCGCTCCGGCAGCCACCACAACAGTGGCGCTCAGCCCGCTTTCCCCGCAGAAGATCGTTCTTGGCATTGAATCGAGCTGCGATGAAACCGGCGTCGGAATTGTGCGTGGGAACACCATCCTCGCCAATGTGGTTGCCTCTTCAATGGATGAGCACGCACGCTTTGGCGGGGTTGTGCCAGAGATCGCTGCCCGCGCTCATCTTGAGTCGATTGATCAGGTCATCAATGCGGCTCTTGAGGCTGCGGGCCTCAGCCTCGACAATATTGATGCACTCGCGGTTACCGCGGGTCCAGGACTTGCCGGAGCACTCATGGTGGGTGTTGCCGCCGCGAAGGGTCTCAGCGCTGCGACCGGGTTGCCACTCTACGCGGTGAACCATCTGGTGGGTCACGTCGCTGCCGATACTTTGCACAGTGCACCAAGTTCTCAAGCTGACACTGTCGAGTTGGAATTGCCGATTATTGCCCTCTTGGTC
>JBARYA010000142.1:0-3178 GCA_049647625.1 Microbacteriaceae bacterium
GTGTTGGTTCGCGCAGATTTGCTGATTATGCTGAGTGATATTGATGGTCTCTACACCAAGCCTCCCACCCATCCGGATGCCGAGAAAATTAGCCTCGTCCCCTTTAACGAAAACCTCAAGGGCATTGAATTCGGAGATATCGGTAGTGCTGGTGTGGGTACCGGAGGGGCAGTAACCAAGGTTGCTGCAGCCAAATATGCTGCACAACACGGGGTACCGGTGCTCTTCACTGCCACGACTCAGGTGGGCGAGTTGCGTAGGATAAGTTCTGGCGAGGCAGCGGCCTCAAGCACACCTGAGGCGTTCGCCGAACAGGTTGAAAATCTGGGTACCTGGTTCTTGGCTAATCCTGAGATGCGTCCGATTACCGAAAGCGTAGACTTGTCACTATGACCGTTTTCTCAGATCTCACTCAATTCGATCCGATTTTACAGGCAAAACTTCGGGGAGCTCGCGAAAGTATTGCGGCATTAGCCCAGGCGAACACTAACCTCAAGAATGCCGCATTACACGCGATTGCCGATGGACTGATCGCTCGCTCCAGCGATATTATTGCTGCCAATGCTCAGGACCTAGAAAATGGTCGGAACGCGAACTTGGGCGAGAATCTTATCGATCGTTTAACCCTTGACCATGACCGAGTGCAGGCTTTGGCTGAGGCCACTCGGCTGATTGCGAATCTTCCTGATCCGGTTGGTGAGATTGTACGCGGATCAACACTCGCCAATGGCCTGAAGCTCAGCCAAGTACGAGTGCCATTTGGCGTAATTGGCGCTATTTACGAGGCTCGGCCAAATGTGACCGTCGATATTGCCGCTCTTGCGTTGAAAAGCGGCAATGCTGCGATTCTTCGTGGTGGTAGCGCTGCAGAGCAGAGCAATGCGGTGTTGGTAGATGTGATTCAGCAGGCCCTCGTTTCGGTTTCTCTGCCACAGCTGGCAGTGCAAACTATTGATGAGTTGGGTCGCGCCGGTGCGAGCCAGTTAATGAAGGCACGCGGTTGGGTTGATCTATTGGTTCCTCGGGGGAGCGCTGCATTGATTTCTTCGGTGGTGAATGAGTCGATTGTTCCCGTCATCGAGACCGGTGACGGTGTGGTCCATATTTTTGTTGATGAGTCGGCAGATTTGATACGTGCCAGCGAAATTATCATCAACGCGAAGGTACAGCGACCATCCGTTTGTAATGCTCTTGAGACCCTCCTGGTACACCGTGCGATTGCGACTGAGATCCTTCCACGTGTTGCTGCAGCCCTCAATGCGGATGCGGTTGAATTAGTGGGAGACGCCGAGTCACGTGCACTGGTGAGCTCAATGGCTGAGGCAAGCGACGAAGATTGGGATACAGAATATCTGGCGCTGAAACTTTCGGTAAAGATTGTCGGCTCCCTGGATGAGGCTATTGAGCACATCAATAAACATTCGACCAGACACACTGAGAGCATCCTCACCGAGAATTTGAACCATGCGGAGAGATTCTTGAACGAGGTAGATTCTGCCGTGGTTATGGTGAACGCTTCGACCAGGTTCACCGATGGCGGCGAATTCGGCTTTGGTGCTGAGGTCGGAATTTCCACCCAAAAGCTTCATGCTCGAGGCCCGATGGGGCTTGCGGAGCTGACCAGTACCAAGTGGCTGGTTCGGGGTTCCGGCCAAATCCGATAAATAGCCCTAAACTTGATAAGGACACCTGACCCGAAAGGGAGTTTGGAGAAACATGACTAACCTAATCGTTGCCGCTACGGAGCTCGGCCACGGACTTCCAATGCCTGCAGAGGCATATGGTTTTATTGCCGCTGCCATCTTCGGCTTGCTTTTGGTGTTGACCATGAGTTTCTCTGGCGTCTCGCACCGCCACAATAATAGTGGTGCGCACAATGCAGATCATGCTGATTCCCATGGCGGGTCAACCGGGAGCGGGCACTGACTTCATCTGCTTCTCCGGTCGAGTCCCTCACGGGCTCGGCCGGTTCAGTGCGTGGCGAAAGAATCGGCGTTATGGGTGGAACCTTCGACCCGATTCACCACGGACACTTGGTTGCTGCCAGCGAGGTAGCAACCTCATTTGATCTCGATCGCGTGATTTTTGTGCCAACCGGTCAGCCTTGGCAAAAGCAGGGGGTATCGAACCCTGAGTTTCGCTATGAGATGACCGTTATCGCCACAGCATCAAATCCACGGTTTACTGTGAGTAGGGTCGATATCGATCGCGGCGGACAGACATACACGATTGATACCCTGCGCGATATTCGCAAGCAATACCCGAATGCCGAACTGTTCTTCATAACCGGTGCGGATGCGTTGAACCAGATTATTAGCTGGAAAAACCACGATGAGCTCTTTAAACTGGCCCATTTTGTGGGAGTTTCCAGACCAGGACATGTACTCTCAAATAGTGGTCTTCCACAGAGCGAAGTAAGCTTATTGGAGGTACCAGCCCTGGCTATTTCCTCGACTGATTGCCGTGAACGGGTGAGTCGAGGGTATCCCGTTTGGTATCTTGTGCCCGATGGAGTGGTGCAGTACATCTCGAAACACAACCTGTATGTGAAAGATTCTCAATTGCTATGACTTTTCCTGAACAACGAACAGCAAAAACCGGTATTTCGCGACGCGAGTTGCGTGAGCAGGAGCGCCTCCGCCAAGAGCAAGAACAAAATCTTCGCGAGAGCCAGTATCGTGCGGTCAGCGAGACCGAAGACGCAGCTCCAGCGGCGATTGTCGAGGCTGCTACAGGAGAAGTCACTCCCTCAGCGAGTGCGGAAGCCCTTTTGCCGGAGAGTTCAAGTGTTCCGCTCGGTGGGACTGCTCAGACAGAACCGCCACTAGGGTTTTCTCTTTTTTCTTCAACCCAACGGCCGAGTGTTCCGAGCCAATACTCGGCTGCGCAGTTCAATGCTGAAACACAACCCCGCAGAAGCTCGTATGTACCAGTAGACGAAACTGAAGTCGAAGCGATTGAAGAAGATCCTCTCGCTCAATTCATGCCCCCACGCTTTGAAGACACCGATCCCGGTTCTGCCGCTTCGGTACAGACTGCGAGCATCGAGGAACCTCTGCTGAACGTCGCTGAGCCGCTTGCAGAAGAAGCTATCGTGCCTGGCTCGGTATACTCCCAAGCGCCAAACTCAGAAGCAAGCCCAAGCCTCAGCTCAGCTGCCCCTACGCTTTCCCGTCGT
>JBARYA010000143.1:0-6898 GCA_049647625.1 Microbacteriaceae bacterium
GCCCATGATTGAGAAGATGGCGTTGACAGCCCAAACGGCGAAGTAGAGGAAGCCAAAAATTCCTGAAACAAGTGCCAAAGTTCCGAATGATAGTGAACTGAAAGCAATACCGGTGATAACACCACTAATGATTCCCAGAACAATCATCGCGGCAATGAACGTGATTTGCCAGTTGAGTGCTTCTTTTGCTTCTTGCTTGGTGAACGGTCCACGATCCTTGAATACCAAGAAGATAATCAAAGCTGGAAGTGGGCCGAGGAGACCACCGAAGTGTGAGAACATTGCCCACTGCTTGTCTTCAGCTGCGGTCAGTGGAGCGCCAGGCTGTGCCTGCTGCTGAGGGTAGCCCTGTGGAGGGTAGCCCTGTGGAGGGTATGCACCAGGCTGTTGCGGTGGGTAGCCAGGTTGCTGATACCCAGGAGGTGGCGGTGGAACCTGTCCAGCTGGTGGCGGTGGGACTTGCCCCTGTCCGTCAGGCTGTAAATTCGGATCAGTCATGGTGAGCCTTCCTTGGATGTACCGATGATCGAGCAGCCGTGATGATTTCACATTTGCTGTATTCTCTCAAATTACTGAGGAAAGACTGAATGTGCAAATATATTTCATCTCCGGCGTGGCGATAAGATTGTCTTTTGGGAGCCGAAAAGCTTCGACACAACCAATTGAGCGAAAAGATTTGCGGTGAGGACATGGTTTCGGAACGCGGTTTAGCGGTTTTGCGGGCAATTGTTCAGAGCTATGTCTCCTCAAAAGAGCCGGTTGCTTCGAAGTCTTTGGTTGATGCCGAACAGTTCCGAGTCTCTGCCGCAACCATCCGCAATGAGATGGCAATGCTCGAAGAGGAGGAGCTGATTGTCGCTCCACACACCTCTTCTGGGCGGGTGCCGACCGATAAAGGTTACCGGCTCTTTGTCGACCATATTGATGAGCTGCGCCCACTGAGCAATGCCCAAAAGCGGGCGATCGAAACCTTTCTTGATCAATCAGTTGACCTCGATGATGTGTTGAATCGCAGTGTTCGGCTGCTCTCAAATCTGACCAATCAGGTTGCGATGGTGCAATATCCTTCCTTAGGAATTTCTCGGGTGCGACATATCGAGTTGATTCAATTCGATAGCCAACATGTGCTGATTGTGTTGATTACCGATTCTGGTCGGGTTGAGCAGCGTACGCTCAAGCTCGGCAAGCCGGTCGATACCGAACTCTTGACGACACTTCGGCAGCGTATTAACGAAAAGACCATTGGACAACAATTAAGCGAGGCAATTGAGCTGCTGCGTGATGTGGTGAGCGAATTTCCGAGCGCAGATGCAGAGCTCGCCTCGATTATCGTTAGCAGCCTGATTGAACAGATCAACGCCAATCGGCGTGAAAAGCTGGTGGTGAGTGGTGCGGCGAACTTGGCAAAATCTGAGTCAGACTTTAGCGGCAGCATTGGGCCTATCCTTGAGGCTGTCGAGGAGCAGGCGATGCTGCTGCATTTATTCAGCAAACTCGACTACGATATCGATGGCGTTACTATTCGGATTGGTTCTGAAAATGTGAATGTCGATCTGGCCGAAACTTCGGTCGTAGCGGGTTCCTACGGGCTTGCCGGTGGACAGAATGCCTACTTGGGTGTCCTCGGTCCGACTCGGATGGATTACCCCGGAAACTTTGTTGCGGTGCAGGCCGTAGCTCGCTACCTGTCAAAACTATTAGGAGAACACTAGCTTTTGGTTGATCACTACGAAACTCTGGGAGTGACCAGAGAGGCGAGCCAGGACGAGATTAAGAAGGCGTATCGCAAGCTGGCACGTCAAATGCATCCGGATGTGAACCCAAGCCCCGATGCCTCGGAAAAGTTCAAGTCAGTCACCCACGCCTACGATGTGCTCTCTGATCCGCAACAGCGCCAGGCCTACGATATGGGCGGAAGCGGCGCCAATAATTTTTCTGGCTTTGGTGGTTTCGGTGATATTTTTGAGACCTTCTTCGGGCAGCAGGGTGGACAAACTCAGACCCGGAGCCGTCGCGAGCGGGGCCAGGACGCTCTGCTTCGATTTGAGGTAGACCTTGCCGATGTGGTGTTTGGGGCCGAACGTGAGATTGAAGTAGACACTGCCGTTGTCTGCCAGAGCTGTGACGGAAGCTGCTGTCAGCCCGGGACACATCCCGAAACCTGTTCGTTCTGTCACGGTACCGGAATGATCCGTCGGACTGTGCGTTCAATTCTGGGGAATGTTGTCACCCAGGCGCCATGTAATGTCTGCCAGGGCTATGGAAACACGATTCCGAGCCCATGTGTTGATTGTGGTGGCCAAGGACGCGTACGGGCACACAAGAGCCTTCCAGTGCGTATTCCTGCCGGTATTGAGACTGGGCAGCGCTTGCAACTCTCCGGTCAGGGTGAAGTGGGCCCCGGTGGCGGTCCAAACGGAGATCTCTATCTTGAGGTCAAGGTACGCCATCACGATATTTTCAGTCGAAGTGCGGATGATATTCAGGCGACCCTGGAAATCGATCTCTTTGATGCTCTCCTTGGGGTGACGACCAGCTTCGATTCGCTCGATGGGAGCGTTGCCCTCGATTTGAAGCCGGGAACAAAAACCGGTGATGTCATCACGATTTCCGGCCGCGGTATCACGCATCTGCGTGGAAATAATCGTGGAGATCTGAAAATCGGTATCCAGGTCGCAATGCCGGAGAAGCTGAGTCGTCAACAAAAAGAGTTGATTGAACAGCTCGCTGCTCAGAGCAAGCGGGAAGCACCGAACCTGGTTCGTTTTCAGCAGGGAGTGTTTTCGAAACTCCGCGACCGGTTCTTCGGTGGCTAGAGACTATTGCAATGAGTGCCCTCTATCTTGATCTCGCGCTTGAAGCTCCGCAAAATGGCGCGACCCTCATTCTGGCGGGGAGTGAAGCGAAACACGCCGGTACGGTGAATCGACTTCGTGTTGGTGAAGAAATCTTGATTGCGAATGGGCGTGGCCTCCTTATCTCTGCTCGGGTCAGCGCGGTACAGAAGGATGAACTGAGCTATCTGGTCGAGAGTGTTGAACAGCAGGCAGAAACAACCCCCAAGGTATATCTCGTACAGAGCCTCGCCAAGGGTGGTCGGGATGAACTCGCTATCCAGGCGGCTACCGAATTGGGAATCGCCGGAATCATCCCCTGGCAGGCAGATCGTTCGATTGTCCGCTGGGATGCCCAGAAGCAGGAGAAGAACATTGCTCGTTGGGAGACCATTGTCCAGGAAGCTGCAAAACAATCCAAAAACCTGTGGATTCCCGAAGTACTCCCGGTTCTCAACTCAAAAGAGATGATGCGAGAGCTTCCGGCGAAGCGGTGCATTATTCTTGAACCTCGAGCAGCCAAGCGCCTGAGCACACTGGTACAAGAACTCTCCCCATCCCTCTCTGCTGCGGGTTCGCAGAATACTGAACCGATCTATCTCTTGGTCGGTCCCGAGGGCGGCATCAGCCAGTCTGAGCTCAATCATTTTGAAGAAGCCGGAGCACAGCACGCCAGAATGGGAGAGCTTGTCCTTCGCAGCTCCACCGCAGGTCCGGCGGCGCTCGCGGTCATCAATAGTGCTCTAGGCCGCTGGTAATTGAGTGGGTTTTTCTGCTTTCGATTTAGCTCTGTACCGTTGGAAGCAGTAGTCTGAAGAGCAGAATGAGCATGGACGAAGAGATTTTTCACCCCTCAACCGGAACCCTTGAGCTGAAGGGATTGGCTGAGCTTCCTAAGCGCACCGTTGGTAAGCGTTTAGGCATCACCGCATTCGTTCTGGCCTGGATACCTTTGGCCTGGTTCGGACTGGTGCTGATGCTGAGCTTTGTGCAAAATAATGTCCCGGCAAACACCGGCATTGGCTATGTGGTCACCCCATTGTGGTACCTCGGATTGATTGTTGTGCCATTATTGGGGCTGTTAGCACTGGTGGTCGCATTCATCGGTGTATTTCGACCATCGGTCATGGGTAAGGTCTGGTCACTCATTGCCATGTTCTTGTCGCTGCTGACTGCGCTGAGCTTTATTTTTGGATACTTTACGATAAAGCCGTGATCTCTTCAGCACTTCATGAAGATCACCGCTTAAGATATCACTATGACCCAAGTCGATGAGAGCATTTTTACCAAGATCATTAACCGGGAAATTCCGGCTGAGATTGAGTATGAAAATGAACGCTTTATTGTCATTCACGATATTTCTCCGGCCGCACCGGTACATCTTCTCGTGATTCCTAAAGATCCGAGCTATAAGGATGTTGTGGAATTAGCGCAGAGTGCGCCAGATTTGCTCGCCGAATTGGTGCATATTGGCAAAGAACTTGCCAACAAATTGAGTGGCGGCGAGTTTCGGCTCGTGTTTAATACCGGAGCGGCATCAGGGCAATCGGTTTTCCATGTGCACGGTCATGTGCTCGGTAATTTTGAGCCCCAGGGAATTCTTTGACGAGCGAGAAGAACGCCGCAATACCCGAGCTATTTAGCACCAGGTTTACCGTTAGCGGTGTCCCGATGGTGCAATTACTCGGCCCGAATGATCAGCTGCTCTTAGATTTGGAACAGGCCAGCGGGGTAAAAATCCATGCTCGCGGTGATGTTTTGACCCTCAAGGGTGAAAAGATGCAGGTTTTGGCTGTTGAGCACCATTTGGCAACCGAGGTTCAACGAGCCAAACACGGTCAGGGCTATTCTGGTGAACTCAAGCCCGCCCCAAGCGGTCAGAAAACGGATTTGGCTGCTTTCGGAGAGATTTTGGTTTCGAGCCGTGGAAAAAACATCCGCGCAAAAACTGCCGGACAGAAAGCCTATGTTGAGGCCATCGAAGAGAACACCATTGTCTTCGGTATCGGACCAGCCGGTACGGGTAAAACATATTTGGCCATGGCAAAAGCCGTTCAGGCTCTGCAACGCAAGGAGGTCAGCCGAATCATCCTGACGCGCCCAGCAGTTGAAGCGGGGGAGCGTCTGGGATTTCTGCCCGGCTCACTTACCGAGAAAATTGATCCCTATCTTCGGCCACTTTTTGACGCACTCAATGAAATGATGGACCCCGAGCTGGTTTCAAAATTAATGACTCTCGGCACAATCGAGGTTGCTCCTTTGGCATATATGCGTGGACGAACCCTCAACGATGCTTTTGTGATTCTGGACGAAGCCCAGAACACCACGGCAGAACAGATGAAGATGTTTTTGACCCGCCTGGGCTTTGGCTCCAAGATGGTGGTGACCGGAGATATTACCCAAATTGACCTACCCGGTGGCAGCAGTGGACTCAAACAGGTGCAGAGCATCCTGAACGATGTCGATGATTTAGAGTTCGCTTTTCTCGGCTCTGAGGACGTGGTGCGTCACAACCTCGTTGCGGCAATTGTCGAAGCTTATGGTAATTATTCTGAGCAACAGAACAGCAAAACTTCCCCCAAATCACGAAGCAAAGGCCCTCTTTCATGAGCATTGAGATAAGCAACGAATCAGCAATCAGTATCGATGAGTCTAAACTGCAACGCATTTTGCGTTTCGCGATGGGTGAGCTTTTTGTGCACCCGGATGCTGATCTGGCACTCATTTTGGTCGATGAACCGGCGATGACCCAATTGCACATTGAATGGATGGACGAAGAAGGACCCACCGATGTGCTGAGCTTTCCGATGGATGAGCTTCGTCCGGGAAATTCTGAGGATCCCAGCGAACAGGGCATTCTGGGTGACATTGTCATTTGTCCGCAGGTCGCCAAGGCTCAGGCCAAGGAGGCAGGACATCCGCTTCTCGATGAGGTGTTAATGCTGACCGTTCACGGTTTATTGCATCTGCTTGGTTATGACCATGCTGAGCCGGATGAGGAGAAAGAAATGTTTGGTCTGCAGAAGTCTTTGCTTGCAGCTTTTGCTGCCCGTGACTCTGATAGTAATAGCGAAAATACAAATAACAATGAGGTGAGCGACCCATCATAGTCGAAGGCGATATACAACTCTGGCCGCTTTTTATCGTAGTGGCACTCTGGGTGGTGGCCGCACTCATGGCCGCTATCGACACTGCAATCCAATCGCTGCGCTCTACAGAAATTCTGGCACTTGCCGAAGGGTCAAGATTACAGAAACAACTGATTGCGATTGCCAAAGAACCGGTTGTCTACAACTCCTCACTATCCCTGGTGAGAACCTTCTGCGAAACTACAGCAGCCATGCTTGTGGGTATAGGCAGTGCCCTCACATTTACCAGTATTTGGTTTGCGCTCTTGGTAGCAATCTTGGTGGTTTCGCTCGGTTCCTATGTTTTGGTCAATGTCAGCCCTAGAGCTCTTGCCCGGGCCTATGCACCACAGGTATTACGTTTTACCGCCCCAATTGCACGCATCATCCGGGTGCTCTTTGGTGGTTTCTCTCGTGGCCTTTTTTATCTGGGCAGCAAGATCACTCCGGGTACCGGACGCTACCTCGGGTTTCGCGATGAGGAGCAATTGCTGACCCTGGTTGATGAAGCTGCTGAAATGGACATGCTTGAGGATGATGATCGGGAACTGATTCACTCGGTATTTGAGTTTGGCGACACCATTGTTCGTGAAATCATGGTTCCCCGCATCGATATGATTACCCTCGACTCTGATGAGACTTTGAGTTTCGCCCTTGATCAATTCTTGAACAAGGGTGTGTCTCGGATTCCGGTTATTGGTAAAGACGCCGATGAGGTGAAGGGCGTGCTTTATCTCCGCGACCTGGTAAAGCATCAGCGCCGCAGCCCCCACCATTGGCAGGATACCCTGGTGACTGAGCTGATTAAGCCGGCCGTTTTCATTCCAGAGTCGAAAAAGACCGATGATACTCTGCGACAAATGCAGCGTGACTTCAACCACTTGGCGCTGATCGTCGACGAATACGGCGGGGTTGCCGGTTTGGTAACTATGGAAG
>JBARYA010000144.1:0-1529 GCA_049647625.1 Microbacteriaceae bacterium
GGCAACCGCCTGAGCAAGATCGATACCCGCTTTGGGGAGGGCGCCATGCTCAGCAAAAAGGTGTGGTTTGGTGCTTTCCCAGGGTGCTTCTTCAGCCGCAGCAGAAGCTTCTTCTTGCCCCGCATCGGTCAGCATATAGGTCTTGCGCCCATTGGACTCTTCGGCACGAATCAGTCCCTCTTCAGCGAGAAGCTGGAGTGTCGGATATACGGAACCGGCACTCGGCTTCCATTTTCCATCGCTTCGCTGCTCAATCTCTCGGATGATTTGATAGCCGTGCATCGCCTCTTCGGTGAGCAGAGCAAGGATGGCGGTGCGCACATCGCCTCGACCCATTCTGGTTCCTGCACGCTTCTCGAATGTGGAGCGTAGCTGGTCCATAATTTGGAACATACTTTCGGCGGGATTGTTGAAATCGAAACCACCGTTTGGGAATGAATTACTCATAATGTCCTCCTCAAGAAAACTTGAACGATACTCAATGATACATCGTTCACATTTTCAATGGAAGAGAAATTTCCCGAAATTTTCTCTTTACCAGGTGACTGCTCAGGTCTACGCTTAACTGCATGAGCGACGAGATTACGAGCTACCACGAGAAACTCCAACTGGAGGAACACAGCATTTGTGCGCTCCTCAGAGTCGAGATTGATCGGGCCTTACCGGATGCTGAGAGCAAAATTTGGCATGCACATCCGGTCTGGTTCCTCGAGGGAAACCCTATCGTTGGCTATAGCAAACAGAAGGCCGGCATCCGGCTCATGTTTTGGAGTGGGGCTGACTTCGACGAAATGGGCCTCACCCCCGGTACCGGCAAGTTCAAGGACGCTTCCGCCCTCTACACTTCGGTCAACGATGTTGACCTCGACGCGGTGCGGCGCTGGTTGGATGAATCCCGCAACACCCAATGGGATTACAAGAATATTGTAAAGAATAAGGGCAAGCTGCACCGATTACCGTAAGAGTAGCCAGGAAATTCGCATGAAGTTTGACATCGTCCTGCTCTTTGGGCTGGTTTACTTTCTGTTCTTGCGAAATGCGTTCAAGGAATGACGCACCGACATCAAGCAGACCCGCGCTCAGCAGAACTCTGATCCAACTCACTCTGCGCCCGTTGCACTTTTGCTTTCCAGGTGGAGACCGCCAAAACGAGGGCAATAGCCCCCAATAGGCTGAGCACAAGTGCAATGGCACCCATCCCAAGAACGGCACCGAGAGCTCCGGCGAGTGGGTAGCTGATCAGGTAGCAGGCGTGCGAGAGCGAGAATTGTGCGGCAAACACCGCGGTTCGATTCTGTTCGGTGCTGTTTCGGCGTAACAATCGCGCCGATGGAGTAAGCACTGCTGAGGTCGCCGAACCGAGCAATGTCCAGAGAAGCAATAAGGCCACCCAACGTTCCGCCCCGCCCATGAACATCATGACCGGAGCGCTGGTGGCAAGGAGTATTGGAAGCGCTGCGGCAGCCCCCAGCATCAATCGCCGCTCGGGTATTCGATCGAGCAGGCTCGGAATTGCGAGCGCAACAATC
>JBARYA010000145.1:0-20806 GCA_049647625.1 Microbacteriaceae bacterium
GATGGTCAAACGTGGGTAGCCCTGATGTATCAGTCTCTGGTGGGAAGGTCACGGTGGAACGCTAATGGCTGTCCTACACTTCGGCGGCAAATCAGGTGCGGCTCAGACGACCCAATATAACAACAACTCGTGGATTCAGTCACCTATAAACGGGGCAGCAGGACGTCTGGCAGCAAACGGTCTACGCCCTGTCGGATATACCCAAATGGCTGCCTACATGTCTGGCCGCTCAGCTACACGCAGTAATTCATTGACCGTAATGAATCAAAACGGGTCTGCCGCCGTTTCAACCGATGCCAAAACAATTGCTTCAGGTAGTTCGGCTGCGCTACGAGGACCGTTTGACCTCTCAACTATGAAACTCATGACCAATGGTGGAAATCTCATGGTCAGGTTCAACCTCAGCGGATCAACATGGTATGGGAGAAATGCAGTCTCCGGATCGTATGTGCAGGAAACGCCTGGCGGGTCTGATTCTGGTTATGCTCTCGCCGGGTATTTGGTTTATGTCCAGGCTCCTTCGGCCCCGAAGACCCTTGTCGGCACTCCGTCGGCCGGTCAGGTTGCTCTCTCTTGGGATGCACCTGATTCGAATGGTGATTCTGCAATCACTGGCTACCGGGTGGAGTATAGAAAAACCACGGATACGGAGTGGACGGCAGTCACCGAAGCGGGTACGAGCCTAACAATCTCAGGGCTTGATTCAGTTGATTATCAATTCCGTGTGGCAGCCATGAACGCACTCACCACAGCTGCATCTACGTGGTCTGTGTACTCAAATGTGGTTACTGCGTCACCCTATTCATATGACACTGGGCTTGAACACATCGTTGGTTTCGCTTCTGATTGGGACAGGATCGTCATTGAATCACTTGAATCAAGTGTGGATGCTCGACGGCTTGTCTATCTCGAAGCTGACTACTCGATCGAGATTGGCATCAGCGATGAGAAACTGACCGTGAACGGTACAGTGACACCGATCACCGCACTCACCGGGTTTCAGATCACCACCACACAAACAGGACTCCTGTTCTCTGGGGTTGGCGGCAATTACCAGTACGAAACCTTGTTCACGAAATCCACATTGTCGAAGCTCAGCATATGGCCTGGGTTCAGCGGTGGAGATACTGTCACGGTTGGTGAGATCCGTTTCGAGAAAGACGCTGCAGCGGTCGTCACTTCTGTCACTGATGAATCGAGTCCAGAAGTTCTAGATATTCATGATGTGTGGTTGATCCATCCCCGCACACCTTCTCTTTCGCTCCCATTGCCTGAGAAGGATTGGGAATTCGGTGGCACGGTAAAATCATTCGGCTCCCCAACATCTGTGCCGAACACTGTCTCTCATCGTCCTATCGGGTCGGCGGAGGATATTGTTATCAGTTTCGGTAATCGAATCGAAGACATCCGATCTCTCGTGATTGAGATTGATAGTCAGGATTTCGCCGGCCGACTGGACGCTCTCCTGCGTGATGGCACACCAATTCTGGTTCGCATCCCGCCAGAGTGGTCTGTCCGATTCCGTGAAGGATTCTATGCGGTCGGAAACGTTCAAGTCTCAGAAATCCATAATTACGCGGAACAGTACATAGCTCGGGCGCAACTTCCAATGCAGCGTGCACGCTCCCCCAAGGTGACGCAGGAATTCACTTGGAACGGTGCGACCGTCATGGCTACCTATTTGACCGCACAGGATCTCTTAGAAGCATATGCGAACGGCTATGATTTGCTGATTGATCGGAGGCTCTGATGTGGAATGTGAGTGAAGAATTCTTACAAACGCTCCCCACAGGATTCCGTGGAATCAACGAAGCAATCGCTTCAGTCAACGGTGATGATTATCCGCTAGAACTGACGTCGGGCCAGGTCACAATGACCGGGCAAGAAGTGAATCGAACTTTCACAGGGAAAGTCTCATCTGAAAAATACTCAGTCAATGAACTGTACGATTTGCTCTCCATAGAGGGAGCAATCATTAGCATTCAAACCGGCATGAGCTGGGGTGGAGCAAACCAAGAAATAGTGCCCGTATTCAAGGGCCGGATTCAGACCGCATCAAAGACCGAGACTGAGGGTGTAGTAAATCTTCGAGCATCCGACTATGGGGCAGACCTCAACGCACAAGAACTCATTACCCCGATCGTGCATAGCGCCTCGGTGACCCGTAGGCAAGCAATCATCCAACTCGTGCAATACGGGGTGCCGGGCGTCAGCTTCCGTGACACTTCCACTGATACGGGCACTCTCGGCTCAGAGCAAACATGGACTGGCCGATTACGGCAAGCAATTGACACTATCGCCGCCGATGCCGGGGTTGAATGCTTCTTTGCCCCAGACGGGGCATTCGTGATTCGTGATGCAATCACCGAACCCGGCGAACCTGTCTATCTCATGCGCACAGGGAATGAGGGAACGATAACTGGGCTGGATCGTAACCGGCCATTGGATCGGCTGTTTAACTGTGTGATTGTGGAAGCTGCGACTACTGATGGTTCACAGCCTTGGTCTCAAGTTGTAGTGGAGATTACCGATACAAATAATCCTCGCCATAAGTCGAAGATCGGTATACGCCCAATCCGGATCAAATCGCCAACAGCATCGGAGACAGAGGCTCAGAGAATCGGCACCCAGAAGCTTGCCCAGGTGCAGGGCAAGACCGAGACCGTTGTTCTATCCGGAATCACAAACCCTGCTCTTGAACGAGGTGACACAATACAGATCATTGCCGAGGGCTGGAAAGAACAACCCGCAGTCGTACTGAACCATATTGTGGATGGGCTATCGATGAATCTCGCTTCATTCGCAATGAATCTCTCAACCAGAAACATGGGTGAATTCTGATGGACGCAACCACCGCCCGATTGCTCGAACGCCTTGAGGCACTTGAAACAACCACTGTGAAATACACAACCGGCACAATCACATCTACCAGTCCTCTACGGGTAAATATCGGAGGTGCTGAGTCGCTAGGGGTGAACGGTGCCGATCTCACGTTCACTATCGGCCAGAAAGTCAACGTACTTCTGACAGGGTCTGCAAAACCAATCATTCTGAGGAGCTAAATATTATGGATTATCCATCTTTTCTGGACGGGGATTTATCAACAGTCCCAGCGAATATTTTCAAACCGGCACGCGATTTACGGGACGCAGTAAAGAGCCGCCACGAACCTGTGTTTGATACTTATGCTGAGCTTGTTGCTGCAAAACCGTCAGGCGATTTTCTTGGGCAGGACGCTTGGGCCGAAAATCAAAAGTATGTCTGGGACGGGAGCACATGGTCGCTGGCATCAATACCTGGTGACACAGGCTGGCAGGAAGCAGCACTCAACAGCGGTTGGACTGTAAACACACAAGAACCTGCATATAGAAAACGGAATGGAATCGTATACCTACGAGGTCGCGCTAACCGCGCATCTGGCGCAAACGCTTACGCTTTCCACCTGCCAAGCGGGTTCCGGCCAGGTAACGTTGGAATGGTATTCGGATTAGATGCCAATGGGACTTTCGTACGCTGCCAAATAGACGCCGCCTCGGGTGGGGTTGGTTCGATTGGCACGTCAGCATTGACAGCACTGAGCTTCGATGGAACACCACGATTCATCGCAGAATCGTGAACATTGCATCACATCAGGGCAAGGGTAATCCAATATCCGTCCACTACATAAGGATTCCTACCTGATGGAACAACGAGGCCTACGCGAAGGTTTGCAGTATCTGAATTCAAAACAATTTCTGCATCGTGCTGCGTTGTCACCACCACTCCTGTAGTGGCAGCAAAACTCCTAACAATACTCAATCTCGGAGCGGTTGATCCGGGGACCGTTCCATCCATCGTGTAGTGAATGGAAGATTGATTCGTATCACCGGCAGCGCCACTCACACTCACTTGAGCAGTGACTTTGATTACCATTCCGCTCTTGAGGTTTGCTGCGGAGGTCATCAATATCGGACTTGATGAGCCAGATGCAGCACTCGTACTGTATTCACGACTCAGTAAACCGGTTGGGCGTCGCCATGTGCTCCCGTCCCAGACATACTTTTGATACTCGGGCTGACCACTGCTCCCACTTGTTTTAGCAACTCCTGATCCTGAAAGGCCCCTAAATGACCGCTGAATTCCTCAACATTGTTCTGTTCGGCGGAGCGGCCATTATCGGTGCGATAGGTGGATGGCTCTCCACACTCCTCACGATGCGAGGCAAAGCGAAAGATCAGCAACTACTTTTGATCAATGAGCTTCAGGAAGAACGCAATACGTGGAAAGAGGCATTGGATAAAGAGCGCGCAATGTATTCATCGAAGCTGGATCGAATGTGGGCTGACAAGTCGGCTTCACGGGATCATGTTGCTGCTTTACGGGATCATATTTGGCAGCGAAAACCACCTCCACCACCTGTTGCACCAGATCATTACATTCACTAAACCACCTTCGGGTGGTTTTCACATTTAAGGAGAAGAAATTGAAGATACATAGAGGTTATAAAACTCCCACGAGTAATCCGAACGTGGGCGGCAAGAACTTTTGGAAGGGTTGGTGTCACGCGCAAACTCGTGGCGGATTCAACATCCCCGCCGTTCCTGGTTATGGTTCTGCTGAAGAGGCACGACGTAAAGCGAAAAGGTTTCATGCGAACCGCAACTTCCCGAACGCTGCTGTGCCTATCTTCTTCAGCTTGAAGAATGTCCCGGCTGGTCATTCGGCTGTGCGGTTAGCCAATGGTGAGATAGAGACCACCGGTCTCAATGACACGGTACTCAGATTCGCTTCACTCGATGCTCTACTTCAGCGTTGGCCAGCACTCAATTATTTGGGATGGTCTGAGGATATCAACGGGTATGACATCATCTCTGGTTACAATCCTGCACCTGCTCCGGTTCCTGAGGGTAGGACCGTCGCTCAGCTCGCAGACGAGGTTATTAGAGGTCTTCATGGTAACGGTGATGCCCGCAAGAAGTCCCTCGGTTCACAGTACTCAGCGGTTCAGGCTGAAGTGAATCGTCGCCTCGCAGGTGGCGGGAAAACCATTGCACAGCTCGCTACTGAAGTTATTCAGGGCAAGCACGGCAATGGTGCTGCCCGCAAGAAATCACTCGGCAGCCAGTATGCGGCTGTACAAGCAGAAGTAAATAAACGACTCAAATAAGGAGCATTATGAATACCAAATTGATTCCAGAAGCAACTAAGACAGCTGCAAAACGCGGCTTCATCCGAACTGCCAGCCAATCGCTGGCCACCGGTTTCGGTGTAGCAGGCGGGTTGACTCTCGTCTTTACTCAGGACGGGATGCTCGCACTGGCTGTCGGAGCGGCCGGTATGGCTGCTACCGCTTTGCTGAATGGTGCGCAATCGTTCTTCAGTATTCTCGCTCAGGGAATTCCAGAAGATTACACAGCTGATTCAAGCAATCAGTAATTACGCTTGGCGCTGAGCGGATTACCCCCTTTATCTGCTCACTTGACCCCCAGGGCTTCGGCTCTGGGGGTTCTTTTCTGCTTTCAATGTAGTAATTCTCAGGAATTTATTGTAGATTTTGCATATGAGACTATATCGATGACATAATGAACCCATGAGCCGGGGGTTATATAAAGATGTTATTCCAAATCATGAGTTGCTTGATTTCAGGACCATTGCAGTCCTATCGCAACTAGAAAAGAACGGTTGGATAGCCCGCTCAATCCGTGGTGACAGATCGGTTGCTGTATGGCCAGAACACCAACGAGGACTTCAAATAATAATTGATATCAAATTTCCCTTGAATCCCGCCCGTATTAAGTTCATTGAAAACCACGTAGGAATTACTTTCATTTTTGGTGAGGAAGGAGAGAACGAATGAGCATCCAAGGTGTTTCGTTTACTCTCAAAATTGAGGTACAAATAGATGACTTTCATGAGTTAGTGGATTCTGTCTATGACTCATTTGCAACTAATCCGCAATTTGTCGCCATCGACCTTGCGTCTAATGAGGATAAGCACGAACTCGCATTCTTGATCGGAGTGGAATGCCCAACCGGTTTAGATGCTGAGAGTCTCGCAGTCGGATTGATTGAAGATGCCGTTGACAGAGCAATGTCTTCGGTTGGACTGTCCGGACCGTCTGAAGACGGAGAAGTATCACAAACGCCTGTTTTGGTTTCAGCGCTAACGTTCGCATAAAGCCACTGTTCCGTTAGGGCAGAAAAGATCCCCACCGCCGAAGCAGTGGGGATCTTTTCTATGTTCCGGCAAAGAATCTGCGCTTGCGGCGAGTTGTTCGCTCTCTCCTTTCGCTCGTATCAAAGACCGATTCACCGGCTTCGAGTTTTTCTTCAAACACTCTGAATGCGCGGGTGGCTTCTTCGAGGCTGAAGTACTCACCGAGTGACATGCCGAGTTTCGCATGCCGAGCGTGCAACATCCGCGCTTTGTAACGGACCTCATGACCGTAATCCATGACTTGGATGTATCCACACAGTACGGTTTCGTGTGTGACCCGGTATAGGTGTTCATGCACCTCTTGCACGGTAAACATTCAGCATTCAACCTTCAACTAGCGGTTTGTCAGCAACTAGGCTTATGCTCTTAATTCGAACATTCATTCGAGTATAAGAGGACACGATGACTACAGTCTTAGAAATTGTTGAGTCCTTGCCCGGCCGGGGCGCAAGAGTACTATTCGCGCCGGTATCCGTTTCTGCGGGCTGGCCATCTGCCGCCCAGGATTACTATGACGGAGATATTGATCTGAATGATTTCATGATTAAAGACCGAGACAGCACTGTGCTTGTCAGGGTGGCTGGGGATTCCATGATTCGTGCCGGCATAAATCACAATGACGTGCTTGTGGTCAATAAGGCAGAAGCCGCGGTCATGGGCGATATTGTGATTGCAATCCTCGCCGGTGAGCTCACGGTAAAGCGACTCGCGCGGGAAAAGACAGGCGCTGTGGTGCTCAAGGCAGAGAATCCAAAGTATCCCGACATCAGAATCCCGCCTCTCGGTGATCTGATTATTTGGGGAGTAGTCAAAGGCTGGCTACACCTTGAATGAGTACATCGCTTTAGTGGACGTGAATAGCTTCTTCGCGTCATGTGAGCGAGTGTTTGATCCGAAGCTCAGGGGGAAACCGGTTGTGGTGCTATCGAACAATGACGGCTGTGTGGTGGCGCTTTCACAGGAAGCTAAGGCTCTCGGCATTCAAATGGGGGTGCCGTGGTTCAAAATCTCAGCTTGGGCTCCACTTGCCGGAGTGATCGCCAAGTCGAGCAACTACGAGCTCTATGGCTCGCTGAGTCGCCGGGTGATGAATATTCTTGGACGATTCTCGGCATGGCAGGAGATCTACAGCATCGATGAGAGTTTTCTAGGGTTGAAGGGAACGTCTGAGCAGGTCATCGCGACTGGTCGAGTGATGAAACAGGCTGTGTGGGAATCACTTGATCTACCTGTTCGTGTCGGCATCGGGCCGTCTAAGACACTGGCAAAACTGATGAATCATACAGTGAAGAAATTCCCACAATTCGACGGAGTATGCAGCTGGGATCAGTTCACCGAGAAGCAGCAGGAATGGATACTCGCAAATACCCACGTCACCGACCTCTGGGGCGTAGCAAGCAGGACAGCAAAACGACTCCGTAAGCTCGGCATTCATTCAGCGTTAGAACTGAGAGACGCCAATCCAGAGCGCATCCGGAAGCTCTTCAGCGTGGTGCTGCAACGGACTGTCTTAGAGCTTCGAGGCATTCCCTGTATTCCTCTTGAAGAGGAACCACCGATTAGACAGCAATTGATATTCAGCCGCTCATTCTCAACGCCTGTGACCTCACAGAAAGAGATGCAGCAGGTCATGAGTATCTACGCACAGAAAGTGAGTACTCGGCTTCGCAAGCATGGTCTAGTGGCTCAGCAATTGAATGCTTGGGCCATGAGCTCACACTTTGATCAGGGCTTCCGCCATACTGCGAGCGTGAATGTAGGTCTCGGCATTCCAGTGGACGAGCCGATTGAGATCGCGAAAGCATCAATGCTGATACTCCCCAAGATGCACCCCAATGCTCGATATGCGAGAGCAGGGATAATGCTCACTGACCTCAGTGACAAAAAGAATCATGAGTACTTGCCCATGTTCACCAGCCCACACGAGGGTAAACAGATCGGAGACCTGCTCGATAGCATCAATTCGAAATGTGGCAAAGGGTCGGTCGGGGTTGGCTTAGGCGGTCTACAGAATCCGCCTCAGTGGAATATGCGCCGGGAAATGCTTTCCCCGCGGGCCACTACGCATTGGGATGAACTCATAACCGTCGGTTACTGAACCTGACGAGTTGATAGTAGCTGGTACCCTTCCGGAATTTGAGCCTTAAGAAGCTCATAGGCTTCTGTATAGGTTTCTGCTTCGACTTCGATTTCTTTTGTTTCAGTGGGGCGGATGGTGCCGATGATTCTCATTCTTCCAGCGTATCCTCGATATCTTGTTCATGCTCGAACACCGCATCTACAGCACACCTGAAACACACCCACCCATCCGATGTTGGATAAGCCGGGTGCAAGCATCGCGGGCAGTTCGGTGTGTCCAGAAAGTCGAGATCGTCGGATTGAAAGTTTTCGTCCATAAACTTAATTGTGCTGAGAAGATTGAAACAGAACTTAAATTATCCACAGACGAAGTTTTAGACTGCATCCATGAAGGAAGAATCAAAACCAGTTAAATACCTGACTATCAAAGAGGTAAGTGAGATCACCAGAATTAGCCGGGGTGCTCTCTCGCAACTGCGGTACATGAAACAAGGACCGACGTATTTGAAACCAACTCCACGAACCGTGCTTTATCGAGAAGCTGATGTCCTTGAATGGTTGGAAGAATCAGAAGTAGAAACTAGCTAAAGATATTGTCCATCGCACTAGATGCTTCGGCTTGCCCGTCCAGCATCAAATGGCCGTATAAATCCAAAGTGGTCTTGATCGATTCATGGCCGAGGCGCCTTGACACCGTGAACATGTTTACACCTGCTCCTATCAACCAAGAGGCATGAGTATGCCTCAGGTCGTGCGGTCGTGGAGTCTTGGATAATCCCTTAGCTCGCGCACCTTCTAGAGCTGGTTTCCAACCGAAATTGTGGAAACTTCCCGAGCGGATGACTCCCCCGGCGCGATTCGTGAATACCAAATCATCTGGATTTCTAAACAACGCCTCAATGCGTGGCACAAGTAATTTGGGTAAGGAGACTATCCGGAATGATCTCTTGCTCTTAGGCGTGCCAATGTAACGTACACCATTGACGCCTTCTTTCCATGCTTTTTCAATTCGCACAATAGGCGTATCTGCCTCTAAATCAAAGTCCGTCGGTAGTAACGCGGTGGCTTCCCCAAATCGTGTTCCTGTTGAGACTAGGAAATATAAGAAGGTTTGGTAAACCTCAGGGGCAGACTCTTCCAGCCATTCATATTCTTTTAAGGTGAGATAAATACTCGGCTGATGTGATCTATCATTTTTCGGCAGTTTGATTACTTTGCAGGGGTTATCTGAACGCATGGGTGGTGTGGCCAGTATCCCGGTTTGAAATGCTGCTGAGAGTAATCCGTGGGCGTTGGCAATTGTCTTTGGTGATTTCCCACGCTCCTGCATCCATTTGACCCACTTTACGAGTATTTCAGAGGTTATGGTTTCAACTCTGTGATGCCCCAGAAAGGGTTTTAGATGCTCTTCGATGATGGTTTCATACCCGCGAATCGTTCCTTCCGTAACACCTGTTAGCTGCGTGAGGTGATATTTGAGCATTTCTGAAACTGTTGGTGTTTCTTTGTTAGCGTGGGTCAGAATGAGGGCAACGGCATTGAAATCGTTGTCGTTCGCGTCGAGAAGTCGTTTGAGCGTGTTAGCAAGATTCTCTGTCTCAACAGTTTGGCTTGTTTGCTTCATAGTTTTGGGATCACGCCAGAGCACTGCCCATCCGATTGTGCCGTCTTTGCGCACTCGTTTTCTAATGCTCGCCATGTCAAAAGTATAGCCCCCGTGTCAACACATTTGGTAGCCGTGTCAACATCAGGGGCTATTTCCCTTGTATTTACTGTGGAGATGCCGGGAATTGAACCCCTTCGGAAGGGTTGAAAGTACTGAAAAGTGTTGATTTTCCGGGCTTTTATCGGCGGCTATTTGCGTTAGAAACCAACAATTATCGGTGTTTTGTTGACCGTGTCAACACAAGTTATTGCCAGGTGAAAATAATCACAGCTAGCGACAGCGCACCAACAATCAACCCGGCAATTGCTAGCCCCTTGCCCAATCCTGTGTCAGCCTTCAACCCTATTGCCCCTAGAAGGATGGCTAATATAGATGCGATCAGGCTTACGTCTCGCACTGGTATAAAGAAAGCGATTACTCCTGAGATAAGCGCAAAAATGGGCATTACTATCCCCATTGGCCTCGCGACCTGTGGCTCTAACCATTTCTCTCCATCCCACCAACGTTGTTCTGATGGGTTATCCGGGTAAGGGTAGTATCCGGGTGGTGGTGTTTGATCGCTCATTGTTTTCCCCAATCTGTTTATGCGATTTTTTTGATGTAGGCCTGTAATAGTTCTCGGGAGACTCCGAGTTCTCGACATATGAGATCCCCGTCACCGTAAATTCTTGCAAGTTCTGCATATGCTTTCGGGTTTATGAGCCTTTCCGCTGCAATGCGGTTTGCTCGGGCTTCGAACTTTGAGTTATGGAAGGGAGGGTCACAGTATTCCGCGTGCACGACTTCGTGCGCGAGAACAGACCGTTCCATCAAGGTTCTCATTCTAGGTCTTATGAGTATGAGGTTTTGTTGTGGCACCCAAAGTCCGTAGTTTGCCTTGAGGTTGTAGTATTCAACCCGTACCCCCAGTTCTTTTGCGTGTGTCCATGGATCATATTGCAATCTCTCCCCCACTCCTAATTTAAGGTTCTTCAGGGAACCCAGGTTCATCGGATTCTATATAAGCAGCTTCGCTTAGCGATTCGTAATCAGGCTCACTATTCTTCCGTAAGGGTGTGACATTACCTCTACTAAGCTCATCTTCAAGCTTTAGCCGAGCCATCTTTATTATCGAGTCTGCGGGCACTCCTAGCTCGTCAGCAATTTTTGCCACAACAGACACCGGAATCGGGCGCGCTCCGTTCAAATATCTGTACAAGGTACTGTGATCGATTTCGATTGCGTCTCTCACCTCAACGATCGGCCGTTTTGAGAGCGAAATTTCAAGCTTCAGTTGCGCACCTACGAGCTGATTGAACCGTTCATATTTTGTAGTCACACGGCTATGATATCTCCTTTTCGGCAATATGTATAGCCAAATTGGTAACAAAATGAGCTTGCACTATTCCCGGCTAGCAATTACTATAGCCATATGGCAACATTCAAGACTCCACCGACACGAGTGACTGACCGTGTCTCTCGTGCAATCCTAGATTCCGGCTTGTCAAAGGCGAAAGTAGCCGAGAAAACTAAAATTTCCTACCGCACGCTCCTTCGAAAACTCAATGACGGTGACTTTACCGTGCCGGAATTGCTCCAAATCGCAGATGTAACCCAGTGGAATCCGGAAGATTTTCTAGCCGCGGCACTAGATGACCATGCTCAGGAACGTGCAGCATGACTAAGTTACTCACTTCCGAAGAAGTTGCCGAACAGCTCGGACTCACTTCCCGCACACTCTTGAAGTGGCGCAGTGAAGGTAAAGGCCCTGACTTCATCAGAATTGCAAATCAACGCGTCAGATACACCCAAGCAGATGTTGATCGCTGGATAAACGAACAGCGCGTGCAGATGGGGAACAAATAATGAATGTATTAGACTTCAAAAGAAGTGAGGCCGGTGCGCTAACACCGACCCCACAAAAAAACGAACCTTTACTTGGTTCGCTTCTCAACAACAGTCGTACGTGGATTCCGCTTTGCGGTGCTGATCTTCACGTAGCGACCAGTTATGGCGCTTCGGGCAGACTGCCCGGAGCTGCCAGACTTCTTGCTAGCCATTGCTCGGCTCTCCTTTCTGCGGGCGTGACCCAACTTTTGGGTACAGTTACCGCACCTTCCACGCTACTCGAACACACTTTCGAAAGCAGTTTCGACACGCCCAATGCTCTGGAGCGTGCCAAATGAGCAACATGAAGAGCCCTGAGGAAGTAGCCGAGTTATTTCGAGTCAGCGTTGACTTCGTGCGACGTAATGCTCGCGAAAACAAATGGCCACACTATCGACTCGGTGAGCGTACTATCGCTTTCTCCGATGAACAGATTGAGGCCATCAAGAAAATGTCTGAACGCACCCCGGTAGACAAGAGCAAACGTCGAATAAGCAATATCAATGAGTTGCTATCCAGAGTCGCTTAGACCTCCTGATCCCCCCATCAGGAACGGGTGGCGGTACTCCCCCAGTGCTGCCGCCCACACATAACTGAATAGAACACCCTAAATAATAAGGTGGCCGGGTTCCTTCCGGCAAGTCGTTACCCGGCCACCACCCAAATGAATGAGTAAAGCCCCTGCGCTAACAGGGGCCGATGGACACAGAGAAAGGAACCTCACATGTCCACACCGATCAGTCTAGACGAGGCAAAGAAGCTCGCCAAGCGGGATGATCCTGAGACTTCACATCAAGCAGCACAAGCCCTCGATGAACACAGAATGTCGGCAACGCAGAAGGCAATAATTCACATCCTCAAAACTGATGGCCCACAGGCTGGCTTTCAGATCACCGCAAAATACTTCCGGCAGATGAATCTCTATGGCTGGCCGCTCTGTGACCCCTACTCGGTAAAGCGACGTATCAGCGATTTGAAGCGCAAAAAGCAAATCATTGATACCGGATTGAAAATTACAGGCGAGTACGGCAACCAGGTCATCTTGTGGGGATTGCCCGAGCATGAAGAAATGCAGGCAGCAGCATGAAGTCACGTCAAGGGCACGCGATTTATACCGCTGGTGGGTACAACCCCCAGAGAAGCGTATTCCGCAAAGGTGCAACTTTCGGAGCGCTAGTAACCACACTGGGTTTCATCCTCGGCATCATCCTATGGGCGGTGTGGTCATGAGCGAAATAACAGCAGAACTAACAGAGGTGAATACGGGGTTCCCAGAATTCGATGCACTCCCCGGCCCGATGAAAGCATTGCTGTATCTGGAAGCAGAAGCACAGGTAAAAGCTAAGCTCAACCAGCCAACCAATGAAGGCTGGGTACACATGGTGACATCAAAAGACCGAGCACCTCAGATCTTCCGATATGACCATGACGCGGAGGCATGCGCCCGATGGATGCGCGAGCAGGGCGATATCAAGATTGCGATTGACCACATCCCAGTTCGGAGTGAATGGTCATGAACAAGAAGGACATTTACTTAAGCATCATCGTGGTCTGCGTATTCATCCTTGCGATGCTCGCCTGTATCGAGGTGTACCTGTGATGAACCAAATCTGGACACTTCTGTTCTACACCTCGCTAGCACTCCTCCTGCTTTTTGCATTCCTCAATCTCCCCTATAACGGGGTTTTTCTAATCATCATTCTGGTCGCGATAGTGACCGCACCCACAGTATTCAAGCAAACAAATTGGAAGGCGTAATCCAAATGAAAACATTCAGAGTAGAGAACTATAAGGGCATCCGAGGCACTATCGAAGTCTCTAGTGATGGTGGCTCAATCATTGTCCAGGGCAAGAACGGTGCTGGCAAGTCAAGCTTTATCGACGGCATCGCAGAACTCTTTGACGCTAAAGGCTTCCGGCTCACACCTGAACCGATCTTTGACGGTGGCAACTATGCGAAAGCCGAACTAGAAGATACCAGTCTGGATCTCAGGATCGAGCGTGAATGGAAACGCACCGAAAAAGGGGATGTAAAATCCACACTCTCGGTCTACAACCTCACCGATGGGGCGAAGCATCAGAAACCTTCGGAGATAGTCGCCCAAATCACCGGCGGACTCATTTTCGACCCATCAGAGTTTCTTTTGGCAGAGCCGAAAGACCAAACGAACCTCTTGCTCACCAAGGTTGAGTTCACGGATAAAAAATTCAACTTCCTCCACAACGAACAACTCCTCACCAAAGCTGAAGAAGAGCGTCGTGAAGCATTCCAAATCAAACAAGCTGCACTCGGTGCTGTAGAGAACGCAGAGAAACCAGCCCCAGATACTCCGGATCAGCCTGTCTCCACTCAGGAACTCGTCGAGCACTTGACCGCCGCACGGGCACAGAACCAAGCTCACGGAAACCTCGAACAAGAACAGGCTCAAAACGTCAGTCGCATCAATGAGCTTGATCAGAGGGTAAAGGATCTCCAAGCACAGTTAGCGCAAGCAGAAAAGAATCTCGCGGAAGCACGGAACGCTCACGTACGAATTGAGGAAACTCTGAAGTCATCCCCCGGCATCATCGACACGACAAACCTTGAGCAGCAAATTGCGAATGTTGACGAAATCAACCGGGACGTTCAGATTAAAAGAACGCTCGACAAGCTCCGCGAAGATGCCCAAGTAAAGGTTGAACACTGGGAATACACCGTCTCCGAGGTAGGCCGTATAACGAAGGTCAAAAAGGATGCTCTCGCTACTGCGATCTTCCCTGATCCGAATCTTTCTATCACTGAGGTGAGTGAAGGGTTCGACCAGAAAACCGGTGTCGAAAAGTTCAAAAACATCATGATGTACGGCGCCGTCCCATTCACTCAGGTCAACACCGCCAGCCAGCGGAAAGCCGCATTCAGCATCGCCACAGCGGGGAACCCTGACTTGAAGCTCGTAATCGTCAAGGAAGGCGACCTGCTGGACGATGAATCACTCGCACAGCTTGATGCTGTGGCGGTGGAACGTGGCTTCGATGTGCTTATCGAGCGTGGCCGCCAAGACGTAGGCGATCTCGTAGCAACCTTCATCGAAATGGAAGATGGGCAGGCAAAGTAATGGCACACACAATCCGGCTAACCATTGAAGTCGTTCTTGAACGTAGTCAAGGAAAATTCGCCTCTCGGGATGAAATGACCGAAGCACTAATCGACGAAATTGAGCAGTCAGATCCCGGCACTCTCTACGGCCTTGGCGCCGATGGGGAATCCGAATACGAAATTGTGGAATGGAACGTGGAGGAAGCATGATGGCTACCACAGATGAAGAAGCTATTAAGCAGCTTGACTACAGCACTGAGATCCGCTGCGAGTGGGATGTTAAGTGCAACAACACCGCGACTCATTCGTTCCGGCTGATTTGCGGTCATGATGTGAGGGCATTTTGTGGGGTTCATTCGGCACAATTCTCTGCCGGACTCCTGATGACAACCGCACTCGGTTACGTGCCCCAGTGTCCTGAATCGGGCCTTCCCTCTGAGATTGAAATGAAAAAACTATGAATACTCATGACTACGTAGATGCAATTGTTTACTTGCAAGTTGCAGCTGAATACTCCCGCTACAGCCCCTCGGATTCTCCGAACAGTGTTCTTGCCGCGAAGGTCGTCGGATCAACACAGAAACGTTCCGCATCACCCAAGCCAGGAACAGTTGAGGTCAAGCTGGCTATTCGTGTTCCAAAATCCGCATTCCTGCCTTTGCGCCCTGAAGCCATAGTTGTCGTGCCAGAGTCAATGACAGCAGCACACCCTATTGAGGTTGAAGCTCTGGACGTGAACGAGGTTCAGTCATGAGTTATCTGGATCGTGTTCTTGCTGATTCGTATGACCGTGAATCATGGCTGAAAGCTCGTGAGAATGTTCTTGGCGCGTCCGACGCTGCAAAGTTCGCCAAGATCAGTTCGGTCGAGACCTACGTTCGGCAGAAGCTCACCAAGTCTGAGTTCACCGGCAACAGCGCCACAGAGCAGGGCAATCGTTGGGAACCAATGCTTCTCGCATATGCACAGTTCGACCCTTGTGGCCTGCTGATTCATCACCCTGACGAGGCGGGCTTTGCGGCCACCCCTGACGGTTTGCACGTCCGTGGGGATGGTTCCCTTCAACTAGCTGAAACCAAGGCGAAACACAACATCATTGTCACTGGCCCGAATCCTCGTGAACTCCGGCAAATCGCATGGCAGTTGTTCGTTGTCCCTGAAGCCACTTCAGTCGATTTCATCTGGGGCGAAATCGTAGACAAATCAGGTGAATGGGAACTCCGCCGCGATCCTCAAATTATCCGATACTGGGCGGATTCAGACATAATCCGCGACATTCAAGCACAGATTGTGCCTATCGCAACAGAAGTACTCGCAGCACTGAAAGCTGCACGTGAACTTGAAAAGGAAATTGATTTCTAATGAGTAAAGAAGTAGTTGCATACCAAAGTGCGAGTCTAAGTGAACGAAAAATTTACGCAGAGACGCTATCCCATGCCGGCCAGCTTATCCCGAGAGGATTATTCGATCCAACAACCGGCAAACCCTCCGCAGCCAAAATACTTCTCGTCATGGAAACCGGCGCCATGTTGGGTATGCACCCAATGGCCGCAATTCAGTCCATTGACGTTGTCGAGGGCAAAGCCACACTATCTTCACAGCTCAAAGGGTCACTGATTCGCGCGGCTGGTCACAAACTCGAAATCATCAAGACAGGCTCTATTGCTGGGGGCGATTTCAAAGCCACTGTGATCGGTACCCGTGCCGACTCTGGTGATCGGTTTGAATCTACTTGGGATATTCCGAGGGCAATTCGTGCTGGTCTTGTTCAGAGCTACAAGCAGAACGCGGATGGGGTTTGGGAAGTAACGGCCGTATCGGAAAAAGGTAAGGCACTCCCCTGGCAAAGCTATTCAGAGAACATGTGTGTCTGGCGTGCTCAGGCGGATGTTGGACGCGAGGGATTCGGTGACGTTCTTTTCGGTCTCTACTCCACTGATGAAATCCGCGATGTCATCCCACTTGAAGAACCCGAACCCGAACCATCTGAGGATTGGGAGGCCATCATTGCTGATGCTCAGACTCGCGAAGAACTCGATGCCATTGCAACACGCATGAAAGAAAATGGCGAGGGCACTGACAAGTTACGCACGATTTGGCTCGCGAAAGCAGGGCTTCTGAAAGCTGAATCTGAGGACATAATCGACGTTGAAATTATCGAGGATGATGAGCTCGGCGAGCAGGAATCAGACCCTGCACACCCTGATTACGTCGCACCAGAGGATGAACAATGACCGATGTAGAGGAGCCTGAGGAAGTCTATTTCAACCCAATCACCGGGGAGGTCGAAGAGTGGCGTAAGGATGCTGCGAACGCTGGTGAAGGTGTGCTCATGCCGCTCAATCTTGGTGCTCTTTCCGAGGACGAAGTGATCCAGCATTTTCCCACCCCAGGGGAATTGGAACACGCGCTGCTTCGGGCACGGACTCGCCTTGGACGATCTGCCCTGTTCCTCACTGAGCAGTCAGAGAAGTTGAAGAAAGCGAAACGAAACCTTGTAGTCGCTAAAGCGGTTGCACGGCAAAAAGCAAGAGAGACCGGGCTGTTCAAGACCGAGCCGGATGTTGCGGCAGCAGTTGATCGTGATGAAGCAGTATTCGCTGCTGTCGTCGCTCTAGATGATGCTGCTCTGAAGTTGGAATACGGGCGTGAGCTCAAGTCCGCTCTGCATATGGATATAGAAATTTTGCGCAGCCTAAACAGCAACATGCGCGGAGAACTTCGACCAGCCGGTCGATAGCAGGAAAGGAAATGGGAATGGTTCAAACGAAGAAGCCAGAGCGGGAAAGTTTCGCCGCAGTACTGGCATCTATCCGCCCGAAAACCGACATTGAGCTTGCCGAGAACTTGGCAAAACTCATTGAGGAAGTGCGGGCAACAGGCAAGAAAGGCACCCTGTCGGTGACTTTCGAGGTGAAACCGGTTGATGGTGGCGGTGGCGCTGTCATCGTCAACGACAAGATCGGGCTGAAACTGCCTGAACGTAACCGTGACGGCTCAATGGCCTACATCGGTGAAGGCAACAAACTACAGCGCACTGACCCGTCAGCAATGCCGCTATTTGATGAAGATATTCGGGATGTGGACTTTTCCACAGGGGAAGTAAAGAAGGTACAAAATGACTGACGAACTAGAAACGGCGCTACGCTTCGACACCGAGGCTGCTGTTGTAGCCGAACTGGCACAAGCTGCAACAGCTCCCCACGTGCTTGAGCCAGGTCAAATCTACGGCGCTCGCAATAGCGAAGGCCACCTGATATACACCGACACCGACGACTACAGAGATAACCCTCGTAGAGTGGTCGAATCTCGAACGGTATCGAACGCTGAAAGCTTCGTCAAATACCTCGAAAAACACGGCCTACCTCAGACGGAAGTGTATGCAGATGTCAACAACTCCCGCCTCTTCGCAATCATTGATTCACATCATGGAGCAAATCAACCGGCTGGCTGGAATTCGCATCAGTTGCGCCTCGCACTTGAGTACTCGAAGCCGTGGTTGGCATGGACTAACTGTGACGGGAAATGGTTCGATCAAACAGAGTTTGCAGAGTTCATTGAGCTACGAGCGCACGATATTCAAGACCCGTCACACGCTTCGATTATCGAACTAGCGCTGAAGTTTGAGGCCAAGAAGAATGTGGACTTCAAACAATCAACCCGCCTCGAATCAGGTGAAGTCCAATTCGTATATGAAGAGACCGTAACCGCTCAGAAAGGTGTGAAGGGCAGTATCGAAGTACCCAAGGGCTTCCAACTGGCTATCAAACCATATATTGGTGGCCCGAGTTACTTCATTTTCGCCCATTTCCGCTACCGGATCACCCCTAATGGGTTGAAGCTCGCTTACCAGCTCGAACGCCCTCAGGAAGTACTGGATTCAGCGTTCACTGACATTGTGACTGAGGTTCGGGATGGCAAGACCACCATCCAGAAAGATGGGTCTTCAGAGTTCGTTCATGCCGGGATTGGCGAAACCCCAATCTTCTACGGCCGTCCGTAACCCCAACGGTGGCTCAAGCAATGGGCTTGAGCCACCAATTGCATTGAAGGAAAGTTTGACAATGTCTCAGCGTTTAGGTCTCGCAGGTAATGGATACTCCCATGTGGAGCGTTCCTCAGAGGTATCCGACTGCCATTCGACAACTATTCCGTATTCCTTAGTGGCCATCGTTCCCGCTGCGAAGAAATACTTGGCGCTTTTTGGCCCTATGCTGCCTAGGTTAATCTCACCGTTTATAAGAGTTCTATCTGTAGCTTTCACGATCACATTGTGGGCCGGAGACAGACTTTCATTGGTCAACAAGTATGTATCACCATTCCTGTGTACCAATGTCCAGGGAGGCCCCGTCACGAATGCCATGGACTCCAGTGCTGAAGAAGCACGTTTGTTAGCTTCTAGAGCTTCAATTCGAGCAGATTCCGCTCTCTTAGCCGATTCAATCGCATCATCTTTTGCTTGTCTTGATTGCCACGCTTGGTATAACGAAACTCCTGTGGCCACAGCAGTCAACCCGAATAATCCGAGATTGATTATGTTCCCAGTATCCATGCCCCTATCTTATTGGGGGTTGTGTAATGGCTAGCACCCCAAAACAGGCCACATTTACTTGCCCACCTGACCATCGTCACGGAGAAGTCCGCACCTGTTACGTCCACCACAAATGCCGATGCAATAACTGTCGCGCGACAAACCGTGAACACGAGAACAAACGCAACAGATTTGGCTACGATTCTGGGCTAGTTGATGCCAAGCCGGTGAAGGATCATATCCAGTTTCTGCTTCAGTCTGGGATGGGGACAAGAGCAATCGCGGAACGAGCCGGGGTGGGTCGCACACTGATACGGACGCTTTTGCACGGTCGGCAGGACAGTGCTGACCCTGCAAGGTATTTGGAGGTTCAGAAGCGGATCGGGCGTGAGCGTGCTGAGAAGATTCTTGCCGTCCAACCGTCTCTCGACACGCTCCTTGACGGTGCGTATATTCCATCATTGGAGTACCGCCGCAAACTGCAATCACTGGTGCGGATCGGCTGGTCAATGTCGAAACTGGGTGCACGTCTGGGAATTACTCCTCAAAACATGAACCCTGTGATGCACAGTAACCGCATGATGACTGTCCGCCTAGCGAGGCAGATAAACACACTGTGGGAAGAACTGTGGGACAGGAAGCCGGTGAATTCTGAACTGCATGACCGCATCGCCTACGTGCGGTCTGTGAATTATGCGAAAGCCCGCCGATGGTTGTCACCTTTAGAGCTCGAATTCATGGACGAAGAGACAGAAGAAGCAGGCGTTGACATGATCGCAGTCGAGCTCGCAATGAAAGGCGACGACGTGCGACTCAATAAAGAGGAGAGGCGTATCGCCATTAGGAAAATGAACCACCTCGGCTACTCGGATAAGGCTATTGCTGAGCGGCTCGGGATATGGGATCGGACAGTACTCAGGATTCGCCAAGAACTCGGACTGAAGGCGGCAGCATGATCACGCCGAAAAGCTACTCCAAGAAGTCTGACGGTTCGTTTGGTAAGGCTGTCAAGGACTTGATTTATTCCCGCGATCAAGGCAAGTGCTCCCGTTGCGGTGCGGTCGCTGAGTTCGAATACCACCACCGCAAACCGCGACAAATGGGCGGCACGAGCAATCCAGAAATAGGGCAAGCATCGAATGGTGTGTTGCTCTGCCAGGAATGCCACAGGGCGGTTGAGGCAAGGCCTTTCCTCGGCAAGTTAACCGGGTTCCTGATCAGCGGTAACGGCATCGCTAAACCCACTGAGGTGCCCATTTTTCACGCCCTGTTCGGATGGGTGTTGTTAGACGATTCGGGCGGATTTGAGCCGACCCACGAGAGACCGGAATAGAGGAAGTGAATGGCTAAGAAATTAGCACAAGTCAGACCTGACATTTGGATTGATGATGAC
>JBARYA010000146.1:0-2443 GCA_049647625.1 Microbacteriaceae bacterium
GATGGTAAACCCTTGCCGACTACGGCGAGCACACCGAGCGCAAAGGCAATATCGGTAGCGGTCGGGATAGGCCAACCATTTTCGAATCCTGAACCCCAGTTCACCGCGGCATAGATAACGGCAGGAATCATCACACCGCCAAAGGCAGCGATCGTTGGGCGAAGTGCCTTTTTCACACTGTTCAAGTCGCCATAAACCAGCTCATTTTTGAGTTCGATTGAAGCAACGAAGAAGAAGATAACCAAGAGGCCATCGGTAACCCAATGACCAATTGAGAGATCGATGGGTGTGCCTGGAATTGCTAGGTGGGTATCACGCAGGGCCAGGAGGAAGTCGCCAGCGGCAATATTTGCCAGCAGGATGCCCAAAATGGCAGCAACAAGGAGATAGACCGCAGCAAGGCGATCTGAGCGCAAGAGATTCATAGTACTTTCTAGATTTCTGGTAGGGATTCGCCGTAGGGCTTTTCGTTCGCCGACCAGACTTCCCGGCACACCATTGTTTTTTTAGTCTATACCTTCAAGGCAATGATGCCAAAAATTGAATGATTCGCTCTGGCGGCTCTAGGCTGGGACTATGGAAAAAGAATTTGTGCATGAGCCTGAACAAAACCGTTACCTGATGCGGGTTGATGGTCAGATCGCCAGCGTCGTTGAATATAGCGACAATGCCAATGACCGTTCCTTCACCCGCACTTTCACTCCCCCGCCAGCACGAGGCAAGGGTTATGCCGCAGAGATTGTTGAATTCGCTGTCAACGAGGTTGAAAAACAGGGTGGGATGACCATCACACCCTCATGCTGGTATGTCGAGGTCTGGTTCGAGAAGCATCCTGAACGGGCGAATCTGCTTTCGAAGCGCTAGGCGACTACGCCGCTATGCTGCGGAAGTTATCCAGCTGCGCGACGACGGCGTAGTGCCTCGTCAAAGTTGGGACGCGCAATCTGCGTTTGATCAACGACGCCCATTCGAGCAAAACGGGTGTTTGTCGGCACAGCAGCTTCACTTTGGCGCACACGTTCGATTGAGGCCTCACTTGCCGCAATCAGCTCAGCCTGCTGGCGAATGGCCTGCTGCTGCAGATTGACCGCACTTCGGGCCGCAATTGGGGCAGAGTGCGCCGCGGTATTTGAAGCACTGTTCGAAGCAGTGTTTGAAACAGAAGCGGTCCGGCTCAAATAGAGTGGCTTCGGAAGCTCGGTTGGGAGCCAGGTGTTGCTCTCAACACGTGGAGCCAAAGGCAACTGTTCAACTGATCGCCGAGTATCGAGCTGAGCGGGTACAGTGCTCTCGCGGCGCAATTGACGACGCTCAGAGTTGACGGTCTGTGACACAACTGCGAGCTGTCGAAGCATTACCAAAGATCCCAGTGCTGTTGCCAAGGAGGCGCCCAAAAGCCAGGCCAGCTCGCCAACACCGGCGAACAGCCAAGAGGCGCTAATAACAATCGCGACCACACTCAACAAGAGAATCACGGTGGAGACCAGACGGGTACGACGAATTCGTGTTCGCTGATTATTACTCATTGCGTTAACCTCCCGAAGCTCTGCCTTCACCTGACGAGCACTTGCCGCACGTCGGGCTCTTGCCTGAGCTTGCTGAATTTTTTCTTGATCCTGAGCGATTCTGTGCTGGTGATTCACCGAACGTGAAGAAATGGCATAGCTCACTTCTGCAGGAATCTCACTTGTTTCAGCCATCACCCGCAACGTCTGCTGCAGACGCAGAGCGTTACGCTCCGTTGCGAGATATTCTCGCCTTTTCGCCCAATTTGGCATCAGGTACAGAAGCCAGAGGATGGCTGCTAGGGCGAAAAATAATCCGCCACCTAAAATGTCTTGGGGCATACCTAAAATCTATGGCACCGCGACCCAAAATACGGCTAAGAGCCGAGGCGTGTTTGAGCAAGTGTCAGATCATGCTCAGGAATCTTTGCCCAATCGAGCGGGGTTTCTCCACTCGTCCAACGCTGGAGCAGACCGTTCGGAACATCCTCTTTGGTCAATGAAAAAGCATAATGGTCGCGCCAACGACGATTGATATGAATGTAGTTACGCCGGTATCCCTCATAGTGAAAACCCAATTTCCGGACCACGGCCAGACTGGGTTGATTATCGGTGCAGATACAAATTTCCATCCGATGAAGGCCACGACTTTGGAAGCAATAATCGACCACCAATGCCACCGCCGTTGGAGTAATACCCAGGCCGGCAAATTCCTGTCCGACCCAATATCCGATTGCTCCCGAGGCGAGAGCTCCGGTGCTGAGCTGAGAAACGTTCAACTGTCCGGCCAGACGCCCGCGATAAAACATGAGGTACGGATACACTTCTTGAACCTTCGCGGCGGCTCGAAGATTGCGGATGCTGCCGCGCACATCGAAGCGACGCATCCCGTTCGGGTCGGTAGCCTCCCAGGGCTCCAGCCATTCGCGATCTTCAAG
>JBARYA010000147.1:0-5642 GCA_049647625.1 Microbacteriaceae bacterium
CCCAAATCGGTGGCCAAGGTTTGCAATTGCATGGCCAAATCTTGGGAGGAAGCAGCTGCATCAGCGGTGTGTCCCGAAAGTGTGCTTGCAACTCCTGGAAGAGCTGCGGCATTCTGATCGAGCTGATTCATCCCGGCAACCGCTTGGTCGACCCCGCCCAGGTAGCTGCGGAGTTGCTGGGCGAATTGCTTCGATCCGGATGCTGCCAATCCAGCACCATCCGCTGCCTGAGCGGCTCCGTCTGCCAAAAGCTTCGCACCATCAGAAAGCTGTTTGGCGCCATCGGCAGCTTTACCCAGCTCCTCGCCCATGGTTCCGATACCGAGCAGAACATTTTCTAAGTATCCACCGCTCAATTGCGATGAGAGGAGGGCTGCGGCCCGCTCCGCAATGAGTCGGCTCATTTCACGTTCGAGCACCGGGCTCTTCTCAGCAAAATTGAGCTCGACGGTGGCTTTCACC
The DNA here is from genome assembly GCA_049647625.1 of Microbacteriaceae bacterium. GTDB lineage: Bacteria > Actinomycetota > Actinomycetes > Actinomycetales > Microbacteriaceae > JBARYA01. The sequence continues at coordinate 463 of JBARYA010000147.1, forward strand.
GCCTCATTTTCTGGATCACTGAAGGAGGTGGCTGCGGCCGAGAAATTCTTTGGCACGATCACTGCGGCAACATACTTTCCGCTCGCCAATCCGCTCGCTGCCTCGGCCTCATTGGTGATTGCAAAACGGTAGTCACCGCTTTCGGCCTTCACCAACTCCGCTGAAAGTTGTCGCCCAAGCGGGGTCAATTGTCCATTCACTTCTACCGGCTCATCGAGGTTCACGATTGCGGCAAGTGCAGCCGGAGCCTGAGCCGAGTTCGCCGGCAACGCGGTAGCGATTCCGATGCTGGTGCCGCCAGCGACGAGCGCAACGAGTACCAGAGAAAGGATGCCTGCCAGGCCGGTTCGGATGCGTTTCGGGGTCGCTGCCTCGATATGCTTTGCCTTCGCATTCCCGGCAAGCGCCGCTTCGAGACCTTCACCCTCAATATCAAAGTGCGGCAAGATACGGTCCAACCAGGCCGGCATCCACCAGGCCTTATCGCCAAGCAGGGTCATCACTGCCGGCACCAGGGCCATACGAACAATGAAGGCGTCAACGAAGACACCAACGGCGAATCCGAGCGCAATCGGCTTAATATTCACATCGCCTTCAGGTACGAAGAAGACGAAGACGGCGAACATAATGATTGCTGCAGCGGTAACCACCTTGGCGGATCCCATGAAGCCCTTGCGAACACTCCGTCGAGCATCCCCCTCGTGCACATAGTATTCGCGCATCCGGGAAACCATGAACACCTCATAGTCCATGGCCAGACCGAAGAGCACACCCATCAAAATGATCGGCATAAAACTAATGACCGGACCGGAATCAGGGATGTGCAGCACGCTGGCAAACCAGCCATACTCGTAGACCAGCGAAACCACACCCAGCGCTGCCCCAATACTGAGCAAATAGCCCAGGGTGGCTTTGATAGGCACCCAAATGGAGCGGAATGCGATCATCAAGAGCAGTAGTGAGAGCCCGACGACCACGAGACCAAAAGGCAGCAAAGCGCTGGCGAGTTTGGCAGAAATATCAATACCGACCGCGGTAAATCCGGTCACCGCCAGATCAACACCGTAGGTATCGAGGAAGTAGTCGTGCATGCTGCGAATTTCGGCGACCAGGGCCTTCGTCGCCTCCGAATCCGGAGCCCCGATAGGCACAACCTGCACGATTCCGGTATCCGCTGTCATATTCGGGGTGGACATTGGCACGGCAGCAACGCCATCGATCTTTTCAAACTCCTTGGCCAGATCGTCCATAAGCTTCAGTGGATCATTATTGGTGACGATCGTTCCGGTCACGATGAGCGGACCGTTGAATCCTTCACCGAAGTGCTCGGCGACGAGGTCGTAGTTGACCTTTGCCGGGGTTCCGGGTGGCAGTGCGCCAGCATCCGGTAGTGCGAGTCTGAGCTGGAGCGCCGGAGCTGCCAGCAGTCCAAGACCAATAATGACAGCGAGGATGGTGAGTATCGGCCGCTTGGTGACGGTTGATATCCAGCGCGCAAAGAATCGGTTCTCTTTGGGCTCGCTCAAAGACTCCTCAGCGAGCGCTTGTCGTTGTTTGCGACTCACGACCTTGACACCGAGGAAGCCAAGAAGTGCTGGGGTGAGGGTGATAGCAATCAGCACCGCGAAGGCTACAGCCACGGCCGCCCAGATTCCCATAATGGTCAAGAACGGAATACCCACCACAGCGAGTCCGAGCAGGGCAATAATCACCGTGAGTCCGGCGAAAATCACCGCAGATCCGGATGTTGCCACCGCTCTGGCCGCAGATTCCGTTGGCGGCATCCCGTGCTTTACCTGATCTTGATGCCTGGCAATAATGAAGAGGGCATAGTCGATACCTACGGCGATACCGAGCATGAGTGCCAGCAGCGGTGTGGTTGAGGTGATGGCGTCAAAATAGGTGGCCACGAAAATGAGAGCAATGGAGATGCCAACACCGATGAGCGCACCGATGAGCGGAAGTCCCGCAACAATGAGAGAGCCAAAGGTGAGGATGAGCACGATGAGGGCAACGAAGACACCGAGAGCCTCGGTGATGGTGATTGCCGGCATATTCTGGCTAAAAAGTTCACCGCCGAGAGCTACCTGAAACTTTTCACCTAGTACATCGGCAAGGGCATCACTCTGAGCTTGGAGAGCATCCTTGCTTTCCGGGGTGACTTCGAAGGATCCGACATCCATTTGGATTGAGATGAGTGCTGCGCGATTATTGTCGCTGATGGTGCCGGTGACCTCTTCAGCAAAGGGTGAGGCAACATATTCCACCTGGGAAACCTGCGAGAGCATCTTGACAGCTCGATCGATGGTGGCCACCGTTGCGGGATCGGTTATTTTCGTACCCTCTGGAGAGACAATGATAATTCTGGCTGAAGCACCACTGACCTGCGGGAAGGTCTGTTGCAGTCCGGAGAGGGCTTCCTGAGATTCCGTGCCGGGGATACTGATGTTATTGTCGAGCCCCTGATTCATGGTGAAGGCGAGTGCGCCAGCTCCACCAAGCAAAAGCACCCAGAGTATGAGCACCAGCTTCCGTGCTTGATAGGCCCATTTTCCCAATGAATACAGTAATGAAGACATGCGATGCTTTCCTGTGGAAGGTCAAAACTACATAGGATACAATATTGTATCGAATACACTTGTGTATCCAATACAGTAGTGTATCGAGAAATTATATGGATAAGGTGAGAATATGCAGAACGAAGTTCAGCTCTCCAATGACGAGGTGAAAGAGACTCGCAGTCGCGAGCGCACTCGCGCACGTCTCCTTGAAGCTGCGCTCACCGTCTTCGCTGAACACGGAGTCCCCGGCGCATCCATCGAAATAATTACCGAAGCTGCCGGCTTCACCCGAGGCGCCTTCTATTCAAACTTTGAAAGCAAAGAGGAGCTCTTTTTTGAGCTCTCCGAGGTACAGGGCGCTGAAGCTCTCACCAAGCTGAAAGCCACGGTTGCAGAACTCAGCAGCCGTTTTGCCAGCGGCGAGGTCAACTCGCTCAGCAAAGAGGGCATCAGTCGATTGGTCGACGCGATTCTCACCGTGCAATTTTCAGAACCGCGCTGGTACATTGTGCAGATCGAGTTTAAGCTCTTTGCCCTGCGCGATCGCGAAGCCGCAAAACAGCTCTTGCGCACCCAAGACAAGTTTTTTGCCGAAGTCTCTCGGGTCGTCGAAAGTGCACTCGATGCTGTAGGGCTGGAATTCACGATTGACCCGGCAGTGGCTTCGAGCGTGCTGATTCACAGCTATATCACTGCACTAGAAACCGCTATTTTGAACGACCGTCGGGATATCGTCCAGGCAGCGCAAAAAATTGCCATGCGCTCCCTCCCCGAGCTGGTGAACTCACTCACCCGGCCAAAGCACGCCTGATTCTGCTTTTTTGCATTACTTCTTTTCTGCACTATTTGCTGCTAGCGTATAGGCACGCCACCAAGCGCCACGGCATCCACACAAAGCAGTGTGTTCGTCAGCTGGTGAATACGCAGATAAAGGGGATCTCCAATGGACTCAGTCACAAGAGAATCGAAAAAGCCGCTCTGGTTTTTGCTCGGCCTTGTAGGGATTGCTGCCATAGCTACCGGACTCTTTTTTCTGCCGGGGATGCCCTGGTCTGCACAGCCCATTGAGGAGAAAGTGCTGGATACCGAAGCAATCATAGCGAAATACACCGGCCTCAAGGAGCTCAAAGAGGCGCCACTGCCTGATGGGAAAACGTGGCCAAATTTTCAGAAAATCCTCGATAAGCAATACAATCCGGATGATCACTTTGAAGAAGGATTCATTGAATCGATGCATACAACAGCCTGGATGTGCTTCTGGGAAGAGGAGGCTCTCATCGCCCACAATGCAGGTGATGAGTATCGTTTCAAAGCTGCAATCTTCGAGCTCCGCCAGCTCTACATCCTGCCGAATATAGAAAAATACATCATCGACCCAAATCGGTCCTGGGAACGCACCGTCTTGGATAGCGCTGAGTATGGATCAGTTGACCGATTGCAATACGATGTCAACGACTGTGTCGATTACCTCAACCCAAATCTGTAAGTTTTGCTCCTTGGGGTTGCTCTCGCTGGCGTTTCAGACGGAACCGTTCACATCCTAAAAATGCCATTCGAACTATCACACTAGAACAAACCAGTGTGGCCCCAAGCCACCAATAACTCTCTAAGACCCCATAGCCAAAAACACTGTGCCGAGGAATGGCCAGATAGATCAACTCTGCGACCAGTGAAGCGGCCAGCAAAACCACAATTCCGGTCGCAATAAAAGCAAGACTATTCTGGGTGCTGCTCCTTCGATAATAGACAATCAAGAAGTACACGAAGAACGGTATTGCCCCAAAAGGCATTGTCACGAGTCCGAGCATGAAGGTGAAGGGAAAGAGCACTAAGCCCGGAAGGTTGAAAGCCGCAGATGATAGCACTAAAAAGGTGCCGAGATACAGAATCGAGAAGACCAGAATCAAGGCAAGGGTTTCAACAAAGGGTTTCTGCAGCCAGCTGCTCTTCATGATGAGTCTCCCCTCTCAACTTAGGCACCATCATACGCAAAGAACCGCCCCAGAAATATTCTGTGGCGGTTCTTTGATGAAACGATTTAGGCCAGACGAGCCTCGAGGTTGTTTGCAATCTCTTGCAAGAAGTCCTCGGTGGTCTGATAAGGCTGATCTGCGCTCACGAGCAGAGCCAGGTCCTTGGTCATTTTGCCGGACTCAACAGTCTTGATCACAACATCCTCAAGGGTATGTGCGAAGTCGATCAGAGCCTGGTTGTCATCGAGCTTGCCACGGTGCTGCAGGCCACGGGTCCAAGCGAAAATCGACGCAATCGGGTTGGTCGAGGTTGGCTTGCCCTGCTGGTGCTGGCGGTAGTGACGGGTCACGGTGCCGTGTGCGGCCTCAGCCTCGACAACCTTTCCATCAGGAGTCGCCAATACACTGGTCATTAGACCCAATGAGCCAAAGCCCTGCGCAACGGTGTCAGACTGAACATCGCCATCGTAGTTCTTGCAGGCCCAAACGTAGCCGCCTTCCCACTTCATAGCACTGGCAACCATGTCATCAATGAGGCGGTGCTCATATGTCAGACCGGCAGCTTCGAACTGATCCTTGAACTCGGCGTCAAAGATTTCTTGGAAAATATCCTTGAAGCGACCATCATAAGCCTTCAGGATGGTGT
>JBARYA010000148.1:0-1835 GCA_049647625.1 Microbacteriaceae bacterium
CGCAAGGTTGATCAGTTCACCACCGAACCGATGATTCAGACCAAGCGTGGATTTGGATATATGCTCAGGGTAAATAAATAATCTCGCAAGAGTACCTCGCTGGAGCTTCGCGCTCCAAGCACTGAAAGGCCCTGAGTGCAGGCAATCGCAGATTGGTGGAACAGCATCTCGCTCCGCACCAAAGTTACCGGTGTGACCGTGCTGATGCTCACCCTTGGCCTGCTCATTTCCGGCATCGGAACCTCGGCACTGCTGCGAAACTACCTGGTGGACCAGATTGATTCTCGGCTCAGAAACGCGTCCCAAGATTGGCAATCCATTTTGGGACCGGGAGCCAGTCCCGATAACGAGGAATGTGTAAGTTTCTCGTCCACCGAATACTTCTGGGCTATTTATACCGCCGATGGCGCGCTCTTCTGCGAGAACTGGGCAAACCGCCCGGCGGCAACCCGCCCGGCGATAGAGTCCCTCAGCTATGAGGAAACCGAAGCGCTTCGAGGCAGCATCTTCAGCGTCAATAGCTCAGTCGAAAGCACTGGCTGGCGACTCATATCGATACCGCTACAAAGCCAAATCGGAAACTCCACCTACTCTTTGGTCATCGGCCTCAGCCTGATGCGTACCGAAGATACCATGAACAACTACATCAGTATCTTCTTTGGCTTCGGGCTCATTGTTGTGCTCTTCGCTGCCGGTTTGACCCGCTTTTTGGTCACGAATACCTTCACCCCGCTTCAGGAGGTGGAGCAAACCGCCGCCCAAATCGCCAAGGGTGACTTCAGTCTGCGCCTGCAACACCTCAATCCCAATACCGAGGTTGGGCGACTCAATAACTCGCTCAACACCATGCTTCACCGCATCGATCGAGCGCTCGATGATCGTGCCAGAACCATCGACCAGATGCGACGCTTCGTTGGTGATGCCGGTCACGAACTCCGCACCCCACTGGTGACCGTGCGCGGTTATGCCGAGCTCTATAAAATGGGCGCCATCGAGGGCGAAGAACAAATCTTTCAAGCCATGGACCGTATCGAGAAGGAAGCCATCCGGATGGCCGGCCTTGTTGAAGACCTGCTCGAACTGGCACGCCTCGATCAGGCTAGGCCAATGGAACAGGTTCCACTCAACCTGATTCCCCTTGTCATGGATGCCGCGATGGATGCCCGAGCACGCGAACCGGAACGAACCGTCATGACGGTTATCCCATCCGGATTCAACGCAACCCTGCCGGAACACCTGCAATTATCAGACTCCCAAGAGCAGCCACGCTTTGATGCCAACGCGAAAGAGCCACCGACCGCGACCACCGTTATCCCGGTGATTAGCGAGGATGAAGCCCGGGAAAACCGCAATCGGCGGGCACGGAACCGAACCGGACAAAACCCGCACAACCGCACCGGAAACTTTACCGGCCCGATTGCTATTGCCGGTGCCGCCTTCGATATGCTCCGTCGCAAACCCCGACGTGATGGAGCAATCAGCACCCCGGATGTTGGAATTGCACTGCCGAAACCAAAGGCTCAGCTTCGCGATCCGATTATTCTGGGTGATGAAAATAAGCTCCGTCAGGTGATTACCAACCTGCTCACCAATGCCCTACGTTTTACCCCGGTCGATAAGCCCATCGAGCTCATGGTCGAAGTGCTCGAGGATAGAGACCAGGTGCGCCTTTCTGTGATAGACCACGGTGAGGGCATTCCACCACAGATTCGCGAGAAGATTTTCCAGCGCTTCTGGCGCGCTGACACCTCACGCACCCGCGAAACCGGTGGCAGCGGCCTCGGACTCGCCATCGTCTCAGCCATTGTCGCGGCCCATAACGGCCGTGTATGGGC
>JBARYA010000149.1:0-10741 GCA_049647625.1 Microbacteriaceae bacterium
CGCCAACGAGGGCTTGGGTATCATCGGTCCAGGCGCCGGTGGCATTCACGATCTGTCGTGCCCGAATCTCGAACTCTTCACCACTCTGCAAATCCCGAGCACGCACGCCAACAACACGCTCTCCAACCTTGATGAAGCCCTCGACCCGGGTACGGCTGGCGGCCTTCACCCCATAGGAGGATGCGGTGCGAACAAGCGTCGAAACATAGCGAGCATCATCGACCTGGGCATCGTAGTAGGCCAAACCACCGGTAAAGACCCCGTCTTTGAGGCTCGGGATGGCGCGATGTACCTGGCGTCGGCTCAGATGGCGATGGTGTGGCACCCCCGGAGGGCGTCCGCCGGTGAGAGAAAACAGGTCGTAGAGGGTCATTCCGGCACCAATGTAGAGCCGCTCCCAGAATCGGTGGGTAAGCGGATAGAGGAACCGTACCGGTTTGACCAGGTGCGGTGCCAGGCGCTGCAACAACAATCCTCGTTCGATCAGCGCTTCACGGACCAGGCGAAAATCGAGCTGCTCCAGATAGCGAATGCCACCATGAATCAGCTTGGATGATCGACTGGATGTTCCTGAAGCCCAATCTCGAGCCTCAACCAATCCCACGCTCAAACCGCGAGTCACCGCATCGAGTGCCGAACCGGCGCCGACAATACCGCCTCCGATAACCAAAATATCGAGCTCACGGGTCTTCAACTGTTCGAGCGCAGCCTCACGCTCCTCGGCACCGAGCTTGGCCGAAATACTGACCTGGGAACGTGGAGACATAATATTCGCTCTCAATACTTGAGGATTGTGGGTTGAAATTTAGCTGTGGTACGGGGCCACAACCACCTCAACCTTTTGGAATTCTTTCAAATCGGAATAGCCAGTTGTTGCCATCGAACGGCGAAGCGCGCCGACCAGGTTGGTGCTTCCATCCGCAGTTTCTGCCGGACCAAAGAGAATCTGCTCCAGTGGGCCAGCTTGCCCGAGGTTTAGGCGAACACCACGAGGAAGTTCTGGATGGTGTGCCTCAGCACCCCAGTGATAGCCCCCACCAGGAGCCTCATCGGAGCGGGCCAAGAGCCCCCCGATCATGACCGAGTCAGCGCCACAGGCAATAGCCTTCATAATGTCGCCAGAAGTTCCGAGGCCACCATCAGCAATCACGTGCACATAGCGTCCACCCGACTCATCCAGGTAGTCACGGCGAGCGCCAGCAACGTCGGCAACGGCGGTTGCCATAGGAGCGTGGATGCCGAGGGCAGTCCGCGTGGTCGAGGCAGCACCACCACCAAAACCAACCAGAACACCGGCGGCACCGGTGCGCATCAGGTGCAAAGCGGCCGTATAGGTTCCGGCTCCGCCAACAATCACCGGAACATCCAGCTCATAGATGAAGTTCTTTAGGTTCAGCGGTTCGTGATTCTGCGAAACGTGTTCGGCCGAAACAGTGGTGCCACGGATGACGAAGATATCGACTCCGGCAGCAACAACGGTCTTGTAGAACTCTTGGGTGCGCTGTGGGGACAGGGCACCGGCCACGGTCACACCGGCGGCACGGATTTCGGCAAGGCGATCACGAATCAGCTCCGGCTTGACCGGCTCTGCATAAATCTCCTGCATGCGCTTGGTGCTGAGGGATTCGCCCCGCAACTCTTTGAGCACGGCGCTTGGATCTTCGTAGCGGGTCCAGACGCCCTCAAGATCAAGAACGCCCAAGCCTCCGGCACGTCCGAGTGCAATTGCAGTGTCTGGGGACATGATTGAATCCATCGGGGCCGCAATAAAGGGCACCTCAAAACGGAACGCATCAATGCCCCAAGAGATAGAAACATCCTTGGGGTCCCGCGTGCGCCGTGAAGGCACTACCGCAATATCGTCAAAAGCATAGGCTCGTCGGGCTCGTTTGGCCCGACCAATCTCAATTTCCATCACTCCCCTAGCCTACCGTGGCAGGCTCAAGGAATGATTGAAATGGCTGAGAAATGCTAGCCGCGATAGTTTGGCGCTTCAACAACCATCTGAATATCGTGCGGATGTGACTCTCTGAGGCCGGCTGCGGTAATCCGCACGAACTTGCCCTTCTCTTTGAGCTCATCAATGGTGCGAGCACCGGTATAGAACATCGACTGACGCAGGCCACCGACCAGCTGATACGACACTGCAGCCAGAGGTCCGCGATACGGAACCTGCCCTTCAATTCCCTCAGGAATCAACTGATCATCGCTCGGAACATCAGCCTGGAAGTAGCGGTCACGAGAGTATGAGGTCTTCTTGTCACGACTCTGCATGGCTCCGAGGGAGCCCATACCGCGATACTTCTTGAACTGCTTACCATTGACGAAGACCAGCTCTCCCGGGCTTTCATCGGTACCGGCAAGGAGGGATCCGAGCATCACGGTATTTGCCCCGGCGACCAGCGCCTTGGCAATATCACCGGAGTACTGAAGACCACCATCGGCGATTACCGGAATACCAGCCGGAGCTGCAGCCTTGCTGGCCTCATAAATTGCGGTAATCTGCGGCACACCAACACCGGCAACAACGCGGGTGGTGCAAATTGATCCTGGACCAACACCAACCTTGACCGCATCCACACCGGCATAAATCAATGCCTGTGCACCGGAGCGGGTCGCAACATTTCCGCCAATAATATCCACGTGATCGGCACGGCGCTCGGCGCGAAGTTTCCGCACAATGGCCATCTCACCGGCGCTATCACCGTTCGCGGTATCGACAACAATCACATCAACACCAGCGTCAATCAGGGTCATTGCCCGTTCCCAAGCATCACCAAAGAAGCCGATTGCGGCACCAACCCGAAGACGACCTTCGTCATCCTTGGTGGAGTACGGATACTTCTCGCTCTTCTCGAAATCTTTGACGGTAATCAGACCAACAAGCTTGCCCTCACCATCGATCAGCGGCAATTTTTCAATGCGGTGCTGGGCAAAAATAGCCAACACCTCGTCATCGCTAATGCCCACCTTTGCGGTGATGAGTGGCGCCTTGGTCATCACTTCTTGCACCTTGGTGCTCTCCATGAAGGTGGTACGAACGAAACGCATATCGCGGTTCGTCACAATTCCGACCAAAATACCATCGGCATCAACAACGGGAAGCCCCGAAATGCGGTACTGACGGCACAGGGCCTCGACCTCGGCGACGGTAGCTTCTGGGTGTGTGGTAATCGGATTGGTGACCATCCCGGACTCGCTGCGCTTCACCTTGTCAACGTGTTCGGCCTGATCTTCGATCGAAAGATTGCGGTGAATAACACCGAGGCCACCCTGACGCGCCATAGCGATAGCCATGCGGGACTCAGTGACCGTATCCATGGCACTGGAAAGAAGAGGAACCTGAAGCCGAATCCGACGAGTCAGCTGCGTGGAGGTGTCTGCCTCACTCGGAATAACGTCGGTGTGGTTTGGAAGCAACATCACATCGTCATAGGTAAGACCAATAAATCCAAATGGATCAGATTCAACCATGGGTATATATTTCTTTCGTTGAGCTTTTCTCAAAAAGCTGTGCTGGTGAATTTGTGCAACTAAAAGGCTATGTCCTCAATCTTAACCTGTACCCTTGCGGAAATATTCCGTTCATTCCGGATGCTGGGCTTCGGTTCGTGATTCAAGAATTTTTATCCGGCGCTACCATCGTCATTTAACGGTTTTGGGAGCAGAGCGATAAAGGCCTCGTTGGGCACAATAAATTGTTCTCCCTCGACCAGGACATTGTGTTCATCGTAGTGGTAGATGGTAAAAATTGCCTGCCGCGGTTCCCCACTGCGTTCATAGGAGAAACCGCCCGAGATACCGTCGAAGTCAATCTTCTTGCCCTCAAAAAGCGCCTCAGCGCCCAGCTTGAAGTCGGTCATGACGATAGCGTCCTTACTTACGCCATCGCCACCAGAGACAGCACGGAGCTGATCGCCCAGCACCTTCGCCTCTAGGCTATTTCCGGCCAGGGTCGCCAGGGCCAGAAGCTTGACGCTATCGTAGGCGCGAGCAGCAGCACTCATGCTGGCCATATCGATATCGAGTACCGGCAGCTCAGCTTCGGTACCATCGCTCGGAGCTGGCACCAGATCGCTCAGAGTTGCCAGGTAATCGTTCAAAGAGGTTTGGAAGGCTTCACTGACCGTAAAATCTGAGGAAATCGCCATCGCGCCGGTGAGCGGATGTGTGAGATCTGCTGGAGCATAATCGTGAGCATTAGCCCCGACAAAGACCAGTTGTTCCGCAGGATATCCAGCATCCAACAAGATATTCAACAACGAAGTGGTCTCGGTATCAGAGAGCAGTACCAGTGTCGGAGGCTTTTTCGCCAGTGCCAGGTCTACGGCGCCGTTAAAGAAAACGGTGTCCGCGGCATAGGGCACATCCACAATTACCTGACCGGTGGTCGGCACCAGCTCAGAATCAAGACCCTCTTTGATCAGCGTGCTGTAGAAGTTGTTCTTACGCAATAGGCCGATGAAGCCCTTGCCATCGATCATCAGTTTCTCTGCTAACGCTTGACCGAGCAGACGGGATGTTGGGGTGGCATTAATGTACAGGCCCTGGGTCACCCAGTTATATGACTCCGGATTTGCGGTTGCGGTTGAGATCAGTGGGACCTTGGCTGCAATGAGTTCTTTGACCATATCCTCAGTAATGCCTAAGGACTTGGGGCTGAGGATTGCGTGCACACCCTTTGTCAGCAGACTGGTGATTGCTGATTCGGGTAAAACCGGAGCGGTTGGCTCGTCTGTTGGGGTCTCTATTGGAGCATCCGTAGTTGGAGTTTCAGTCGGCGCATCGGTAGCCGGGGTCTCGGTCTCTTCTGCTACCGGAGTTTCCTGAGTTGGCTCGGCATTCGGATCAGCATCCGGGTCAATTGGCGCAGGAGTTTCTGGCACAAAAGGATCTGCGGCAACGAGATTGATTTTGATGCCCATATTGGCCGCATTGACCTCGTCAACCGCCATCCGAATGGCAACGTCCTCATAGCTCGTCGGATAGAGCTCTGGGTCGCTCAGAATTCCCAAATTCATCTGGAAATCTTCTGCTGGGCGCCCCGTGGCAGCACAGGACGAAAGGAGCAGCGCTAGGGCAGTACCCCCCGCGAGGACCGCTAGAATCTGTGAAGCTGGTGTCTTACTCGCTCGATGAGCCCGTGAAAATCTCATAATGTTCCATTTAACACGGTCAAACTGTTATCTTGCTGAACCTCGACAATCGGCAGCGGCTGATACGGCTCGGAACGCAACTTTGCGTAGTGCGCGGCAGAGCCCCGATAGGCAATATCCTGGCGAGTATTCAAGACGTATACGCATTCTGCATAGCTGAAACATTCTGCAGCACCGCTGGTAACCTCATCCCATTTGGCCGCAATGCGCTGTCCGTTATCGTCATCGGCTAGTAGCCTGGCCAAAGCGAGCCGGATGACCGCATCATAGGCTTGTTGACCGGCAAAATTCGCACCGGTCCAGGGGTCAACCTGTTTGCTTTTCGCCGCAAACTCTGCGGACATGAGCTGATCAAAACTGATTCCGCGGATGCCAACCAAAGCCTCAGAGTCACCCGGTTCTGTGGCCCCAGCTGCCGTTTCTGCCGCCTGGGCTGCTTCTCGAAGTGCCGCCGGATCCTGATCAATCAGCACAATCATCTGCGGCTGAATCCCGCTCTGCTGCAGCAGTGCTGCCACGAACTCTAGACTGAGCGCTTGCTCTGAGCGTGGCAGATAGAGGGCCAGGATGTCTGGTTGGGATTGAACAGCAAGTGCAGCCAAGCTTTCGGCAGTTACCTCGGGATCAAGGATGATCGGCAGAGTGAAAACCGTTTGCTTGACTGGAACTGTGGAAGCTTCACCGTTTGAGGAATTCTCGGTCTGGGTCGCAGTTTCGCTCGTTTTCTCAGTGGACTTTTCATCTGACGCCGCTTTTATATCACGCTCAGCGCCGAGTCGTTTCAGTGTGCGATTGATGGCATTACCCTGCTCATCAGGCAGATAGAGGTAGCTGATCTTTAAATCAGCATCCGCTGCGGTGTTGCCTGAAGTGTTGCCAGAAGAGCTTCCCTGAGCGAGAAGCGTCTCAAACACAGCCCCAAAAAGTGAGCTGGCTAGAATGTCTGGAGCGTGACCACCGGCCAGGATAAACCCGGCAGAATTCTGATCAAAACTTCCCGGAGTCTGATTTGGCAGAATAAGCGGAATCCCGATCTCTGCAGCAGTATCGAGCAGCACACTCGCCTCGGGCGTATTACCCGGACCAAGAATGAGGTCCACGCCCCGTTTGGAGAAGGATTGAAGTGCGGCAATTCCTGCATCCCGATCCAGTGCCGAAATATCGTTAAATCGGTAGTGCGCGTTCAACGTTTTCCCGAAGGCGCCATTTTTTTGCCCTTCGACCCCACCGAGGAGCTCCTGAGTCGCCACCGTGTTAATCTCACGAATTGCCAGCTCAATGCCGGCCAATTGCGCCAGGCCATCCGCCCGATTCGCGCCGCTTAACGAGAGAATGGAAGCAAGTGAAAGCTCGCCGTCGCCACGAGGAAGTTCGGGAGGCGGTGTTGTTGTGGATGTGCTTGGTGTGATCGGATTTTCTTCGGGCCCGGCACAGGCAGCACTGCCCAGCAAAACCACCACGAAGATGGCAAGCGCTTTGCCCGTACGTTTCGTTATCACGCTCATACCCCTCACAATTCCTCACTCAACTGTAATACCGTTTTAACGAAGTTGAGCGGAGTGGCACGAGGCCAACTCCGCTCAAAAAAACGTCAAAAACTAGCCGACGAGTACGGCAAGCACATCGCGTGCTGAAAGAACCAGCAAATCGTCGCCGTTAATCTTGACTTCGGTACCACCATACTTAGAGTAGATAACACGATCGCCGACCTTTACGTCGAGTGGAACGCGGTTACCATTGTCATCGATGCGGCCCAGGCCAACTGCGACAACTTCACCCTGCTGTGGCTTCTCTTTGGCGGTATCTGGAATGACGAGACCTGAAGCAGTGGTCTGTTCTGCTTCAACCTGCTTGATCACAATACGATCTTCTAGCGGCTTGATTGAAACCGACACGGTTGACCTCTTCTTTCGATAAGAATGAATAAAACGATAGTTAGCAATCTCGAGGTGAGAGTGCTAATTCCATGTTAGTCGGCGAAGCATAAATCGTGCAATCCTTGGCTGACGCTCTCGGCGAAATTCTCTCTGGCGTACTATGGAAAAACGATAGTGGGATAACGGTCCGGCTACGCATTGGTGAAAAGGTGAATAGGTGAACGAGCAGGAAATAGAGACACTCCTTCAGCAGGAGTCGCTCACACTGCTCGAAGAGTTGAATCAGCGATTGCCGCAACCACTGCAGGATGGCGCCCTCATCAGCATCATTACCGAGCTCAGAAAAGCCGGAGTGCCGGCTGAGACCGTCAATATTGTGCTTTCCCAACTCAAACTTCAACGGCGAGCAATCGCCAAGTTTGGCGAGTTCAGCCCGAAGATGCTCTTTAGCGAAGCGGGTCTCGAACAGGCCACTCGCCTACCGGTTGCCCGACATCATGCGAAGCGCTTTCTTGGTGCCGATATTAAGGAGCTGCTCGATCTCGGCAGTGGAATCGGTGGCGATGCACTCGCGTTTTCGCTCGCTGGGCTCACGGTGCTGGCTGTTGAGCGTGATGCCGTCACTGCCCGTCTGGCCACCCATAATCTTGCCCCCTACCCAAATGCGCAGGTGCTCTGTGCGGATGCAGACAGCGCGGTGACCGATCGCTTCAGACAGCATCCCAATGAGGCCCTCTGGTTTGATCCGGCTCGACGCGAAGTTGGTGCCCGTGGTCAGCGCAAACTCCATGACCCGAGCGATTGGTCACCCAGCCTCGATTGGGTCTTTGAACAGGGTAGAACCAGGTCCATTGGGGTCAAGCTCTCACCGGCACTCGACACCACTCTTATTCCACCGGATGTTGAAGCCCAGTGGGTGAGCGATAATGGTTCGGTTGTTGAGTTGGTGCTCTGGTCTGGAAAACTTCGCCGCGACGGCATTGGACGGAGCGCACTGATCCTTCGCGACAACGCTACCCATGAACTCAATGCTGCTGGCGAAAGCCCTGACGAAGATGTAGCCGAATTGCAGGAATATCTCTACGAACCGGATGGTGCGGTTATTCGAGCCCACCTTATTGGCGATCTCTCCCGAACGCTGAACGCACATCCTATCGACCCCACCATTGCGTATATCAGCGGTTCGGAATATTTTGAGACCCCCTTCGCCCAAGCGTTTAGAGTACTCGAGGTTCTCCCCGCCAAAGTTGAAAAACTGCGACGTGCAATGACTGAGCGCAACATTGGCAGTCTCGAAATTAAGAAGCGCGGAGCTGATCTCGACCCGGCTGTTCTCAGAAAGCAATTGAAATTATCGGGCAAAGAAACGGCCACCCTGATTATTACCAGAATAGCCGGCAAACACTGTGCCATTTTGGCGGAGCGAGTCGCTTAAAGTTTTTCGCCCCCATGGATAAACCACGGGGGCGAAAATACACAATATTAAAGTTCCGGGGCGAATAGCGCCCCGGAACTTTAACCGCTTAGTAGCTGTACATTGCCAACCATGGAAGGTAGGTAATGAAGATGCCCCAGAAGGCAACGATGGCGACAATCGCCAGAATCATAAATACCAGGCCAACATAACCAAGAATCAGACCGGTAGTGGCCATGCCTCCACCGCCCTGTCCGGTTGCGGCAATCTGCTTCTTCGAAATATGTCCGGTAATGATCCCCACGATTGATCCAATAAACGGAATAAAGGTGATCCCGAGAATCGAAGCAATCAGAGAAATCATGGCCAGGCTATTATTCTGCGGAGCAGCATAATATGGCTGCTGATAGCCGGGTTGCTGATAACCAGGCTGAACATATCCCTGTTGCGGGTAGCCCTGCTGTGGCTGGTATCCGGGCTGAGCATATTGCTGGTATTCCGGGGCAGCAGGAGGATACGGCGGCATCGGTGCGGCCGGAGGAAATGGCTGTCCTGGTACTTCTGGCTGTGGGACATTTGGATCTGACATGGGCACTCCTTAAGCTTCGTTACAATGCGAATGAACAGTGTAAAACGCAGTGTGCGGAATCTCTCCCCTTCGGCGGATGTCCGTTCACACTCCTTAACTGCAATGCTACCGTTATCTGCCCCAAAATCAGCAAAATCTCGGGATATTCTCCCAGAGCCGACACCTTTGGAACTTCGTTTCGGCAGCCTGCTTAGAGCTGCGAACGCGTGACCGGAGCGTTCGGCTCGACCCCAAAATTTGCCGCAGATGGCTCATAACCTGCGTGAACTAGAAGAGAACCCAAGCCGGCAATCATGGCGCCATTATCGGTGCAGAGCGCCATAGGCGGAATCCTCAGCTCAACACCCAAAGCAGCACAGCGTTCGGTCAAAACCTCACGGAGTCGACTATTCGCTGCCACCCCGCCGCCGAGAAGCAGTCGCGGAATCTGATGATCAACACAGGCTGCGAGCGCTTTTGTCGCCAAAACGTCAACAACGGCCTCACTGAAACTGGCGGCCACATCAGGAACATTGAACTGTCTACCCGCATCGCTTTCTGCTTCAAGATACCTGGCAACGGCGGTCTTGAGACCGGAGAAGGAGAAATCATGGCGATGCTTCTGCAGGTCTTTGGGGAGGCTGAGACCACGTGGGAATCGAATGGCTTTCGGGTCACCGTGCTTGGCGGCCTGATCGACCACCGGACCTCCCGGATATCCAAGCCCTAACATCCGGGCCACCTTATCGAAGGCCTCTCCGGCAGCGTCATCGATTGTTTCCCCGAGGAGTTGCACATCATCCAATAGATCATTGACCAGGAGGAGTTCGGTATGTCCGCCAGAGACCAAGAGCGCAATAATGGGTAATTGCAATTCGCCGGTACCGGCCGGAGCGCTTGCCTCTGATTGCAAAGTATCGGCAGCGACGTGGCCCACCAGATGGTTGACCGCATAGAGTGGCAATCCGGTAGCCGCGCTCAAACCCTTGGCGGCGGCAACGCCGACCATGAGCGCTCCGGCAAGTCCGGGACCTGCGGTAACCGCGAGGGCATCAATATCATCGAGGTCGAGGCCCGCTGCCTCAAGAGCAGCGTTAATGACCTGGTCAATCGACTCAAGGTGGGCGCGGGCAGCAATCTCAGGTACCACCCCACCAAAACGTGCGTGCTCATCCATCGATGAAGCAACAACATTGGCGAGGATGGTATTTCCCCGCACAATTCCAACACCGGTTTCATCACAGCTGGACTCGATGCCAAGAATGATCTTTTGGCTCGGAAATGGGCTGAGCTCCACTGCTGGGGTCGCGGTGGGAGTTGTGTTTGGTTCTTTGAGCTCAGCTCGCATTATGAGCGCATCAACGATGCCACCGTAGTAATTTTTCCGCACAGAAATCTGTTCAAAACCGAGAGAGCGATAGAGCCCTTCAGCCACCGGATTATCGGCTCGCACCTCAAGCAAGATTTCCCGAGCCCCGTGTTGGCGCGCGATTTCCATGCCGGTCTGCATCAGATAGCGTCCAAGCCCCTGCCCTCGCGCATCCTCAGCGAGCGCTATGGTTTGCACATCGGCCTGTTCGGAGTCTGGCAAATACAGCCCGAGGTACCCAAGAACAATGTCGTTTTGCCCATCGGCATAGGCCACCAGATATTTTCCCCAGGGATTCGTGAGTTCGGCGCGCATATTGTCTCTCGACCAGGCGTCATCTCTGAAGATCTGCCGTTC